>CAZSVJ010000368.1:0-1624 GCA_964610185.1 uncultured Occallatibacter sp. | reverse complement strand
GTCGGGCTGCCTGCTCCCAGCGGCTGGCCCTTGCAATCCTCGACTGGAGCGTTGAAGGCATCCTGTACAGCCCACAGACTCTGCCCGGGAAGAAAGCTGTGTTCCATGCCGGTGCGGGCAATCACCTTTAGGTCGTGGTAGGTCAGGTGGTAGTCGAGCGCGGCGCGGACGTATTCGTGCGTGATGTCGATGCGGCTGACCCCCTCATCGTCCGTGGAAAGCGCGACGGGTACATGAGCGGCGCGGTACAACGGGAACGGATGCTCGTCGCCCTTGATGCCCAGAATGCCTTCGTTGGAGCTGAGGTTGATTTCGATCATCACGTGTTTTTGCGCTAGCTCGTTGAGCAGACCGGGGGCGTCGTCTTCGTACATCGCATCGACTCCATGGCCGATGCGTTCGGCGTGTCCCAGCTCGACCGCTTGGCGGATGTGGAAGCGCAGGCCCTCGGGCGGGACCAGGCCAGGAGCCAGTTCGCCTGCGTGAAGGCTGATGTGCACCTTGGGGTAAACGGAGTGGAGATAATCGAGCATCTTCATCTGCAGCGTGTAATCGCGCATGGAGACGAAGCCGTCCTCGGGCTGAACAAAGTTGATGCCGACGAAACCGGGCTCGTGGCCCTCCGTGCTCTGCCGTATGGTTTCAAATCCGAGAAGGGTTTGAGCAAAGACTCGCTGCGGAGATGCGGCGCGCAGAATCGGGTAGATGTAACGAATTTCCACCTTGCAGGCGGGCCCGGCCCGCGGGGTTTCGCAGTGCTCGATCTGGCGGCGCTGAGCCTCCGCGGAACGGACGTCTGCCTGGTCCGCGGCGACTTCGTTGAACAGGCCGGCTTTGACCAAATCCTTTTGTAGAGTGGGCAAATCCGGGTTCCAGCCGAGTTTGTCGGCGACCTGGTTGGCATTGCTATGGGGAGGCGTCTCCATGAGCTCCAAGTATTGTTGGTTTTGGGCGGCGGCCCGGCTGGCTACCTCGTCGACCCACTCACCGTTGTGCAATGTGGTGTCAAGCCAAGGGAAGCGGCCGAAAGTGGCGAAGAACTGGTCGTGACCGCTGACACCTGAGGCCGGCACAAAGCTGCGCATGGAGATCAGGTCGATGAGGCGGTCGTAGAGGGTCTGGTCGTCAGGGCTCAGGTTTCCGGAGAGCTCGGCTGCGGGAATCAAGTCCTTGCCGCAGGGCTCCTTCATCGGTTTTTGATCCTTTGTCAGGGCGAACCCGATTGCTACCGGGTCGATGCAAAGGTGCTCCTCGCCCGCATCGCGAATGAAGGTCTCCGCATAGACCGCCCCTGAAAGATGGACGTGCAGATCCGCTCCCTTGGGAAAGACGGCAAGAAATGCGCGCAAACTTAGCGGCCCGTTCTTCATCGCGGCTTGATAAGCGCGATCCGCGCGAAATTCGGGATTCGCAGACTTTGAAGCCGGCGTTTGCGCGCGAGTGGCAGCGGCCAGAGCAGCGGCGGCGATAACAAGGCAAGCGAAAGAGCGAGCACAATGGATGAGACACGAAAGGCGGCGCATGATTGCCTTCCAGTGTAGAGCAGGAATGGCTGCAACGGGAGAAATTGCCGGTGACGTAAATTCGATTGTGTAAAAGGCAGGAGGGTGTAAGGTGGCTTTGG
>CAZSVJ010000367.1:0-1625 GCA_964610185.1 uncultured Occallatibacter sp. | reverse complement strand
TGGTCGAAGACTTGAAGATCCTGGCCAACCAGCGCGACGTTCCCTACCAGTCGCTTCTCAAGGTGTTTTTGGCCGAACGGCTGGAGCGGGAGAAAGCTCGCCGGCAGGCTGTTGCGGCGCGCTGATCAGGCTCCAAAGTCGAAACCTGGGGCACCTGGCCGACCGGAACAACGGCTTCGCGGGAAGGACACTCGGATGAATGCTGGCGCCATGGAGGACGAAGGGGGACCGGCACAAATCGAAACCATTTGGAGTCGTGCGCAATTTGCTGGAATTGTCTTGTTCGTCTTCGCGCTATTTTTGCTCGCTTGTATTGCCGATCATCACGTTGACGAGTTTTCCGGGCCTATGCCAGGGATAATCTGCGCTCATGCAGCCCTACGATCCGTTTCGATGATCGAGACTCACGCCTGGGTAGCCTTCACCGGATTGGCGAATCCACTCGCGCTGTTCTATGTATGGACTTGCCATGGGACGCGGGCATCTCTGCGCTTCCGCGTTAGGCCCTATGTGGCGCTCGCTGCCCTGCTGTGCCTGGGAACGTCGCGGATTGCTCTCGCGCAAGCGCGCTCCAATCCACTAATCGGCTATTACATGTGGATTGCGAGCATACTGCTGGTTCTCAGCCCGGAGCTGTCCCGGTTTAGGCGATTCATTGCTAGCTGGAACTAGGGAGCGATGTCGTGGAGGGAGCAGGGGCATTTATGCCCCTGAAGAGAAAGGCGGAGGAGTTCGCCTTCAGGCGCGGGTATTTCCTTGGCTGATAAGAGAAAGCCCGTGGCTAAAGCCATTTCGCATCAGGCATCGTTTCAGGGGCATGAATGCCCCTGCTCCCTCCGACTTGGTGGCCCGGCGCAAGTGTCAGGGGGCGCCGTGCTTCCCCGCCCGTATCCGCCGAATCTCTTCCATGCGCTGGGCCAGCAGCTTCTCGCGGCCTTCCTGCGTGGGCTGGTAGTAGCTGTGGCCGCGCAGTGAATCGGGCAGGCAGTCCATGTCGGCTACACGGCCTTCTTCGTCGTGGGCGTAGAGGTAGCCTTTGCCGTAGTCGAGTTCTTTCATCAGCCGCGTCGGGGCGTTGCGCAGGTGAAGCGGCACCGGCTCCTGGCGGGTGTGCTCGATCTCCTGCTGCACAGCGCCGTAGGCCGCGTAAACCGAATTAGACTTCGGGGCCAGCGAAAGATAAACCACCGCCTCAGCCAGCGCCAGGTCTCCTTCGGGCGAGCCAAGAAACTCCATGGCTTGCTTTGCGGACAGACACAGGTTGAGCGCCTCGGGAGCGGCAAGGCCGATGTCCTCGACGGCCATGCGCACCACGCGGCGTGCGAGATAGAGCGGATCTTCGCCGGCGGCGAACATGCGCGCCAGCCAGTAGAGCGCGGCATCGGGATCGCTGTTACGCACGCTCTTGTGCAGCGCAGAGATCAAGTTGTAGTGCTCTTCGCCGGACTTGTCGTACATGAGCACACGCTGCTGAATGGCCATGACGGCCAGCGCTTTGTCGATGTGCTTCGTCCCCGCCTGACTCGGTTCCAGCGCCAATTGCGCGGCTACTTCGAGCGTGTTGTAGGCGTTGCGGCAGTCGCCGCTCGAGTAGCCGGCAATCAATTCCAGCGCATCGTCGTCCG
>CAZSVJ010000366.1:0-1709 GCA_964610185.1 uncultured Occallatibacter sp. | reverse complement strand
CGGTCATCTGCATCCGCGAGTGCAGCTCGTTGGTCTGCACCTGCACGGCAAAGATGGAAACCTGCGAAGTCTCCATATCGGCCAGCACGGCTGCCGGCATATCGACGAGTGGCCGCGGCGCCAGATCTTCCAGCACGAACACATTCCAAGGGCAACCCCGCTCGGCCAATTGCGTGCCCAAGGCTGCGGCTATCGGCTCGGTTGCACGGTCGGTAATCAGCGTGACCTTCTCTGCTGGATCAATGCGCAGGCAGGTGGTTACGGCAGAGCGCGCCCCCGGCGTGAATTCGGTCGGATAGCCGAGCGAAAGAAGATGTGCAGCGGTCTCGGTCATTTTCTGGATATGGTTCCTCGCTATGATTGCCGCATTCGTAGAGTACGTATCCCATAAGATTAACGGAAGATTCATTGTAATGAAATGGGGAATGAATCGGGGAATGGCAGGCTGATTCCCGGAAGTGGCGCTCATTGTGATTCTTGCCCAAAACATCTCGGGCCCGGCAGAAACGTTTCAATTGGATTTCCGCAACGGCTTAACCGTATAATGGGTCGCTGTCAAAATACCATCCCATCATCCCCCAAGGAGGACGAATGATTATCTCCGCGCAAAGCTCCGGTAAACAAAGCACCAACAGCGGTTCCTGGACACCGATTCCAGGGCTAGCCATTCAATTGCCACGCGGCGTCAGTGAAAATGTTCTGCTCATTCTGAACGTTCCCAACCCGTACGCCAATGGAAGCGATTTCCCTGGCGGAACTTTCGGTATCCAGGTCGGAGGCAGCGTGCTCGCACCAATTGCGGTATTCACTTATAACGAGCAAGTGCCGCAATCGGCCGGGCGCATTCCGACCACTTTGACCGCGTCGGCGCCCCTAAGCCAGAGCGGCGAGCAGAAGGTGGAGGCGGTGTGGTTCGGTGTGCGCGGCTCGACCGTCATTATCGACTCGCCGGCGACGCTGACCGCTATCGTCGCCTAACCGGCATCGGACGTTCCTTAGATTGCCACGCAGGCACGAGGGTCAAGCCTCACTGGCGCGCGCGTGATTGGACGCGGCACCCGATGGTCCTGGCCCTCGACTAGGACGACAGTCAAGGCGTGGAATTTGTCGCGTAGGTGCTTTGGCATTTCCCATCGCCCGCGCGCCAAGACAGACTTCTGCCTATAGGCCGGCCCGCGTTTCCTCAGCCATGTAATCGACGACCGCTTTCAGGTCGCCTTTGCTCTCTTCAAACACCTTGAGCTGACGGTCGGCGCCGGTCCCAGTTCTCATGATGGCGCGCACGCCGTCTATGGCGTCGCGGCTGCCTAACTCGTCGACCGCCGGATCGATCAGGGCAAGATATTCTTCGAGCAGGTCGCGCAGGGGCAACTCCTGCTGGCGGCCAAAGTCGATCAGCTTGCCGTCAAGCCCATAGCGAACGGCGCGAAACTTGTTCTCCATGAGCAGCGGACGCGCGTACTGACGAAAATCCTGATTGGATTCATGCAGCCTGTAAAGGTAGAAAGCCGTCGCCTGAATCAGCGCCGCAATTGCCACCGTCTCCTCGGCGCGGAGCGGGATGTCGCTGGCTCGGACTTCAACCGTATTGAAAAACGGGTGCGGCCGGATGTCCCACCAGATCTTCTTGGCGTTGTCGATGCAGTTGGTGCGCACCAGCAGGCTGACGTAGTTTTCAAATTCGGAGTAGCTGGAGAAGGCGTCGGGGA
>CAZSVJ010000365.1:0-1727 GCA_964610185.1 uncultured Occallatibacter sp. | reverse complement strand
ACAGCCCCGTGAAGCCGCTGCGCCTATGGATGGAAGTGGGAGACCGGGATTTGTTCAATCCGAACGTTATGGGCGACCACATGCACGACTGGGTCGTTGCCAATGAGCAGATGGCCAAGGTGCTGGCTGCCAAGGGATATCACTACCAGTTTGTGTTTGCCCGCAACGCCGGCCACACCGACCGCGCAGTCAAGGCACAAACTCTTCCCGAGGCTCTCGAATATCTTTGGCAGGGCTACCCAATCGCGGGCGCGAAGAATTGATTTGAGGCTTTCATAAGAGGCCGAGCTTCATGGGGAACTCTTCTTCGTCGTCTTCGAGCTCGGGCAGGTCGCAGTGTATCCGGACGATATCGCGATGCTGCGAGCGCAACGCCAAGTGGGCAGCTGCGATTGTCGCCGCGGCGACGGCGAAATGCGCGAGGCTCTTTTCGATCCACGGTTCTGAGACGACCGGGAGCCAAGCCGCGAAAGGAATGAAGTAGAAGAATTTGAAAAGCGTGATAGCGAGGTTAGATTGCTCTCTTGCAGGCTGCCCGGTGAAGGCGACAATCTTCACGTTTAGAAAAAACAGGTCGGTTAGCAGCAGGCACATTCCTGAGGCGATGAGCGCCTGACTCGCCGTTGCTGGCCAAGTGAATAGTTCCGGCGGAGCTATGGCGCGGGAGGCGATGCAAGCCGCAAAGGTGACAACCGCCGCAATGAGGAACACCCACATTTTCGCGGCTAACAGCTGTTGCATTGCGGTGTTGAAATGTGGAGGCCTGCCGTGCACGATGCGAAAGACCCAACTGCCCTGCTGATTGCCTGGCGAGACGAGCGCAGTGCGCAGGCCGACTATCGTCCAGAAAGCGACCACTCCAATTGCCGCGCGCATTCCGTCGGGCGAGATTTCCATGTGGACCTGGCCGTGCACGACCATCAAGCGCAGGATGGTTGCAATGACGATGGAAAGACCGACTCCTCCGTAGAGAACAAGATAGATGCGATAACGCTGGACGCGCATCACGGTCTGGCTGATGAAATGAAAAACGGCGCGGCGAACCGGAGGCCGAATCAGCGTTGCGTGGAGCAGCTTGTCGAGCGGCTTTGCAACCCATGCGCGCGTGTCTAGAGAGCCCGGTCCTTCAATCAAGCGGCGCACACGGCGCAAGTATGCAATGGGATAAGTGAGCATCGCGAGACCAACTGTGATAAGTAAAGCCACGCAGCCAATCTGCGCAAGCTTTGCGAAGATGGGCAGCGCGGCTGGCCCTTCCAGGAGTCGCTGGTAAATGCCAAGAAACCAGAATGGAGGGAAGCAGAGCACATAACTGCTTCCCGATTCGAGTAAGGCTGGAACCGCGCTGGAGAGAACCTCAAAAAGGAACAGAAGCATCAACAGCACGGTGATCGAAAGTCCTTGCAGAAGCAGAGAAAGCCGGCGAAATAGGCGTTCTCCAAGGGCGGAAACAGCCAGACCTTGCAATGCCAGAATGAATGCGGCGGAGAACAGGCCGCTTCCCAGAACCGCGAGCACATGGCCCGCGACCCATCGCGGCAAGTTGGGGGGGTCGGTAGCGGTAGGGAGAATTAACAGGGCAAGAACATTGGCGTCAAACAAGAAGCCGGCAATGAGAATTGCGATGGCGGCAACGCGCGCCCTAAAGAGCCGGCCATCGGGGATAGGCAATGTGGTGAGAACGAAGATATCGAGCAGGTCCGGAAAGAACATATCCCATTCAAAGA
>CAZSVJ010000364.1:0-1769 GCA_964610185.1 uncultured Occallatibacter sp. | reverse complement strand
TGATCCACATCTACTCCGTCGGCTACATGCACGATGAAGAAGGCTACGCGCGCTACTTCTCGTACCTGAACCTCTTCCTGTTCTTCATGACCGTCCTGGTGCTCGCCGGCAATGCGCTGTTGATGTTTGTGGGCTGGGAAGGCGTGGGACTTGCGTCATATCTGCTGATCGGCTTCTACTTCCAAAAGACCTCGGCGGCCGATGCCGGCAAGAAGGCATTCATCGTCAACCGCATCGGCGACTTCGGATTCCTGATCGGCATGTTTCTTCTGCTGGCCAACTTCGGCACGCTCACCTTCAGCGAGATTGGCGCAAAACTCGCCGCGAATCCCGGCTGGACGGGCGGCGTTCTTACCGCAACTGCGCTCTGCCTACTGCTCGGCGCAACAGGAAAATCTGCTCAACTGCCTCTTTATATCTGGCTGCCCGACGCGATGGAAGGCCCAACGCCGGTCTCCGCGCTCATTCACGCCGCTACCATGGTCACCGCCGGCGTTTACATGATCGCGCGAACGCATGTTTTGTTCGACCACTCGCCCTTCGCCCTGAGCGTAGTGGCCGTCGTCGGCGCGGCCACGGCTCTTTTTGCCGCAACGATAGCGTTAGTCCAGAACGACATCAAGCGCGTCTTGGCCTACTCGACCATTTCGCAGCTTGGCTACATGTTCCTCGGCTGCGGCGTTGCGGCTTACTCGGCCGGCATCTTTCACCTGGTGACTCACGCGTTTTTCAAGGCGCTACTTTTCCTTGCGGCAGGATCGGTGATCCATGCCATCGGCGGCGAGCAGGACCTGCGCAAGATGGGCGGTTTGTGGAAGAAACTTCCCGTCACGTTTGCTGTTACCACTGTGGGCGTTTTAGCCATCGCGGGCATCTTTCCCTTCGCCGGATTCTTCTCAAAAGATGCGATTCTCTACGCTGCCTTTATCCAAGGAATGGGTGGGAAGGCTCTGTGGTTTGTCGGCCTGGTTACTGCCTTACTTACCTCGTTCTACATGTTCCGCCTCTTGTACCTGGCGTTTCTGGGGACGCCGCGCGGCAAGATCGAACATCATCACGCCACACCTTGGTCCATGCTCGTGCCCCTTGTGATTCTTGGCCTGCTCTCCATCTGCGGCGGCTGGGTCGGCATAGAGCGCTTCGCCGCATTTCTGGCGCCTTCGGTTGGCGCGCGAACTAACGAAGCAGGCGGCGCGAGTCTTGAACTGATTCTGAGCTTCGCGGCCGTCGGCGTAGCAATTCTCGGCTGGGCCGCCGCTCACCTGTTCTACAAGCAAGAATCGGATCGCCCGGCAAAGCTGGCTGCCGATTTTCCCGGCGCTTACAACCTGCTGGCGCACAAGTACTACGTCGACGAGATCTACGGCGCGGTTGTGGTCAAGCCGCTGCTGCTCACCTCTCGATATTTGCTGGGCGGATTTGTCGATAAGGGCATTCTTGGCGGTTCCGCATGGTTGCTCGCGGGCACCGCCAAGTTTTCGGGCGCGCTGTTGCAGCGCTGGCAGTCAGGCAATCTTCGCTCTTATGCGGCATGGCTGGCAGCGGGCGCGGCTGCGGTGCTGCTCTTTGTTGTGGTTCCCTGGTCAACGGTACTGGCCAGTCTAGCGGCATTTCATTTTGGCGCGGCGGGGCACTAGAGAATGAACGCAATCAACAATTCGATTCTCACCTGGATCGTCCTTGTCCCGCTGTTGGGAGCAGTCCTGGTCGCGTTGGCACCCGATCGCGCCAAGCTGCCCAACTGGATCGCGCTGCTGACCACCCTCGTC
>CAZSVJ010000363.1:0-1803 GCA_964610185.1 uncultured Occallatibacter sp. | reverse complement strand
TCCTCATCGGCACGGGAGGCCGCGAGAGCATTAACCGCAGCCACTACCTGGGCGCTGTTTATGGCATGGAGCGGATCATGGGCCGCGCCGACAATCCTGTCCGCAACGTGCTCAGCTACGCCTCCGACCGTTTTCTGCGCCATCTTCCAATCGTGTACGTGCTTACCGTGGTTGGACGCCGCGCTGACGGCGGATTGGCGGTACGGGGCCTGTTTATCGGCGATGATATCGAGTGTTTTCACCTTGCCGCCGAACTTAGTCTGAAAGTTAACTTCGAGATACTCGACCAGCCCATCCGTAAAGCTGTTGTCTATCTCGATCCCAGCGAGTTTCACAGCACCTGGCTTGGCAACAAGGCGGTCTATCGCACTCGCATGGCGCTGGCCGACAATGCGGAGCTGATCATTCTCGCTCCGGGCGTAAAGGAATTCGGCGAGGATAAGACCATCGACTTGTTGATCCGAAAATACGGTTATCGCGGGACACCGGCCACGCTAAAAGCGGTTGAAAACAACACCGACATTGCCGGCGATCTAAGCGCCGCCGCGCATCTTATTCATGCTTCCTCAGAAGGCCGCTTCACCATTACCTGGTGCCCCGGACATCTCAGCAAAGAGGAGATCGAGGGAGTCGGCTTCAACTATGGAGATCTCGGCGCGATGCTTCAGCGCTACGATCCTGAGAAGCTCAAGGATGGCTGTAACACGATCGACGGCGAAGAGGTTTTCTTCATCTCAAACCCGGGATTGGGACTGTGGGCGCATCGCAGCCGGCTCTGAAATTTGGAACACTGAAGACCCTCCGCGATGTTTCGCAAGGCCGGTCTTCTTGCAACACGAATGGAGAAATGATGGCTTCCCAGCTTTTTAGTCTTGAAGACAAAGTCGCAGTCGTGACTGGAGGCACCTCCGGCATTGGGCGCGCTTTGAGCCTCGGTCTCGCCGACGCCGGCGCCGATGTTATTGCCACGGCTCGCCGTCAGCAACAGGTAGAAGACGCTGCCAACGAAATTGAATCGCGCGGGCGTCAGACGTTGCGCCTGGCCTCCGATGTGGCCGACCGTGCTTCGCTCGAGAGGCTGCTGGCCGCTGTTCTTGGCCGCTTCGGCAAGGTCGATATCCTCATCAACTGTGCCGGAACCATCAAGCGCACGCCAACTCTGACTATGCCTGAGGAGGAGTGGGCAGCAATTATCAACACCAACCTTACCGGTACGCTGCGCGCCTGCCAGGTGTTTGGCAAGCCGATGCTGGAGCGCGGTTACGGCCGCATTGTGAACATCACTTCGCTGAATGCCTTCGTGGCCCTGAGCGAGGTTGCAGCCTACGCGGCAAGCAAGTCCGGTGTCGCTTCCCTCACCCGTTCACTTGCGGTCGAGTGGTCCAAGAAGGGCGTAACGGTGAACGCCATCGCGCCCGGAGTCTTCCGCACCGACCTGAATGCAACTCTGCTCGACAGCACTCCACGCGGACACGAATTGCTCATGCGCACTCCGATGGGCCGCTTCGGCAACACCGAAGAACTGGTCGGGGCCGCGATTTTTCTCGCATCCGACGGCGCTTCATTCGTCACCGGGCAAACCCTGGTTGTGGATGGAGGGTTCCTGGCCAGCGGAGTAAACCAATAACTCTCGCCATTCAAACTTTTTGGAGATCTTATGCCAAACGCATCGTGTGATATCGGTCTTATCGGCCTCGCAGTTATGGGACAAAACCTTGTCCTTAACATGAACGACCACGGCTATAAAGTAGCCGTATTCAACCGCACCGTGTCTAAGGTAGATGACTTTGTGGCCAACGAAGC
>CAZSVJ010000362.1:0-1831 GCA_964610185.1 uncultured Occallatibacter sp. | reverse complement strand
GCGAGGATGCCGATGACGCCGCGATGCCAGCCGTCGCCGTGCACGACAAGAAGGCGCGCTGAAGCCAACTCAGCGTCGGTGGCCAGCAAGGCTTCAATTGCGGTGAGCGCTGTGGCTTCGGTGTCGCGGCGCTCGCGGTTGAGTCGCTCAAGCTTTGCGGCCAGCTCAGCGGCGCGAGCCGAGTCGCGCGTCGAGAACAGCTCGATGACGTCGGAGGCAACGTCCATGCGTCCGGCGGCGTTGATGCGCGGAGCAAGCCGAAATGCGACATCGAAGCCGGTGATCTGTCTGGCTGCCGGGTCGAGGGCCGCAGCGGCAAAGAGCGCGCGCAGGCCAACGCCGACGGGTTTGCGCAGCTGGGCAAGACCAAGCGCGGCGATAACGCGATTCTCTCCATGAAGGGGAACTGCGTCGGCAATGGTGGCGATGGCGGCCATCTTCAAAAAACTGGGCAGCGTTTTTTCGCGGGTGCGGATGGGGTCGCGCCGCTCAAAAATTGCCTGCGCGAGCTTGAGCGCGATGGCTGCGCCGCACAGCGATTTTTCAGGGTAGGCGCAGCCGGGCTGATTCGGATTTAAAATCGCGAGCGCGTGCGGCACTGCATCGTCGGCCTGCGTCAGATGATGGTCGGTGACGATCAGGTCGAGACCCAGCCGGCGGGCGGTTTCCGCTTCGGCAAAGGCTCTCATCCCGGTGTCGACTGTGATTACGAGGCGGACACCGTCGGTATACGCAGCCTCGAGGACGCTCGATTGCAGTCCGTAGCCCTCGCGCAGCCTGTGCGGAACGTGAAAACGGACAAGATTGTTGGGGCCGCCGAGCATTTCGATGGCGGTCTTGAGCAGGACGACGGCCGTGGTGCCGTCCACGTCGTAATCGCCGTAAAGCAGAACGGGCTCATGGGCGGCGATAGCTCGTTCCAGGCGCTCGACGGCCGCGGTCATTCCCAACATCAGGAATGGGTCGTGGAGATGTGCGAGTTCGGGGTTAAGGAATGCGCTGGCCTCACTGGGCGAGGCGATGCCGCGAGCGATCAGCAACTCTGCAAGCACGGTGGGAATCCGCGCGCCTTTGGCCAGTGCCGCGGCTTGTTCGGAATGCGGATCGGCTAGGGACCAGACTTGACGAGGACGAGAAATCGGCGCGATGGCTGGAGTGGCTGGATTCAAAGTGGGCGCTCATGAACCTTTGATTCGCGTCGAGGGCCGCGCTGTTGTTCCCTCAGGGGCTAAAGCCCGCGTCGATTTTGTTGGCTTATTCCCAGGGATAATTCCCTGGCCTACCACCCGCGCCCCTAAGAAACACAGACTTATTCGCAAACTCCCTTACTCGTCGTCTTCATCGACCCCGTGCACATCGTCGATGACAATGTCCTGAAAGTTTTCGATGTCTTCAAGCAGCGCCTGATAGCGTTCGTACCATTCCGTGGTGGTCTCGTGCAGAAAGACCAGTCCCTGATAGACGAAGCCGAGCTGGATGTAGCCGACATTGCCGGCGTACTTGCGCAGCCATTGCGCCTCCACTAGCTCAGTGGCTTCTTCATCGGGGAAGTTCATCTCGCCGGCGTCTTCGATGAGCGCGTCGAGCTCTTCCCGCTCGAGCGTCATCTCGCTGAAGGTGACAAAAGGAGCGCCGACGTGCTTTGCCATCTCCACAAAGTCTTTCCACGAGTCGAGGTTGCCGTCGCCCTCCCAAACGATGGAGGGGATGTCCTCGGTCACGTAGCCGGGGAGCCGTTTCATGCCATGGCCTTCAATAAAGGCCACCATGTCGTCTTTGAGCGAGAGGAGGTTTTCCGTGGTCATGGTCAAGCTTCTATTTTCGCAGATGC
>CAZSVJ010000361.1:0-1908 GCA_964610185.1 uncultured Occallatibacter sp. | reverse complement strand
CCTGGCTCAGCGGCACCCGCAAAGAGCGGGCCACAAAACGGATTGCATCGTCGTCAAGGTAGCCAAACGAGGACTGAACGGTGTGCAGCGTTTCAATGAGCGCGTGACGGGCAAAGCCATTCTTGCGCATGGTGCCGTTCACGATCTTCCAACGTTTATCGTCGCTAGGCAGCGGCGGAGGTGTGAATGCTGGCACGGTTCCCTCCCGGTAAGAGTCAGTCAGGATGCAATCGGGCACATTTTTCCCGGCTTGTTCTCTGTCCATATTGTTATCAGCCGGGGCTATGCCTGAACGTGACAGTTGTCACCGCGGTGGGAAGTCATCCCAGCCAGTGAAATGGGGGCTCAGCCGATCCAATTTGGAACCCTAGACGATCTCCGCCAACCAACTCATCTAGCCGCGCGAAGCCGAATCTGATAATTGCTGTAGTCGATAGTGACGATAGTCTTTCCAAACAGAAAGCTGTTCGATACGGCCTGGGCATGCGTAGCCTCCGCAAAGCCGCTTACGTTTGCGTACTTGCGCATCATCTGCGGAGGAGCCGAAAACAAAGACGGGCTCCTGGAAGACACTCCTTGAATCTGCACGATCGAATAGTCCCGCGCGTCCACCCAAATTGTGCCGTCGATGAGGTTGGTCGCCTTTCGTCTGGGAGTAATGGCCAGAGCGAGGCAATTCCGTCCATTCAGCTGCTGAGTTCCGCCGGGCTTGAGTTTCATCTCATAATTTGCGGATGTGAACCACGACGCCTCCCGGTTGCCTGGCTGGTTGATACGCTTCTCATTGTCCAACAACTGGCCGAACGCGATCTTCTTGACGATCTCTGGGCCCGATTCCGAGAGAATGGTGTAGCTTTTGCCTGAATCCCTTCGATAGAGGGTCTTGACTGTCATCTCAGCCACGGGATCAGTCTGGTTGTTTCCTCTGAAGACGGCATAGCGCTCGATGACGGTGAAGCTCTCAATGCCGTCAAACCTGGCTTTGACCGCCGCGTCAATATGCTGGATGACCGGCGATTCGTCGAATTGCTGGGCGGTGAGGGAACCGATCGCGACGCAGACAACGATGAATGCGGTTGCGGTTCTCAATGCCGCGCTAAGTTGCTTCAAGCTCATAAGGAGGGCAATCATCGCGCGATGCCACTTTCCAGACTAAGCCATTGCGAACCTCGCCGTCTTGCCCTATCTATAGTTCATAACAGGCTCTAGCGTGGTGAGTCAGAAGCTCTTAAGGGGATACGCGACGGAAATGCGGGTCCCCGCCACGGCGGGCAGGCTTTCGACTCTCCGCCGCGGCGGACTTCGCTCAGGAAGACCGGCTGTTTTGAGGTTTCGATTATGCGGCATTTGTTGAACGAACTCTAGACTAAGGACACTACCGGTCGGTGCAGGAGTAGCACGGGTCGATGGAGGCCTGGATCAGGGGCGTGTCTGCAAGGCGCGCGCCGATGACCATCCAGCGAATGGCCGGCATGTTTTGGAATGTGGGCGTGCGCACGTGAATCCGGCTCGGGTCTCTGGAATTCTCCTTCCAGGAGACGCTGTACATGACCTCTCCGCGCGGCGCTTCGACGCGGCTGGTGGCCGTTCCGGCGATGAAGGCAATCTTGGCGTCGCCGGTCGAGATCTCGCCAGGGGGCATTTTTGTGAGCGCCTGGCGGAGAATCTTGCAGCTCTCCATAATTTCAAGAGCGCGCACCAGCAGGCGGGCGCGGACGTCGCCGTCGGTCTGCACCGGAACGTCGAACTCCATTTCGGCGTAGGCAGCGTAGGGCGCGGCGCGACGCAGATCCTGAGGCAGGCCCGAGGCGCGGGCAGTTGGCCCGACCACGCCGCAGGAGACGGCTTTTTCGTTGGTCAGCACGCCGATGCCGGCGCAGCGCGAGCGGGCCGTGGTGCTGGTGGTGA
>CAZSVJ010000360.1:0-1970 GCA_964610185.1 uncultured Occallatibacter sp. | reverse complement strand
GCGGATCGTAGTAGGCATTCACCGTCGGCGGCGTCATCTGCCACTCGGACTTATCAACAGGTTTACCAATCTTGGCCAGGTCCCGCGCAAACTCAAACTCCCGCGCGCGCATCTCGTTGCCGAGCGAATCCCCGCGCACAATCTCAAGTTTCGAGTAGTCGCGCCACTTGTCCGGATACCCTACCTTGTTCATCACCGCATGAAGCTTCTCCTTTGCCTTCACCTTGGTCGCGGCGCTCATCCAGTCAAGCCCATCGATGTCTTTATCCATGGCCTGCTCGATGGCCAGCGTCATCTCCAGCGTGCGCTGCTTCTCCTCCGGCGGAAAATACTTGGCCACATACGCCTGCCCCAGCGCTTCGCCCAGCTCGATGTCCACGCGGCTGGTGCAGCGCTTCCAACGCTCCTGCTGTTTCTCCGCGCCATTCAGAATGTGCGCATAAAAATTCCAGTTCTCGTGATCGAAGGTCTCCGGCAACTCCGTACCCGCATACGCGTGCAGCAAGTGCCAGCGCAGGTAGGCTTTGATCCGATCGACGGGTGTGTCGGCAATCAAGCTGTTGAACTCCGCAAAAAACTTGGGCTCCATGTCGTTTACTTTGCCTGACGCGGGCGCATGTGCCGCAGTCACGAAATCGACGAGCGAAAAATGCGTCAGCTCTTTTGAAAATTTTGCAACGTCCGTCGGGTGGTTCAGATTCTGCGGGTCGCGCTGCTCGGTGATGGTGAGCGAAGCCTTGGCCAGCCGCGTCTCGATGGCCATTACAGTGTCTGCGTCTTTCGCAGCCTGCGTCTGCGGCTCGCCCGCCAGCATCAGCATTGTCTTCACATGCGTCACGTATTGCTGCCGCTGCTCCACACTCTTAGCATCGGTACGCGTGTAGTAATCGCGCTCCGGCAAGCCCAGTCCGCCCGCGCCATACGATGTGATGACCGCGCTTGAGTCGGCATAGTCCTGGCTCGACCCCATATTGAAGAATGCGTTCACGCCGATCGATTGCAGATGCGCCACGAGTGCCGGCAACTGCGCAACGGTGGTCAACGCGGCAATCCGATCCAACTCCGGCTGGAGCGGCGTCAGCCCTAACTTGTCAATTGCGGCTGTATCCATGCAGCTCGCGTATTCGTCGCCAATCTTCTGATCGTTTGGCGATCTCGTGGGCGCGGGCACCCCCGCTGCCTCTAGAATTTCTTTCAGATGCAACCGATTCAACTCATAAAGTTCCGTGAATCGTCCATATACAACCTGGTCGGCGGGCAGCGGATTGCGCTTGAACCAGCCATTGCAACTGAAGCGATAAAAGTTTTCGCAAGGGTTTACCGACCTGTCGACCAGCGACGGATCGAAGACCCGCAGCCCCGGTGTCTCAGGCACTTTGGGGGGAATAACCCCAGGCGGCGCAGATGCAGGCGCGGCCTGCCCAAAGGCCGAGACGCCGCCCGCGACTTGAAGGACAGCGATTGCGATCGAACATCGAGTAGATAACGAAAAGCCCAACATGCCGAAACTCTATCAGAATTCCCGCCCTCAAGGCAGTCACAACCGCCGCACATTACAATGAAACCAGCGACGCATTTTCTTGAAGGAGCACATCCAGTGGCGCAACGCACTTTTAGTATCGTCAAGCCGGACGCCGTCCGCAGCGGTTTCACCGGGGCAATTCTCGCCGACATCGACAAGGCCGGATTCCAAATCGCAGCCATTAAGAAGGCGTCTATCTCCAAGAAGCAGGCGGAAGGCTTTTATGCCGTGCACAGGGGAAAGCCCTTCTTCGACTCGCTCACCGACTTCATGTCTTCGGGCCCGCTGTTTCTGATGGTGCTTGAAAAGGAAAACGCCATCGCGGACCTGCGCAAGCTGATGGGCGCCACCAACCCCGCCAACGCCGATGAGGGAACCATCCGCAAAAAGTTTGCCGGCTCGTTGCAGGAAAACGCCATCCACGGCTCCGACGCCGAAGACACCGCCG
>CAZSVJ010000359.1:0-1986 GCA_964610185.1 uncultured Occallatibacter sp. | reverse complement strand
ACTCGTTCGGCTTCGGCGGCATCAACGCCACGCTGATCATGCGGCGCTGGAACGAATAGCTGTGCAAACTTCCGCCAGCCTTGTCCGCCAATCTTGTTTCGCTCAAATTCCAATTTCTAGACAATGCAGGTAAGATAAAAACTTTCCTACCTGTGATAGAGTCGGCTCGTGGCATTGTCGAAACCGCGAGTTGGCAAGCCGGTGAAGGTCACCGATGAGAGTGCCGCGATCCGTTGTGTTGCCGGAGATGGATTGATTCGTGAAGAAATGTGGGAGGATGCGAAGGGCAACGTCGTTCGCTACAATCTCGCATTCGTCAATTTCCATTTGTTCTCGGGCGACAACGGAAGGGTCCTCGGCTACGATAAGGCGCATGGGTTCCCGCACCGGCATTTCGCCTGAACAGTCAAGGTAATCGAACCTGCGCCATACCGTGAGATTCATGCCCGCTTTATTGCGGAGGTCGATAAGCTGAAAAAGCAGAGGAAGCTATGAAAACCACGATTTACACCGATGGCTTTGAGGGTTGGGCGAAGCGGGCCAAGGCGCGAGCCATAGCCATGGATGAGGGGCGCAGGTTTGCACCCTCAAGAGGAATTACCTTTGAGAGCGCGGCGGAAATGGTTCGTCTGCTAACTCCGGCGCGGCTCAATCTCTTCGAGACGGTGAAAAAGCGGAAGGTTTCCATTCAGGATCTGGCCCGCTCGCTGGGCCGCGACGTGAGCGCAGTGCGCCGCGATGTGGTCGCGCTCGAGAAGTTCGGGATCGTGGCTTCGCAACACGTTGTGAACCCTGGCCACGGACGCGTGCGGATGATCTCGGCCCCGGCGAGCATCTCGATTTCGGCTGAACTTTAGCTGTTCTCAGCTTGGGCAGATCAGTCGCGACGATGGTTCGTAGAAACTAACGGCGCGAATCGCCTAGGGTCCGCGCAGTTTGCTTTCATGCGTCCGGGCCATCGAGCTTCACCCGCCATCAGCCCATGACAGCCGCGGCGCCAACGCCGATCAGCACGATAATCGCCCACCACGCGAACACGGCAATGTAGCCCGAAGTTCGCTTCACTCCGGCTACCGTCGCAATCCCTATCCCCAACAGCACGAGGGTCCAGATGGTGACCACGTCAAGCGATGTCGCGAGCGCGTAGAGAGCCTTGTTGGCCTCCAGGGGATTCAGAAATGCTCCCGCATTCGTCGGCGCGTAGTTCCTAATGTTGAACGACTCCGGCGCAACTCCTGCAAAGATTACGACAACCCCTAACAGCACCTTGATAACTCCCGGCAGACCCGCGAACATCCAGACGCTGAAGATGCTGCCAAATTTGGCCTTGCCGCCAAACAAAAAATTAATGGTGCCCCACATCACGAGCGAAATAACAGCGCCGGCCACCAGGATGACCAGCGGGTTGGCGATGAAAAAGCCCTCGGTGATATAGATCTGTATCTTCTCCGACGTCTCGCGCTGCTGCGGCGGCGCCTGGGCCATGGCCTCGGCCTGCTTGGGGTTGAGCTGGATCTGATTGTCTACTACCTGTTGCATGCCGATCTTGAAGTAGACGGCGGCGAACAGAATGTATCCAACAACCGCAAAAATCACAAACGGCAGCCACCAGCTCTTGTTGCCGCGCTTGATGTCTTCAAAGGTCTTCGACGGCGCGGTAAACGTGTTGGTTACGCGCTGCCACTGGGAAAGGCCGGCACCCTCGTGGGCTGACACGGCCACAGGTGTCACTTCTAAATCGCTCATGATTCCGCCTCTTTCAAGCCGTAAACGGCTGGTCGCAAATCTACCCCTGCGGTTGACCGGACCCTGGAGCGCAAGGTTGCATTTTTTAGAAAAGGCAACAGACTGCTGCGCTCGTTCCGGGCATCTCCAAGAAAGAAATGCTTTCGCCCGCGATTGTACCCTTGAATGGCTCAGGTGTCGAAATCAATTTTTCGATGTGCCAGTAGCGAAGGGAACCGAGCTGTCTTCCGTCCCCGCCAA
>CAZSVJ010000358.1:0-2022 GCA_964610185.1 uncultured Occallatibacter sp. | reverse complement strand
GTGATTCAGCGCATCCGCATGGAGACGCCGCACGCGCGGCTGATTGTGTTGACAACCTACGACGGCGATGAGGACATTTATCGCGCGCTACAAGCCGGGGCGCGCGCGTACCTGCTGAAAGGCATGACCTCGGAAGAGCTGATTGCGACCATTCACGCGGTGCACGCGGGCAAGTCGCACATACCGCCGGCGATTGCCGAGAAGCTTGCCGAGCGCATGGGCACCGAAGAGTTGACGCCGCGGGAGTTCGACGTGCTGGAGCAGATCGTGCACGGCAAGAGCAACAAGGAGATTGCAACCGAGCTCGAAATCTCAGAAGCCACGGTAAAGACGCACATCAACAGCCTGCTGGGCAAGCTGGGCGTGACCGACCGGACACAAGCGGCGACGGCGGCCATTCAGCGCGGAATTGTTCCGCTCGAATCCTTGAGAAAGACGAGACCATCATGAACTCATTTTTGAAAGGGCACGGCCGGGTACCCTCTGGGTGCCGTGCCGCAGAACGAGAACAACAGACTTCGGCTTTAGCCGCCGAGGGGATTTTTGCCGCTCAAAACGAACCTCCTCAGGGGCTAAAGCCCAATAGTTCATGCGGCCGCATGGCGGCGCGGCTAAAGCCTCGCCCTTTCAAAGCAGGCGTGTCCATGGCCCACGCGATTCTGTTTGGAGCTTTGCTCATCCTACTGTGCCGGCCGGCGCAGGCGCAGAAGACGGTGTGGCGGCAGGCAACGGACACGGAGCTGGCTTCGCTGCTGCCTGCGCGCGCTCCGGTAGAAAAAGAGCATATCGAAACCGAGATGCGCACCGCCTCAGGCATCGTGAACGGCAAAGGACACTTCATTGCGGGCGTGGTGCTGCTTACAGCGGGGTACTCTGCGGACGGAAAATATTCGCACTATCTGGTAGTGCAGGTTCCGATGCGGGTCGGCGGAATCTCGCTCAAGCCAGGAGATTATGCATTCGGATGGACGCGGACGCAGGGCGGTGATTCGCTGAGCGTTCACTTTCACGAGGCGGCGACAGGAACGCTGGTGGGAACAACCGACGCGCATCGCATCGCCGGGCCGAGCCGCGTGGAGAGTCTGCACATCTGGCCGCCCGGTGACAAGCCTCTCCTTCAGATTGGAAGGTTTGCGATTCCATACGAGCTGGGTGAAGATTAGTCGTGTCTAATTGAGTTGAACTCCCGGTTTCTCGCATTCCGGCGGCCCTCGAAAAGAGCGAGACAAGAGAGAAACAAGCTGCGAAGGTGACGATTGAACAAAACCTACGACATCTTGCCCCAAGAACTCCGGGCCTGGATCGGACGCCAGAAGGTCTTCTTCGTTGCAACGGCGCCCCTGTCCGCGAATGGACATGTAAATTGTTCTCCGAAAGGTGGGGATACGCTTCGCGTCATCGGCGGACGCCAGGTTGCCTATATCGATTTGACCGGCAGTGGCATCGAGACGATCTCCCACATCCAGGAGAACGGCAGAATCGTCTTGATGTTTTGCGCGTTCGAGGGAGCTCCAAAGATCGTCCGCTTGCATGGAATTGCGCAAGTGCTTTATCCGGACCATTGCGATTACTCGGTGCTGATGAAAGAATTCACGGCCAACCCCGGTGCACGAGCGATCATTCGCGTGGACGTAGCACGCGTTTCGGATTCGTGCGGATATGCCGTACCCTTTATGGATTTCGCCGGCCCGCGCGACAATCTGGATCGATGGGCGGAAAAGAAAGGTCCCGGGGAATTGACTGCGTATCGCAAGAGGAAAAATCAATTGAGCATCGACGGAATGAAGGGCTACGAGAAGGTCTAAGCGAAAAACATTTTTGGGCGTCTCGCTGTGAACCGACGCTCGAGGATGGCCGCGATCGCTCCATGCGCACTTGCTTGCCAACCCGGCGGAGATTCCGCCGGACGAGATGTCGCCGCCCTCCACCTTTCGGTCGATACCTGCCCCCATCTCTCCCCGTATACTGGCTGCCTATGTTTGAGGCACTGCGCACCACCACTTTCCTTGGACTGCTGGCGGC
>CAZSVJ010000357.1:0-2082 GCA_964610185.1 uncultured Occallatibacter sp. | reverse complement strand
ACTTTTCTCGTCCATTTCCTAAGCTCACTGTGGGGCGCTCATCTCGGGTACGGCTACTTTCGCGATGAGCTCTACTTTCTCGTATGCGGCCATCATCTGGCCTGGGGTTATGTGGATCAACCTCCGCTGGTTGCTCTGCAGGCGCGCGTCGCGGAAGCTCTTTTCGGCATTTCGCCCACTGGAATTCGAACTTTCAGCTTTTTGGCCGGCGGCGTAACCGTCGGCCTCACCGGCTTGCTTGCCTGGCAACTTGGCGGACGCCGAAGTGCTCAGCTTCTGGCCATGACCGCGGTTCTAGCCGCTCCAGTCTTTCTCGGCACCGCCAACTTTATGTCCATGAACGCTTTCGAGCCCGCCTTCTGGATGGGCTCCCTGCTGGTGATGCTTCGCCTGGCCGATGGCAGCGCCACTCCCCGTGCCTGGCTTCTATTCGGCTTGCTCGCCGGCTTGGGCATCGAAAACAAGCACGCCACTGTCTTCTTTCTGATAGCACTGCTATTCGGCCTTATCCTCAGCCCTCAGCGCCGCATCCTCCTCTCGCGCTGGTGTCTCGCCGGTGTCGCCGTGCTGATTCTGCTGGCACTGCCAAACTTTGTTTGGCAGTGGGTCAATCACTTCCCTACTTACGAATTCCTCAACGGCGTCGCCCATTCCGACAAGAACATTAAGCTGCCACCGCTCGCGTTCCTTCTTGAGCAGGTGAAGATCCTCCTCTTTGAAACCGCCCCGCTCTGGATCGGCGGCCTTGCCTGGCTCGCATTTTCCCGCGCTGCGCGTCCCTGGCGATTCGTTGCACTCACCTATCTGATCTTCCTGGCCATCATGATGATCATGCACGGCAAGGATTACTACGTATCGCCCATCTATCCCGTGCTCTTCGCCGCCGGATCCGTAGCCTTCGGCCAGCTCACTCGGCGCAGTTGGCCGCTGATCGTCTGCTCTGTGAATTTCTTCCTGGCTCTCTGTTTCTTCACTGGCCCAATCGCGCTCACGATTCTTCCCCCGGAAAAATACGACTCCTACACCGCTAACTTTGCTCCCAACAGCGCCCGATCGGAAAAGTTCACCAGCCCCCTGCCGCAAATCCTCTCAGACCGCTTCGGCTGGCCGCAGATGGTCGAGGGCTTCGCTGCGCGCTACAACGCGCTTCCGCCCGACGCGCGCGCCCATACCGCCATTTTTTGCGTCAACTACGGCGAAGCCAGCGCGGTGAACATCCTGGGCCCAAAATACGGCCTGCCCACCGCCATCAGCGGCCATCAAAACTACTTCTATTGGGGATGGAACGGCTACACCGGTGAATCTGTCCTCACCCTTGGCGACGATGCCAAGGACTACACCGGCACCTACGCGGAAGTCATCGATCTGGGCCCTTTCGACGCGCCATGGGTCATGGACTTCGAGCATCGTCACTACTTCTGGCTGCGCCATCGCAAGCGCACTTACGCCGCCGACTGGCCCGAATTAAGGTATTGGTACTGATGCGCGAGCCGGAATAGCTTCGTCCGGTTTTAGCCTTCTATAGTTCTTCGCAATCCAGCCAGGCTCCGATCAAACACCGATCTCGCCAAACATTGCCGCTACCCATTCGCGCCATCGCTGTAGTTCAATGCGATCGCCCAATTTAAATTGCAGCGCCGCTTCGGCCAGCGTGATGCGCTTGCTATAAAGCTCGTCGGTGACCCGGTCCGACAGGTCCGGCAGAAACAGGCTCTTGCCCCCCTGCGCGACGATCGACTGGCGAATTGTGCTCTTCTCGTAAAGCTCAAACTTCTTTGCATCTCCAAAATAGCCATTGCACACCACGTGGATTACTCCACCATTCATGTAGCCCATGTATTCGTTCAGCAGCTCCAGGCTGTCCCGTTGCCGGTTGATCACCCACAGCGTAATCAGCGGACGCCCCAGCTCCCGCAGCGCGTTCACAAGCAGCGACACGTGCTTGCCCACGGCCACATTGCTTTGCGCCGGCGTGTTTACCACCACCGCCTTGAATGGCATCGCGTCGCAGGTGTTCACCAGGTTAATCCAGCCCTCCACGTCATCCAGATTCAGCACCTCGCCGCTGGTGGTCCGGCCATA
>CAZSVJ010000356.1:0-2105 GCA_964610185.1 uncultured Occallatibacter sp. | reverse complement strand
CGATAGCCGCGCGAAACGTCGAAGTGGTTATTCACGTGGCCGCGGAAGTTGGCCGGTCCATGGAACCACGGTCCCGCGCCGATGAACACGCCGCTCGTAAACCATTCCGGCCCGTAATAGCCGTAGGGAGCGCACGCGTATGGCGCGTAATCGTAGTAGCCGTAAGGGCAGACCGGCTCCGGCCCGATGTTCACGCTGACGCCGATCTGTCCCATAGTCATAGTATTTGCAGACGCAGCCACATTTGCAGGGGCTGCCAAGATACAGATTGCAGCAACTGCCGCAAAAGCGAGAATTCTGAACTTCTTCATAGTCCCTCCTCGTTGTGGGCTCAAAGCTGACTGGTAGGCTCCAGGCCCGATGCCTTCATGAGCCGCCATGGCGCCAAAGCGCAACGACGCCGTCTATCGATGTTCAAAACCGAGGCAAGTGACGGAAGCAATCCATCGAGTGGGATGAAGCCATCGAGTGGGATGAATACTGAAGAATCGTCGCGCGGATCCTATGTCACGCGGAGGCCTCAGGGCTTAATCCCGATGCCTTCCAGCCCGCTCCCTACTTTGATGAGGTCGCCTTCGAAAAAGATGTCAGGGCAGACGCGGAGAAACTGCGAGACATTCGCTTAACGCTTGAGATTCTTGATCTTCCGCATACCAGGCAGATTGTTAAAATCTCGCTTGCCCCGCCAGCGAGAGTCGATCAGCGCGTTCCCTTGTTGCTGGCGATCTCTTTCTGCATCTTGTGTATGTTGCCTTGCGGATCGCGCAATTCATTTCCGTGGAAAGGGACTGCGGCACTCCGCTGCGCTCCGGGCTTTTCGCCCTGCTTCGGCAGCGGTCCCTTGTAGCCGAATTGCGGATCGAGTCTGCTATTCACCAGGCCTTGAAAGTTGCTGGGCCCACGAAACCAGTCGCCGGCGCCGATGAAGACGCCGCCACGAAACCATTCCGGCCCATAGTAGCCGTCAGGGGCGCAGTTGTGAGGGGCGTAGTCGTAGTAACCATAGGGGCAAACAGGCGGGGCGCCAATATAGAAATTGACCTGCGCCGCTCCCTTGGCGCAGCCGGCCGCCAGGCCGAATGCGGTCAGAGCGGCAAACGCAAAAACCCTGATCCCGCTCATAAGCCCTCCTCACGGTCGTAGGGGCCGATACTCACTTCCCGGCCCTCCATGAGCGTAGTGGCCTGAATCATCTCGGTCTGAGCAGATTCGACCACTTGCGGCGAAGAGCAGACCTGAGCACAAATCGCAAACCCTGGAATCAGGGACAATTCGCCGCAGTCCCATTGAACCGCTTAGATGCAGCGCTGCTCGTCGGAGTGCGGGATCAAAGAATTGTCATGGAGTACAAAGGAATGCGATTCGCCGGTTTTCAATCGTGCAGCACCACGTTCAGCAGCGACTTGTGCACGCGGATGCGGCCGTCGTAATCGATAAGTCCCAGCTTGCGAAAGCGGTTCATGAAAAAGCTGACGCGCGAACGCGTGGTGCCGACCATCTCTGCCAGCGTCTCCTGCGAAATCTTGGGCAGCGACGCTTCAGGGCTGCCGTTCTGGCCGGTTTCTGCCATCAACAGCAGAACCCGCGCCAGGCGCTTCTCGCTGGAATTGAAAAGTTGATCGACAAGATCGGCCTGGATGCGCATGCTGCGCGCCAGCAGAAACTTCAGGAACAGGTCGGAGAAGTTATGCTCCTCGTGCATCACGCGGATCATCTCGTCCCGCGCGATTTTGAGAGCGGTGCATGCGCTAACCGCCGTGGCCGTTGCCAGCCGCAGCCCGGCCGGAGTCACCAGCGACTCTTCTCCGATAAAATCTCCCGTCTCCAGAAGCGTGATCGTGGCTTCCTTGCCCACCGCCGAAACCACCGTCACTCTTGCCCGGCCTCTTTGCAGATAGAAGACCGAGTCCGCAGGCTCTCCCTGCGTGAAGAAGGTCTCCTTGGGCTCCAGTCGCACGATTCTTCGCCCCAGGCCGGCATTTGCCAGAAAGGCGGCCACATCGAACGTTGGCTTTGCTCGTGCCATCATCGATCGGCCCTCCTTTCGAATGGAGCCATCGCTCAAAGTTTTGCGGGAAGAACGCGGTCCCATCTTGCTCCAATCT
>CAZSVJ010000355.1:0-2119 GCA_964610185.1 uncultured Occallatibacter sp. | reverse complement strand
AATATGACGCTGGCCGCGGAGGCTGGCGCGGTTATTTTCCCGGTCATCCCGGCGTTCTATAACCAGCCTATTGATTCAACCGAGATGGCGCGGCAGTTTGTTTGTCGTGTGCTCGCTCACATCGGATTGCCGCAGTCGGGCGCGTATGTTTGGAAGCCTGAGGGGTAGCTGCCGAGGGTCGCTTGTTTCCCCTTCATCATGACCATGACGCGCATCCAGCGATGTATTCATTTGACTTTCAAGCCATCTTCGGCCGATACTTTCTTTCATGCGTAACTCAAGGGAAGACGGAATTGCGGTCATGGCCATGTGCATGTGTCGGTCATGCGGACCCCTCCGCGCGGCTCTTGAGAAGCGAATGCGCTAGACGCAGACGATCTTGAAGCCAGACGGCTCGGGTCCCACGAGGATTCGGGCCGTTATGATTTTGCAGCCAGCTTCATCCAATCCCACCCAGACTTCAGTAGCAGTGAAACCGATTGAAGATCCAGCAACCTGAAGGAGCCCACCATGTCTGAACCGAAGCAGCGCCATTTAGCCACCCTCGCCGTCCATGCCGGCCAATCGCCCGATCCGGCGACCGGCTCAAGAGCCGTGCCCATCTATCAAACCACCTCGTACCTGTTTCAGAACGCCGACCACGCGGGCCGCCTCTTCGGCTTGCAAGAGTTCGGCAACATCTATACCCGCATCATGAACCCGACCACCGATGTGTTCGAGAAGCGTGTCGCGGCGCTTGAAGGTGGAGCGGCGGGGCTGGCCACAGCCTCGGGCCAGGCAGCGGAGACGCTTACGCTGACCACGCTGGCTTCGGCGGGAGACGAAATCGTTTCCACCACCTCGCTCTACGGCGGCACCTACAACCTCTTCCATTACACTTTTCCGCGGCTGGGCATCACCGTGCGGTTTGTCGACGCCGACGATTTCGATGGGCTGCGCGCGGCCATCAACGACAAGACCCGGGCCATCTATACCGAGACCCTGGGCAATCCCAAGCTGGATGTGGTGGACATCGAGCGGTTCGCGGCCATTGCCCACGAGCACAAGCTGCCGCTGGTGATCGACAATACCTCGGCTTCTCCCGCGCTGGTGAGGCCCATCGAGTGGGGCGCGGACATCGTGGTCAATTCGGCCACAAAATTTCTTGGCGGCCACGGCACGACGATCGGCGGCGTGATTGTGGACGCGGGCAAGTTCGACTGGGCTGCCTCGGGGCGATTCAAAGACTTCTCCGAGCCGGATGCGTCTTACCACGGCCTTTCCTACACGGCAGCCTTCGGGCCGCTGGCGTTCATCCTCAAAGCGCGGGTGCAGGGGCTGCGCGATACGGGCGCGGCGCTGTCGCCTTTCAACTCATTTCTCTTGTTGCAGGGCATTGAGACGCTTCACCTTCGATTGCAACGGCACTCGGAGAATGCGCTGGCTGTGGCCAAGCATCTGGCGCAGCATCCCGGCGTTGAGTGGGTGAATTATCCGGGCCTTGAGTCGAGCCCGTACTATGCGCGGGCGAAGAAGTATTTGCCGCATGGGAAGGGCGCGCTGGTTACCTTCGGCATCAAGGGCGGGTATGAGGCCGGAAAGAAGCTGATCGATACGCTGGAGCTGTTTTCGCTGGTGGCCAATATCGGCGATGCCAAGTCGCTGGTCATTCATCCGGCCTCGACCACCCACCAGCAGCTTTCAGTGGAGGAGCAGGCCACGACCGGCGTGACTCCGGAGCTGGTTCGGCTTTCCGTGGGCATCGAGGATATTCGCGACATATTGGCCGATCTTGACCAGGCCCTGGAGGCGGCAACCGGGTATTCGGGTGTGGGCTTACCCATAACCGCGGACCATGCTGCACAATGAATGTAATGACCGAAGCCATCATCGGCGCCGGCGAAGGGACGGCCAAGCCTGACGCGACAGGGCCCGGAACGCAAGTTCTGGTTCCCACCTACGAAGGCGACTTTGTGCTCGACGAGCACTTGTTGCTGGAGTCAGGCCGGGCGCTGGCCGGCGTAACCCTGCACTACGCCGTGTATGGCCGGCTGAATGCGGCGCGCGACAACGCGGTGCTGGTTTGTCACGCGCTCTCCGGGTCGGCGCAGGTGGGCTCCTGGTGGCCGGAGATCTTCGC
>CAZSVJ010000354.1:0-2128 GCA_964610185.1 uncultured Occallatibacter sp. | reverse complement strand
CCGATGACCTCTTCCATGCCATGGAAGCGCGCTCCCAGCTGCGCCACAGGCCCACGAGTTGCAGGGATGCAACTGTTCTATTGTCTCCGCTTGGCCGCGATTCGTCAATCGGGCGCTGACCATAGCGAATGCGGGGCGTGTCGTTGAGACGCGCATAGCTTCAACGCGGCGCGGTAAATTGGAAATACCGATGAGGAGGGCGAACCATGCAGGCTGCGGTCGTTAACGTTCTGGGCGAGGTTCCCAAGTACCAAACGTTTCCCGATCCCGTCGCGGGAGAAGGGGAAGTCGTCATTCAGGTGCGCGCCGCCGGGCTGCACCCGATTGTGAAGTCCCGAGCGAGCGGTAAGCATTACTCCAGCGACGGGGTTGTCCCTGTCATTCCGGGCGTGGACGGGGTAGGGACACTGGAAGACGGTAGCCGAGTTTACTTTGCATTTCCGCGCGCGCCGTTTGGCTCCATGGCCGAGCGGACGGTGGTACGGCCGTCGATGTGCGTGCCATTGCCGGATGGGCTCAGCGAAGTTCAGGCCGCGGCCATCGCCAATCCTGGGATGTCTGCATGGGTTTCACTCATGGAGCGCGCCGCGCTGGCCTCGGGAGAGACGGTGCTGGTGCTTGGGGCGACTGGCGTGGCCGGGCAATTGGCCGTTCAGGTCGCTCGGCAGTTCGGAGCAAAACGAGTGATCGGGGCTGGCCGCAATGTGCAGGCCATCGACGCGGCGAGCGTGGACGCGGTCATCGCGCTTGGGGCGCCTGAAAACGCGATCCGAGACGCTTTTTTAGAGGAAGCCGCAAAGGGAATCGACGTGGTAATCGATTATTTGTGGGGCCGGCCGACGGAGTTGCTGCTGGAGGCGCTGGCAAAAGGATTCAACGCGAGCGCCACCCGGGCAACTCGCCTGGTGGAGGTTGGAGAGGCGGCCGGAAAGACGATCAGTCTACAGGGCGGGATACTGCGCAGCATCGATTTAACACTGCTGGGCAGCGGCTTTGGTTCCGCATCGCTCGATGCGATCTTCGCCGCGATACCCAAGCTGTTTGCTCTGGCTGCGGCGGGGACCCTGAAGGTCGACGCGGAGCCTGTACCGCTTGCGGAGGTCGAGGCCGCATGGAACCGCCAGGATAAGGGCCGCCGGATCGTTTTTACGGTATAACGATCCTCTTGCAGAATTACCATCAGGCCATCGACGGTGTCAGGGCACGATTTCGGTCGACGGTCAGAGGTTCTCTGGCGTGCCGCCCCAGCTCTCCGGGTCTACGTCTGCTAACGATTCAGTAAAGTCCCATCTATGGCCGAAGAAGTCTTCCGCGTTGTACTGACGCTCACCATACATGTGATCGACCGGCTCGGTCAGGATTTTGGCGCCTGCCTGTCGAGCGCGCGCGCAATGCGCGTGCACGTCCTCCACACGCACTTGCACAAGGGTCGAATTGTTGGGAACAATTTCTCCCTCGCCGATCGTAAAGCAGCCCTCACCGGCGCGCATTTGGATTCTGTGATTGGCAATTCGGAGCCGCACTGTAAAGCCGAATGCCCTTCCGAGCCAATCGGCCGCCAAGCTGGGATCGGGGTAGCGGAGGACGGGAATCACGTGGCAAGGTGGAACGGAACGGTTGTGACGCATGGCAACCTCGCAGAGAATGCGCGCTCAGATTTGCGCGCCTTGAGTTGGTAGTCGGATAGCAGTTCAGAGCGGCCTGGGTCAACGCTTTCCGCCAGGGTCATACTGGAAGCATTGCTCGAGCTGCACGTCGAGCGCGCTGGCCACTTTGAACGCAGTTTCAAGCGAAGGAGAGTATTTGTCTTGCTCGATCGCAATGACCGTCTGCCGGGTGACGCCGACCCGATCGGCGAGATCCTGCTGCGTCATCTCCAGCCGGGCGCGGAGTTCTCGAATCTGATTGCGTATCGCGGGCATCAGAGTGCTCTCCGGTAGGCCATTATCTGGGCGGCGGTTTTCGCGATGTCCGCGAGCACCAACATGCCAAAGAAGACGCTTAGGAAATGAAGTCCCATCATTCGGTTGTCCAACTGAATGCGGCCGACACTCGCGTGAAGCCACAAAATGCCAAGCCCGGCCACCATGAAGAATGCGAGTGTTAGATAACCCGCGCGGTAGCCGCG
>CAZSVJ010000353.1:0-2174 GCA_964610185.1 uncultured Occallatibacter sp. | reverse complement strand
GCTCGACCTCATCGGCCTGCCCGACTTCGCAGCCGGCGCAATGGAGAACTTCGGCGCCATCACCTACCGCGAGACCGACCTGCTCCTCAACCCGAAGACAGCCTCCGTCGATGCAAAAGTTAGAGTCGCCACCGTCATCGCCCATGAGATGGCCCATCAGTGGTTCGGCGACCTCGTCACCATGCAGTGGTGGGACAACGTCTGGCTCAACGAGGGCTTTGCCACTTGGATGGAGAACAAGGCCGTCGCCGCCATGCATCCGGAGTGGAACATGGACCAGGTCGTCTCCGCCGATGAGGACGACACGTTGAATCTCGATGCGCTGCCGACCACACGCGCCATCCGCGCCCGCGCCGACACACCAGACGAAATCGAGCAGATGTTCGACGGTATCTCCTACGGCAAAGCCAGCGACGTGTTGCTCACCGTCGAGAACTATCTTGGCGAGGAAACCTTCCGCAAGGGCGTGCACGCCTATCTCGCCGCCCACCTTTACGCCAACGCGACCGCTGAAGACTTTTGGAACGCGCAGACCGCTGTCAGTCACAAGCCTGTCGACAAAATCATGGAGAGCCTCGTCTCCCAGCGCGGCGAACCGCTGCTGACATTCGGCGATCCGGCTGGCGGCTCGCCGCGGCGAGTTTCGGTTGCGCAACGTCGCTTCTTCTTGAGCCCCGGCATTCAGCCCGATCCCGCACAGAAATGGACTCTTCCTGTGTGCTTCAAAACGGCAAAGGGCCAGGACTGCCAGATCTTCACCTCCACCGATTCCGCACTCAAGGTCCCTGCATCCAGCCTCTTCTTTGCCAACGCTGGAGCCGAGGGCTACTATCGCAGCGCATACACGCCCGCAGCTCACGCCGCCATCGCCGCCGCCATCGAAACCGGCCTCGCCCCCACGGAGCGCATCCGCTTCCTGGGCGACGAGTGGGCGCAACTGCGCGACGGCAAGGCCACTGTGGGCGACTATCTCAACCTCGCCGCCGCAGTCCATTCCGATCCCAACGCCGGAGTCCTCGCCCAGGCCGTTTCTGATCGCGCCGACGCCTACACCGAAGGCCTCAACCAGCCCATCGCCGGCATCGCCGCCATCTATACCAGGATTGCCGCAACCCCTGAGCAGAGGGCCACGCTCTCCGCCTGGATTCGCAAGACCTATGCTCCGGATTACTTGAGGCTCGGCCCTCCGTCTGAGCGCGATTCCGACAACACTCGCGCATTGCGCAATCAGCTCTTCGACCTTCTCGGCAACTACGGCGCAGACCCAGTCGTCCTCGCCCAGGCTCACCAAATGGCGCAGAATTATCTGCTCAATCCCGCTTCAATCGATCCCACACTCAGCCAGAAAGCTCTTGCGATCGCTGCGCGCAACGGCGACGCAGCCCTCTTTGACGGGCTGCAAAAAGTAGTTGAAACCGCAACCGACCCGACAGCCGAGAACTCCGCGCTCCGCCTGCTCGCCGACTTTCAGAACCCCGCCCTGATCCAGCGTTCCCTCGACTACGCCGCCTCCGGCGAGGTGCGCAATCAGGACGCTGCAATTCAGTTTGGCCTTCCACTCAAGCATGCCGAAACCCGTTCTCAGGCGTGGGCCTACATTCAAAGCCATTGGGACAAGGTCCAGGCCCAGCTCGCCACCGGAATGGGACCTTACTTCCTGCGCTATCTGGGCAACTTCTGCTCCGTCGATGAACGCGACAATGTCGAGAAGTTTTTCGCCGCGCACAAGCTTCCCGAATCCGATGTTCCTTTGAAACGTGCCGTCGAAAGCATCAACGGCTGCATCGAACTCCGTGCTCTCCAGCAACCAAGCCTCGAGAAGTGGTTAGCCTCCCAGCCCAAACCGTAGCTCAGCCACTCATCTCAAAGCCACTCTGAGGGTGTACTGCAAGGCGATGCCCATGCAGGCTTGCACCCCGGTTTATGGCGATGAGACCATCCACTCGGTCTCCCATTGGGCTGATTAAGGGCATAAATCTCACAACATTCATGTGGTTTACGCCCCGCCGAATACTACTCAGGCCATGGCTCGCGTCGGAGCGCCGCACGGAATAGCGGAAGAAGTTCGCGGAGAGCCAGCGGAGTTCCACTGTTCTGCGCGCCAGGCTAGCGTGTTCATCGATGTTGCCAGAGTCCTGTCCCTAAAGTTGCCATCGGAAATGGCGAAGGACCAA
>CAZSVJ010000352.1:0-2236 GCA_964610185.1 uncultured Occallatibacter sp. | reverse complement strand
ATGGTGCATCCCTTGGTCATGTCCTTGGGATAGAAGTAGAGCACCACCCATTTGCCGCGAAAGCTGTTGAGCGAGATTTGGGTGCCGTCTTGCGAAGGGAGCGTAAAGCCTGGCGCAACCTGCCCGACGGATGGCATGGGCTGATCGTCGGCATGGACGGTGACAAAGGCAACCGCGAGGACAAGAACCGCGGCTAGACTGAAAAGTACTGTTTTTCTCAAGGGAAAGCCTCCTAAAGCAGGGAACAGGGATTAGGGAACAGGGAACAGCAGGAACAGCAGGAACGACCTGCCCGCAATCAGTATAGACGCTGAGAGTCAATGGCAGGTTTCGCTTTTCTCTGCTCCCTAGTCCCTGGTCCTTGCCGTGGCCACGATGGCAATGCCTGCCTGGCCGGCACGCTCCAGCAGGGAGTCGCGATCGAAGAGGAGCGTGCGGCCAGCCTCGACAGAAAGGCAGCTTGCGCAGGCGCGGATCATGGTCTCAATCGTGTCGATGCCGATGACGGGCACATCGAACCGCAAATCCTGATTGGGCTTGGCCACCTTGACGACGGTGAGGCGGCGCTCGAGTGTCGGGGTCCCCAGCGACGGGACTTTGTCGCTGGGGTGAAGTGTCGACGCCTCGTCCTCGAGCGAGCGCATCAGCACACCGGCGCGCTCGATAGCTGCGTCCGTGCCCTCCATTGCCTCGACGCAGACGCAGGCCTGAGCGGCCACGACGACCGTCTGCCCGATGTCGAATCCAGCCACGGCGCGCGCCACTCCCAGGCCGTACTCGATATTCTTGCACTCTTCTTCATCAGGGGCGCGCGGGGTGAGCAGGCCCTCCTGGGCCAGCAGCGGCTCAAGAAAAGCGGTGGAACTGATCAGCTCAATGCCCTCGTCGCCCAGCACCTTGGCAACCACGCTCAGCAGCATGTCTGTGTTTCGAGTGCGCAGATTAAGCAGCAGCTTGGCCAATCGCCAGTCCGGGCGGATGCTCGAAAAAATCTGCTTGTGCTTCACCTGTCCGGCCATCACGGCCTTCTCAACGTCCTCTTTGTGGAAGACTTCGATCAACCGCGACAGCTCGCCCAGCGAGAGCCAGTGGACGGTGATGCCGTCATCCGCGGCGGCGCGACGATCGATCTCCGGGTCTGTCTCCTCGCGAATGGCCGCAACAACTACGGCTAGTCCCTGCGCCCGCGCCGCATCCAACAGCAGAAACGGAAAGCGCCCATTGCCGGCGATGAGGCCGAGTTTCATAGCTACTTGATCACCCCGCGCTGGCTGCGTTCTAGGAAGTTCAAAAGGATCGCCACATCCTCGCCCTCCAGCTCCCGCATCTTCTCCAGAGCCTGCGTGGTGTTCAGCTTCGACACCAATAGCAACCGGAAAGCCTTTTGCAGCGCCCTGATCCGCTCCGGGCTAAATCCCTGCCGCTCGAGGCCCACGCTGTTCGCGCCGAAGGCCTTGTTCTCCCGCCGCGACGAGGTCTTCGAGAACGGCAGCACATCCTGAGTCACGATGGTGCCGCCGCCCACGAATGCGTATTGGCCCACGATGCAGTGCTGGTGGACCGGGCAGAATGCGCCCAGGGTCACATGGTCCTCGATGATGACGTGGCCCGCAAGGGTGGCAGCATTGGCCAGGATGCAATGGCTGCCGACCTGGCTGTCGTGGCCGATATGTACGCAGGTCATCAACAGGCAATTGGAGCCGATCCGAGTAATGCCGCCCCCGCCCACGGTTCCGCGGCTAATGGTTACGCTTTCGCGAATGGTGTTGTCGTCACCGAGGGCAGTTTCAGTGGGTTCGCCGCGATATTTCAAATCCTGCGGCGGCACGCCGACCGAGCAGAATGGATAAAAAATGTTGCGCGCGCCGACGCGGGTGCGGCCTTCGAGCACAACGTGTGAAATAAGCGTGCAGCTTTCGCCGAGAACGACCCCCGGTCCGATGGTGCAAAATGGCCCCACGCCGCATGAGTCCGGAACAATCGCTCCGGGAGAGACAATCGCGGTGGGATGAATGCTCACTCCGGGGTCACCGCTTCTTGTGCCGTGGTGGCTTGCGGCTCCGCGGGAGCGGCCGGATGCGGTTCCCGAACTCTGAGAACGACCTGGCAGGTGAGTGTAGCCTCGCAGGCCAGCTTGCCATCCACATACGCTTTGCCTTCGATGCGGCCGATGCGGGTTCGCATCGAGAGCACGTCCACCTCAATGCGCAACTGGTCGCCGGGCGTTACCTGGCGG
>CAZSVJ010000351.1:0-2245 GCA_964610185.1 uncultured Occallatibacter sp. | reverse complement strand
CTCGCGGGCCGCAAGTTATTCGAGTTGACATCCGATTCGTGCCAGGCCTTCAGCGGGTTGATGACCATCCATGCCGCGCCGCCGAGCACTGCGACCGAAGCAGCGGAGAGGAAGGACATCTCCCACCCAAAATGGGCCGCAATCAGCGGAGTGAGCGATGCAGTGCAAGCTCCGCCCGCCTGCCCGCCCATGTTCATGATGGCGGAAACTACGCCGACGCTTTCTCCGGCGATGTCGGCTGCGACTGCCCAGAAGGCGCTCTGCGAGATGTACAGGACGCCCGCGCCACAGGCGAGAATCACACCGGCTACAGCCGCGCTGTGAACTCGCGACCCGCTCACCAGCAGAATTGCGGTCAATGCAAAGGACAGCGCGGGTAACAGGCAGCGCCCCCTGCGCAGGCCAAAGCGGGTCGCGATCCAATCGCTCACAACGCCTCCCCCGAGGCTGCCAAACGTCATCGCGATGAACGGCAACATGGAGAAGGCCGCGCTGGCCTTGAGGTTGAGGCCCCGCACCTGCGCCATATAGATGTAAAACCACGCGAAGAAAATCCAGGCAATATAGCCAAAAGCAAAGTAGCTTGCGGTCAGCGCAAGAACTTCTTTGCTCCGGAAGATCTTCGCCCAGGGAAGCGCGGGTTTGGCTCCACGCGCGGAATCGCCTTGTGCGCCGGTTGAGCTGGGCAGATTCTGTTGTCCGCCAATGAGAGCTTTTTCCGCCTCGCCCACAAAAGGGTGCTCCGCGGGAGTATCGCGGGCGGCAAGGTACCACACCAGGCTGGCTACCGCGTCGACCGCGGCGCTGAACCAGAAAGCCGCTCGCCATCCGTGGCGCAAGATAATCGCAGTGACAAGCGGAGGCGTGAGACCCGCGCCCACCCCAACCCCGGCGAAGATCAGTCCATTTGCCTTGCCGCGTTCGTTCACAGGAAACCAGCGCTTGACGAATTGACTGGCAGCCGGGTACATAGCGGCCTCACCTGCGCCAAGGCCGAAGCGGACCGACGCCAGCATGAGCAGCGCGCCGCGCGCCGTTTGAGGAACAAGCGCCGTCAAGGCCGCGAAGGCGCCGCACCACGCTATGCCAAAACTCAAGACGCGGCGCGGTCCAAGACGCCTGGCAAGCAGGCCGGCGGGAATCTGAAACGTGGCGTAGCCTACGAGGAATGCGCTGAAGATCCAACCCAGATGCGTATTGTCAATCGCAAATTCACGGCTGATTTGCACGCCGGCGATCGAGATGTTCGTCCGGTCAAGGAACGCCACCGCGCTCAACACAAACAGCCAGAGCACCAACAAGTAGCGTATGGTCGGAAGACTCCGTTGCCCGCGGTTCGATCTCACATCCATTCCATGCCCATTTCCGAGAGTTTAGCTTAAACGCATTTTAATCGGATCGCCAAGAAGACCAATAACACTGCCGGGCAAATGTTTTATGATTGCGCCGATGGATTGGAGGCCTGCCATGACAGCGTTCCGGAAACTCAATAGCAAGGGCGAAGGCTTAAGCCGCCGTGGATTTCTAGCGGGCGCCGCGGCGACAGCCGCTGTCGCGTCGTGGGATACTGCGCATGGACAATCGGCGAACGTCGAGAATATTCCAATTGGCAATATCCCGATTATCGACGCGCACATTCACTTGTTTGACGGCACCCGTCCACTCGGTGCGGGATACATGGGTTCTGCGGCCTATCGGGCGATCTCCAAGACATCGCTCCCGTCGATGTACAGTCCGTTGGCAAGACCGGCCGGCATCGTGGGCGCAATTGTGGTCGAATCGAGCCCCTTGATCGACGACAACCTCTGGTATCTCGAACAATGCCGGGACAACCCTATCATGGTCGGCGTCTCGGGAAGCCTGGATCCGGGGCGCCCGGATTTCGGCCAGTATGTTACGCACTTTCAAAAGGACCCGCTCTATCGAGCGATCCGATCCAGCCGCTTTTACACCGCGGACAATGGAAAGGTCGCTCTGAAGCCCGACCAGGTGGCCAATTTGAAGCTGCTGTCTCAGGCTGACCTGGCTCTGGACACAGCCAATCCAAGCATGAATCTGATGCAAGCCAACGTGCTGCTGGCCGATGCCATCCCCGGCCTTCGCATCGTCATGGACCATCTGCCTTCTTTCGATGCGACGCCTGACAATCAGCTCGACTACGAAGGTGTGGTGAAGGAGATGGCGGCGCGGCCCAACATCTTCGTCAAACTCACGGAGGTGTATCACCCACGCTTGACTGACGGCG
>CAZSVJ010000350.1:0-2348 GCA_964610185.1 uncultured Occallatibacter sp. | reverse complement strand
TGATTCCCAACCTGGTGGAGACGGTGAAGGGCTTTACCAAGGAAGAAAGCACCGTCTTCGGCGACATTGCCAATGCTCGCGCCGGCATGCTGAACGCGCAGGGGCCGCAGGCCAAGATCGCGGCCAACGGGCAGTTGGATTCGGCAATAGGAAGGCTGCTTCTGCTGACCGAGAACTATCCGCAACTGCGTTCGAGCGAGCAGTTCATGCGCTTGCAGGACGAGCTTTCCGGAACCGAAAATCGCATCGGCGTGGCGCGCAAACGCTACAACGACGCGATCCAGGACTACAACACCTTCATCCTTCAATTCCCCAACAACATCTGGGCAGGCATGGCGGGATTCAAGCAGAACGACGCCTACTTTGCCGCCAGTGCGGCGGCGCGTGAGGTGCCGAACGTGAAGTTTTAGCGCTAGGGCCGGTGTGGAGATGCGGCCCCCAAGCGGCATCATGGCATCCCACCCATCGCGAAAAGCGCGATGGGTGGGGCACCCAGCGCGTAATGTGCCAAATGCGAAGTTTTGAGTCGTTAGTTGAGGTTAGGCAGAAAAGGCCATCCCGCATTGCGGAATGGCCTTTTCTTGCGCTTCGAGTTCTGGCGTCGCCGGGCTACTTGAAGGAGGCGATGGCGCTTGCTTCGTCGTCGTAGATATCGAAGATCGTGTAGAGCTTCGTTAACTGCAGCAGGTCATGAACCTTCTTGGTCAGCTTCAGCAGCTTGAGCGCGGCGCCCTGGTTCTTGCATGTGGTGAAGGCGCTCACCAGCTCGCCCAACCCGGAGCTATCGATATAGTTCACGTCTCCCAGGTTCAGCAGGATGCTCTTTTGTCCCTTGCCGATCAGGTCGCGAATCGCATCGCGAATCTGCACACTGCCCTCGCCGAGGGTGATCCGCCCGCTGAGGTCAAGAACGGTTACGCCGTCCAATTCACGGGAAGCAATAGTAAGTGCCACGGAAATTCCTCCTTGTTTCGTACTACGGTTATAGCACTTTCGCCCGGTGCAGTGGCATGGAAAACTTGAAAACTCCAGAGCCGTTCGCGGGGTTTGATTCGATTTCCGCCGTCTGTCGCCGCGCAAGGCGCCTATCCGGTTTTTCCCCCAGCCGGCGTCAGCTTCTTTACCAGCGTCAACTCGGTTCCAGGATGCAGTTGTCGAAAGTGTACCTCATCCATAAAGGATCGGATGAGGAAGATGCCGCGGCCAGTGCCGCGCAAAAGATTCTCGGGTGCAAGAGGGTCTGGAATCGACTCCGGATTCAGGCCCTTGCCCTGGTCCGCGATTGTGAACACAAGCGCAGAACCGGTGTTTTCCAGGCTGACGGTAATTTTTTTGGCTGGGTCGTACTCGTTGCCGTGCAACACGGCGTTAACGGCGGCCTCGCGCACCGCCATGGTCACGCGGAAGCGTTCCTCTTCGTCGATGCCGGCCTGCTCCGCCAGTTTCTCCGCGGCTGCCTCCACTTCGCTTACGCTCTCCATGGTCGAGCTCAGCGAAAAAGTGATCCGTCCGTCTTTGGGTGTGCTCACCGCGATTGCATCCGCCTCTTCCGGAACGGAGGCGCTCATTCGCCATTCCGCGCCACATCAACCTTGCTGGCAGTTTCATGGCTGGAAGGGATTGTGTCAAGAGGTTTAGGGCGTGGTTCCACTCCGAGGGCATCTCATGCGAAACCGGGCCACGCCATCATTTCGCTGCGGAACCCCTGAAAGCTCTTCGCTGATCCCGCGCCCCGTGAAAGACGTGAACGATCTCGACCGCCCTTCTGGACTTGCGAAAGTAGATCAGATACTCGCCGGCGGGAAAGCTGCGGACACCAGGGCCAATTTCGTCGCGTTTTCGGCCGGCATTGGGAAAATCGCCCAATAGTGCAAAGCGCGCTTCGATAGCCTCGACAGTCCTGTCTGCCACGCCAAGTCCGGCATTCCGCGCCCAATAAACAAAGATCTCATCCAGGTCCTGTTCGGCCTCTTTCGAGACATGGAACCGCATTACTTCTCCGCAGTCTCAGCGAGCAGTTTGCGTCCCCTGGCCTTTACGCCTGCCGTCAGCGCAGCCAGCCCAGCGCGGCCTTCGTACTCAGAAAAATCGCCACGTTCGATGGACGCAATGCCAGCCCGAACCCGCTGCCGGATGCTTTCTATCTGATCGGCTTCAAGGTCCGTCAGGACATCCTCAACCGTTGGGTTTCCCAGCCGCAGCGCCCGCTGGTCGGCTTCTTCCATGCGGCGAAGAGCCTCGCGAACAACCTCGCTCGCATTGTTGTAGCGCCCGCTCTTGACCCTGGCCCGCACGTACTCCGCAAGGTGATCCGTCACTGAGACATTCATCTGATCCACGAGGCCCTC
>CAZSVJ010000349.1:0-2464 GCA_964610185.1 uncultured Occallatibacter sp. | reverse complement strand
GGAAAACGGCTACCAGGCGGCGCTGATGGCGCCCACCGAGATTCTGGCCACGCAACATTATTTGGCTGCGCGCAAATTGCTTGAGCGTTCCTCACGCCGCTACAGAATCGTCCTGCTGACCGGCTCGCTCGACGAGGACCGCAAGCGCAGCACCCGCGGCCTCATCAACCGCGGCGAGGCGCAATTGGTCATCGGCACCCACGCATTGATTGAAGAAAAAGTCGAGTTCGACCGGCTGGGCCTCGTCGTGGTGGACGAGCAACATCGCTTCGGCGTGCTGCAACGATTTAAGCTGATGAAAAAGCCGAATCAAGCGGAGCCTGACGTGTTGGTGATGACCGCGACGCCGATTCCGCGCACGCTCGCGCTCTCGCTCTACGGCGACCTTGACTTAAGCATTCTGGATGAGCAGCCGCCGGGCCGAATGCCTATTGTCACCCGGCGCGTTCCCGGCGAGCGCGCGGAAGAGGTCTGGGATTTCGTGCGCAAACAGGCGGCTAAAGGCCGGCAAACCTACATCGTTTACCCGGTCATCGAGGGAACAAAAGAAGACCAGCCGGAGCTGGATTTCTCGAATGATGAGCCGGCAGAAGGCCTCGAACCGCCTGCCTTCCCCGCCCGCAAAACAACTCGCAAGGGCAACGCCGCGGAGCTTTTCCCGCGTTCCGCGCAGGAAGCGAATCCAACCGCCAAATCCGGCTTGAAGTCTGCTGTGGAGATGCATGAGAAGCTGCGCAACGGACCGCTTGCCGGCCTGCGCGTCGGCCTTCTGCATGGCCGCCTGGATGCGGACGAGAAAGAAATCGTCATGCGCCGCTTTCAGCGTGGCGAGATCGACGTGCTGGTGGCAACAACGGTCATCGAGGTCGGCGTCGATGTTCCCAACGCAACAGTAATTGTGGTAGAACACGCGGAGCGCTTCGGCCTCGCGCAGCTTCATCAGTTGCGCGGCCGCGTGGGCCGGGGAGCAGCCAAGAGCTACTGCATTCTCATGACCGGACCGCGCGTCACACCGCTCGCCGAGGAGCGGCTGAGCGCGATTGTCCGCTCTCAAGACGGATTCGAGCTGGCGGAGCTTGATCTATCCATGCGCGGCCCCGGTGAGTTTTTTGGAACCCGCCAGGCGGGACTGCCCGATTTTCGCGTGGCCAACCTGCTTCGCGATCGGCAGTTGCTCGAGCTGGCAAAGATGGAAGCCGACCGATTTGCCAATCTCCCCGTTTCCGAGCGAACCAAGACCATTGGAGCAACCGAGGCTGAACGGGCTCGTGTATGGGCTCGACTCAAAGAGGCATGGCAGCGCCGCTATGGATTGGTCGAGGCGGGCTGAGAAATTTCAGGCTGACTTATGCGTCGCTAGGCCGTGCGCCGGCTCCACGGGAAAGGTCTGTATCTCCAGGTCGACGCTGGCAATCTCGGTTCCGTAGTCCTGCGGAAGACTGCGCGTGCACTGGCAGAGCTCGGTGAATCGAATGTGCCCGGCCCGGCTTAGGTCGATTCCGGCAGCAATCAGCACACTGTAAATGTCCACGCAAACTTGCCGCTCAAATTCAAACAGCATGTTCACCGTGCCCGTATCGTTGGCGCCGCGGCTCAACACCCAGCCGCCACAGGCAAGGATCGCTCCCGTCAGAGTCTTCACAAGGTGCGACGGCTCCTCAATACTGACAGCCTTCATCTGCATCGCCCAAGGTATGCTTGTTGCCTGCCCCCCGTTAAACTCCCGCATGGTTAGCCTCACCCCTGCGTTATCGGAGCCTGTCATGAGCGCATCACGCATGTGCTGGACTCGCACGAATCTGCCCTGCTTTGGAACATTCTTCCTTGCCGGCGGCCTGTAGCAGCATGCGGTGGTAATTGGATCGGCCTAGGCAACGCTGCTTGGGCTGCAACGAGCGCGCCAGGAACGGCGCGTTGGACTGTCCGCAAACGAAACAAATGCCGAATGTTGTAGCTTTATAAACAGGATGATCATTGGCTCCGGAATCGATCTGGTCGAGATTGGGCGCATCCAGCAATCCATGGATCGTTATGGGGCCCGCTTTCTTGACCGCGTCTACACCCGCGCGGAACAGGCCTACTGCCGGCGCAAGCGCAAGTCAGCGGAGAGCTTTGCCGCCCGGTTTGCCGCCAAGGAAGCAGGAGCCAAAGCCCTGGGAACCGGCATCAGCTTCGGTGTGAGCTGGCTTGAGATCGAGGTGGTCCGCGAGCAGAGCGGCAGGCCCAACCTCCAGTTTCACGGGCGCGCCGCCCAGATTGCCGCCCGGCTCGGTGTAGTCCGCGCCGCCCTTTCCATTACCCACACCGCCAGCCTTGCCATGGCCAGCGTGCTACTCGAAGATGGGAGTTAGAGCCGGGCCGTCTGATATCCTCAAGGCGTAAACAGCATCCAGTGCCAAAAGGGAGTCCCGTGCCAAGCCGCAAAGAGATTCAATGGTCGCAACTGAGAGTAGGAGCGCTGGTC
>CAZSVJ010000348.1:0-2503 GCA_964610185.1 uncultured Occallatibacter sp. | reverse complement strand
AGGCCGCCGACGATGGCCTGGAGCTGATCGTGATTCGGCGGGCGGTTGGTGGTGATGGGAATGAGCGCGTTCAGAGCGCCGTAGGCCTCGGCCAGGTCGCTCACTTTGGCCCGCCGCTTGGAGGGCAGCGGCTTAAGCCCCAGCGACTTCCATGCCGCATGAGGGTAGCTCTCGACAAGAATTCGCTCCTTACTTTGGACCAACGCCGACGCGGGCTGATCGCGTGTGTCGAAGCGTCGCCAGCCGCGCCGGCAGAGGGCGTCGTACACGTCAAGGCAGAACTCGGCGAAAACCCGGTAAGTGATGGGCTTGACCATGCCGGGCAGTCCTGTTTTGGCGGCGGTGTTGAGCTGGCGCTCGCTGATGCGGGCATGCTCGGCGCCGTTGTGAAGGGATTTCCAGGCCTGCGGCCCGTCGAGCACGATTACGCGGATGTTGCGCACATTGGCAAGATGGTTGAGGCGGCCGGCAAGGATATTGGCGTCGACGGGACCGGGAGCTAGATTCGGGTCCAACCCAGTGACAGGTCCGGCCGCGAAGCCCCCAGCGGTCGCGGGGATAATCTCGCAGTCAATAGGGCCGTAGGACGGGCTGGCTTGCGGGTTTGTACGGTTGAGCACGACAATGCCCAGATCGGACCAGCGGCGATAAGCGAGATCGACAGAGAGTACGGCCACGATCTAACTCTACGGTTGCGGCAATGTTGCGGGCAATCGCTAAGCGACGCAACTTACACGTCGTTCACTGGGATTGGGACGGAAGGTCGAAACGGGAAGTTGAGCGCGGTCTTCTGGATTCGCAGCCACGCCGAAAGGGCCTCCGGAAAGATCGGCAGGCCCTGTGTTAGACTCCCTCACGTTATGAAAATCAAACTGTCTGTGTTGCCAATTCTGATGTTGCTGGCGGGTCTCGAAGCCGGGATGGTCCTGGCACAGGAGACCAGCCCATCGCCCGCCGCACCGCACCTTGAAACCAGGGGCGCGGCGACCCAGTTGATTCTGGATGGCAAGCCCTTCTTGATGCTCTCGGGCGAGCTGCACAACTCCTCGTCGTCGAGCCTTGAGTATATGAAGCCGATCTGGCCGAAGCTGGCGGCGATGGGACTCAACACGGTGGTGACTCCGCTGAGCTGGGAGCTGATTGAGCCCAAAGAAGGCAGCTTCGACTTTACGCTGGTGGACGGGTTGCTCGAACAGGCGCGCCAGTCGCGCGAGAAGATCGTATTTCTCTGGCTAGCTTCGTGGAAGAACGGCATGTCCAGCTATCCGCCGGTCTGGGTCAAGCAGGACACGCACCGGTTTCCACGCGTGGTCGAGCGCGGCGCCGAGGTGGAGATTCTGAGCCCGCTGGCCGCGGCGACGCGCGATGCGGATGCGCGTGCGTTTGCGGCGTTGATGCAGCACATCAAGGAAGTGGACAGCAAAGACCATACCGTCCTGATGATGCAGATGGAGAACGAGGTCGGGGTTCTTGGCGATTCGCGCGACCACTCCGCTGCTGCCAACGCGGCCTTTGCCTCGCCTGTTCCGGCGGAGCTGACGCAGTATCTAAAGGCCCATCGCGACGCGCTCTATCCGCGGCTGCGGGCGCTGTGGGACGCGAATGGAAATAAGACCGCGGGCACATGGGCAGAAGTCTTTGGCGATTCGACGCGGGGAGACCAGATCTTCATGGCGTGGCATTATGCGCGCTATATTCACTTTGTAGCGGCCAAGGGCAAGGCTGCTTACAACATTCCCACGTATGTGAACACCTGGCTGGAGGGCGACGATACGCCGCCGGGCGACTTCCCCAGCGGCGGGCCGGAGCCGGAGGTTGTGGATGTGTGGAAGGCCGCCGGGCCGGGGGTCGATCTTTATTCGCCGGACATTTACGCCGACAACTTCACTGAATGGTGCAATCGCTATCATCGCGACGGCAATCCGCTGTTTGTGCCCGAGGCGCGCGGAGGCGCAGCGGGCGCGGCGAATGTGTTTTATGCGCTTGGCGAAGAAGCCGGGCTTGGATTTTCGCCGTTTGGCATTGAAGACGACGATGCGAAGGGCGACCTGGCCGCAAGTTACACCGCGATTGCCAAGGTTGCGCCGCAACTGCTGGATCATCAGAGCGCCGGCGACGTGCATGGTTTTGTGCTCAACAAGAATCACGACACGGTCGACTTCACCATGAGCGGCTACACGGTGCACGTGACCCTGGACGAGATTTTTGGCGGTCATGCGGAAAGCGGTTTTGGCCTGATCATGGCCACCGGACCGGAGGAGTTTCTCGGAGTTGGCAAAGGTTTCAGGGTTTCGTTCATTCCGCGATCGGCGGCTGGGCCGCAGGTCGGCATTGGAACAGTGGATGAAGGGACCTTTGAGGACGGCAAGTGGGTTCCGGGACGGCGGCTGAACGGCGATGAAAACGACCAAGGCAAGGGCTGGCGCTTCGATTCGCGGCAGTTGAGGACGGAAAAGGTCAAGCTATACCGGTTTGATTAGAGAATCGGCGCCTTCGCGGGAGT
>CAZSVJ010000347.1:0-2521 GCA_964610185.1 uncultured Occallatibacter sp. | reverse complement strand
CCTTCTCCACGACTTCAGGATCGAGGCTGTAGTCGTCGGCAATTTGCTCAATCGTCTCCCCGGCGCGCTTGCTTCCCAGCAGTGTATTGACTGGAATGCGAGTGCCAGCAACAACCAGTCGCCCAGACATGATGTTTGGATTCATTGAGACTGGGCGGCTCGCCCGATCAGTCGAGGCGAAACGCCACGGAAATATGAATTCACCGGGTTCTATGCGTTCGGCGAAAATATCTACAACTTCTTTGAACGATTGCTGACCTGGATTCTGGCCAAGAGAAGTTATCGTGCGAGGGCTCTTGCCACGCGCGGGTTTGTCATAGACGAGATCTTTCAAGCATTCCTTTACGGCGTCTGCGCGCTGAAGAGGGTGATGCGACTTAAATATTTTGCGAGCATTTCGCATCGACTTCTTCAAGAATTGAAGAGAGAATTGAAACCTCTCACGCAGCAGGTAGACTCGGTAGGCTTCCTCAATATCTCGATATGACAGAAGGTGGATGGTGCCGCAGATGGCGGAAGCCTTCAAGATTGGCTCATCTCCTTCGTACCATGAAAACATTGTCCTAGACCGAATTGCCAAGAACTCGGCAGCTTCTGGAATTGTGTACGTAGGCACAGCGCGAAGGTCTTGACCTGGTTTGCGGCTAGGCTTTTTGGTTAGCATCGCATCTCCCGAACTACAGATGTTGCGATTGAAGGACTGGAGCAAGGTCCCCATGTGTCATGGGGCTACCCTACCGCAAGAAGTGGGCCGACCACCGGATCGACACCGACCTAAGCCAATTTCGACACCGCAATAATCCTGACGGCCGACGGATTCCGGAATTGCATGGGAGAATCCTATCACGTCAAGTCCTATGCATTAGACGGCGAAGGTCATTCTTCCGCTTCATCAGCGTCGTTGCTTCCTGAGGCATAATCAAGTGCCGAAAAGGGATAAGAGCTAACACAAAGGGGCCAGACTCCCCTCGGATTTCGCCACTAGTCGCCTACCCAATCTCCCGATCCCAGCCTTCGAGCGTCTTCTTGAAGGCGCTCATGAACTTGCCTGAGTCGGCGCCGTCGATGGTGCGGTGATCGAAGCCTAGACAGAAATGCTGCATGGAGCGAATGGCAATCGAGTCATTGCCGTCCGCGTCCGTCAGCACGACCGGCTCCTTCTTCAACCCGCCGATGGCCAGGATCGCCGACTCCGGCTGGTTGATGATGGGCGTGCCGAATTCGCCGCCGAAGACGCCGGAGTTGGTTAGCGTGAATGTACCTCCCATGACCTCTTCGGGGAGCAGCTTTTTGGTTCGCGCGCGCAGGGCGAGGTCGTTCATCGCTTTGGCAATCTCGGCAAAGCTGCGCTCCTCGGCCTGCTTGATCACCGGCACAATAAGGCCCCATTCGAGCGCGACGGCGATGCCAAGGTTAATGTTGGCGGGGTAGTGGATGGTGCCGTCTTCGAGCGCAGCGTTGACAATGGGAAACTTGCGCAGCGCCTCAACCGCGGCCACGGCGATGAACGGCATAAACGTCAGCTTGACGCCATGTTTCTGCTCGAAGCGGGTCTTGTCTCGCGCTCGGATGCGAGCCACGCGCGTCATGTCCACTTTGTAGACGGTGTAGACGTGGGGGCTGGTGGCCACGCTCTCCACCATGCGCTGGGCGATGATGGCGCGCATCTTGGTGAGCGGCACCCGCTGGCCGCGCAGTTCCGAAAATGCCTGCGTCAAAGTTGGAACGGCCCCGCTTGACGGTGCGGCTGGCTTGGGCGCCGCGCTGCCCGGTCCATGCAGGCTCAAATGGCGCAGGACATCTTCTTTGCCGATGCGCCCGCCCGCGCCTGTGCCCGCGATCTGCGCCAGGTCGAGGTTGTTGTCCTGCGCGATTTTTCGCACCAGCGGCGATGAGCGAATGCGCTCGCTTCCATTCGACACCACCTGCGGTGGGGCCAACTGCGCCTTCGGCGCCAAAGTGGGCGCGGGTGCCTCGGTCGAGACGACTGACGCTGAGGTATTTGCGCCCGATGCGCCGCCGATGACCGCAACCACAGTGTTGATCTCGACCGTTGCGCCCTCATGAAACATAATTTCGCTCAGCACGCCGGCCACCGGCGCTGGAATCTCCGCATCCACTTTGTCGGTTGAAATTTCAAACAGCGGCTCGTCTTTTTCGACCGTGTCGCCGGCCTTCTTGAGCCACTTGGTGATGGTGCCCTCGAAAATCGACTCGCCCATCTGCGGCATGACGACATCTGTCCCGCCAGAAACGTGAACGCCAGCCGGTGCGGGCGAACTGGCGCCTGATCCCTGTTCCCTGTTTCGTGATCCCTGATTCTCCGTCACCACCGCGACCACGGTATTGATTTCAACCGTCGCGCCCTCGGCCACCTTGATCTCGCTGAGCACGCCGGCCACGGGCGAGGGAATCTCAGCGTCTACCTTGTCGGTAGAAATCTCAAAAAGCGGCTCGTCTTTCTCGACCGTGTCGCCGGCCTTCTTGAGCCACTTGGTGATGGTGCCCTCGAAGATCGACT
>CAZSVJ010000346.1:0-2578 GCA_964610185.1 uncultured Occallatibacter sp. | reverse complement strand
GAGTTGGGATGCACGGCGACTGACCATGGTCATCCTACAGCCCAAACCGCCGACCTTCCCCTGGCCGAGGCCGCAGCTCTCTATAGCGAAGTGTTGGCAGGCAACGCCGGCGCCGCGAAGGAGGAGCTGTTCCGGGCCCAAATGCTCACCGAAATGGCGCGGATGAGCCTCGAAGACGGTTTGGTCATGCAGATTCACCCGGGCAGCAAACGCAACCACAATCGTAAAATCTATGAGCGTTACGGCCGCGACGTAGGCTGCGATATCCCAATGGCCACGAACTACGTGGACGCCTTGCACCCGCTGCTCAACCGGTTTGGCAATGAGAGCAGCCTCACCATCATTCTCTTCACGCTGGACGAATCGACCTATAGCCGGGAGCTGGCTCCGCTGGCCGGCCATTACCCATGCTTGCGTCTTGGGCCTCCGTGGTGGTTTCATGACAGTCCTGAGGGAATGACGCGGTTCCGGGAGCAGGCTACGGAGACGGCGGGCTTCTACAATACGGTAGGGTTCAACGACGACACCCGAGCCTTCCTGTCCATTCCGGCGCGGCACGATGTTGCGCGGCGTATGGACTGTGCCTTTCTGGCTAAGCTCGTCACCGAACATCGGCTGGATGAGGACGAAGCTTTCGTCGTGGCGCATGAGCTCACTTACGATTTGGTGAAACGCGCATATCGGCTCTAAGGAGAGTGCATGGCGGGGAGTATGAACCTAAAGACTCCGGAACAGAGCGGCTTATCATCCGGAGCGAGAATCGGGCATGAACGCTGGCTTATCTGCGCCATGCTATTCGCCGCCACAACGATTAACTATATGGATCGGCAGGTTCTGGGGCTCCTCAAGCCCACCCTCATGAAGAGCGTTGCCAATCATGGCATCGGTTTGACCGAAAAGAGCTACGGCACCGTCATCGCATTCTTTACCCTTTTCTACGCTCTCGGCCAGTTGGGCGCGGGGCGCTTCGTCGATAAAGTCGGCACGCGCATCGGTTACATAGTCATCATGAGCCTTTGGAGCATTTCCGCGATGAGCCACTCGCTGGTCAACTCCGTGCTCCAGCTCGGCATTGCGCGCGCATGTCTTGGAATCGGCGAGTCCGGTAACTTCCCCGCTGCCAACAAGACCAACGCCGAGTGGTTTCCCCAGAAGGAGCGATCGCTTTCTTTTGGCATTTTCAATTGCGGCGCCAATGTTGGCGTAATCATGGCTACGCTCCTTGTTCCTCCTGTGACCTATCTGTTTGGCTGGCACGCCGCATTCCTGGTTACCGGCTTTTTCTCGGCATCGTGGATTGTGCTTTGGTTCTTTAAGTACCACAAGCCCACCGAATCTCCGAACCTCTCAGCCGCCGAACTTGCCTACATCAACCAGGACCCTCCGGAGAAGCCTGGCCCAGCCACGCCGTGGATCGAGCTGTTCGGCATCCGCCAGACGTGGGCATTTGCTATTCCCAAATTCCTCACCGATCCTATCTGGTGGTTCTATCTCTACTGGCTGCCGGGTTACTTCAGCGATAAGTTCCATTTGAGCCTCGTGGGTCTGGGCTTGCCGATCCTGATCGTTTACAACGCCTCGGCCATAGGCAGCATCTACGGAGGCTACCTGCCCGCGCCATTCATCCGCATGGGGCTTTCGGCAGAGCGCGCGCGGCTGGCGGCCATGCTCCTCTGCGCTTGCCTTGTGGTTCCAGTCTTTCTTATCAACTATCTTCAGGCGGATAACTTCGGTAAGTGGGCGGCTATCGGATTGCTCAGCCTGGCCACGGCCGCGCACCAGGGATTCTCCGCTAATCTCTTCACCACGGCTTCCGATATGTTTCCGCGCAGCGCTGTGGGCTCGGTTACTGGAATCGGCACCATGGCCGGAGCGGCCGGAGGCTTTCTGTTTTCAACCTACATCGGTTACATCCTACAGCTAACTCACGGTAACTACTCAATCCTGTTCATCATCGCCTCCTCCGTCTATCTCTTGTCGCTACTCATTAACGTCACGCTTGCTCCAGGGTTGAAGAAAGTGGAGTTAGTTGCATGAGTCTTTATTTCGCTACCGGAAGTGTTGACACCGACTTATCGCCGCGGCAGTTGAAGGATCTGCTCAATGAAGGCCTTGCCAAGCTCGGAGAGCGGAACAGCGTGCTCGCCGTGCCGCCCGACCAAAGCCGCGAGCACTCCCGTGCAGGCGAGTTGACCGCCTATGCGGGTCAATATTACGGGGACAGGCTCAAGGCCGTTCTTCCCGCGCTTGGCACGCACACCCCCATGCGCCAGGATCAGCTTGAACACATGTTCCCAGGGATGCCGCTAGATTTGTTCCGCATCCATAACTGGAGGACTGACATTGAAACCCTTGGTGAAGTTCCCTCGGAGTTTATTCGCGAGCAGTCGGAAGGAAAGCTGAGTTATGCGTGGCCCGCGCAGGTCAACCGGCTTATCTCCCAGGGCGGCTTCGATCTTATCCTTTCCATCGGCCAGGTTGTGCCCCATGAAGTGATCGGCATGGCCAATTACACGAAGAACATCCTCATCGGCACGGGAGGCCGCGAGAGCATTAACCGCAGCCACTACCTGGGCGC
>CAZSVJ010000345.1:0-2601 GCA_964610185.1 uncultured Occallatibacter sp. | reverse complement strand
ACGGCTACTCCGATTTCACGGCAGATGATTTAATGCAACCTCAACCAGCCTCACGCCGCTCAAGGAAGAGGTAAGCATCGGCCGTCTCCCCGGCGCTCACCTCAACCTTGACTCACCAACAGCACCAAAATCAGGCAAATCCGCGCCGTCTCCCGAATTTGCCGGATCAGATTTGCCGGACCACCCACCTCCAATCCAGCGATCAACCCAAAATGTGATTTAAATCACACATCATCCCTCGGGTGGTTGACCCTGCACCCTTCCGCTCGTATCGTAAGAGATGACTATGAAGATCTCTAGGAACACATTGCGGATCGGGATTGCGGCTGCCATTATCGTCGGCACCATTGGGTGGCTTGCCTACTCCGGCTACGGAGCCAACAAGAGCTATTACGTGACTATCGCCGAGCTTGGCGGAATGGGCGACAAGGCCTACCACAGCCAGTTGCGCGTCGAAGGCTTCGTCCAACCCGGTTCCATCGAACACAACGGACCCCACGTCGACTTCGTGCTCAATGAATTTGAGAGCCACTCGCCCAAGGCCGCCTCTGGCCGCCTGCTCAAGGTCAGTTACAAAGGCTCCGAGCCGCCTCCTGATACATTCAAGGACGACGCCCAGGCGCTGGCCGAAGGTTCCTATGGCCGCGATGGAGTCTTACACGCATCGGTGCTTCAGGCCAAGTGCGCCAGCAAATATGCTCCGGCGACGCCGAACGCCGCGCCCGGCGCGCCTGCAAGTGCCAACCCGCGCGCCGCAGCCGCGCCTGCCCCAACTTCGGGTGCAGCAACTCCAACCGTAGCAAACTGATCGAATGACCCCACCCGCTCCCGAGGCCGCAGATTTCCCAACCGGCGTCCGGCCAGTCTCCGCCAGTTTAGTTTCGGCGAGTCCAGTTTCGGCGAGTCCAGCGTCGGCCAGTCTTGACAAGGTCTCCAAGCTCTTTGGCTCTTTTGCCGCGCTTCGCCAGGTCTCGGTCAATCTCGAGCCCGGCCGCTGTTACGTCCTCATAGGCGAGAACGGCGCGGGCAAGTCAACACTTCTCCGCATCCTCGCCGGCTTGCTGCGTCCAAGCGCAGGCACGGTCAAGATATTCGGCAGTTTCGAGCCCCATGACGCTCGCGACCGCATCGGCTATATGAGCCACGCCCCCATGCTTTACGACGAACTGACCGCACAGGAGAACCTGCGCTACTTCGCCAGCCTTTATCCGGGCCGCCCTTGTCTGAGCCCAGCCGAAGCCTTGCGCCAGGTGGGGCTCGATCCCGATCTCACCCGCACATTGGGCCAATACTCACAAGGTATGCGCCAGCGAACCTCGCTTGCCCGCGTCCTGCTGCCTGCGCCTGAGCTGCTCCTGCTCGACGAGCCGTTTTCGAACATGGATGTCGAATCCGTAAGCCAGATGGTCGCACTGCTGGCTCGGTTCCGCCAAGGCAGCCGCACCATCGTTATCACCACTCATCAGCGCGAGCACGCCGCACCGATCGCCGATTGGGTGCTCTCCCTGCGCGCAGGCCGCGTAGCCTCGTTTGAGCCCGGAGCGCCAAGCCTATGAAGACCAACGGCGCACGCTTCCTTGAATCGCTAGGCATCCCCTTCGAGTTGCGCGAGTATGAAGTCGATCCAAACGACCTTTCCGCTATCACCGTGGCCAAAAAGATCGGAATGCCTCCCGAACGGGTCTTTAAGACTCTGCTCGTCACCGGCAGTTTAGCCGCGGGCGGGCCAGCCGTCTACCGTTTCGCCGTCATCCCCGGAGACGCCGAGCTCGACTTCAAAAAGCTCGCCCGCGCCTCCGGCCTGCGCAAAGCAGAAATGGCCCCGCTCAAAGATGTGCAGCCGCTGACCGGCTATATTCGCGGCGGCGTCACCCTGTTCGGCGCGAGAAAGCCATATCCCGTCTACATCGACGAGACTGTCGTCCTCTTCGATCAAATCAGCGTCTCCGCCGGCGCGCGCGGTGTACAGCTCATCCTTAGCCCTACAGACTACCTCCGCGCCGCGCAAGCACTTGAGGTTGAAGTCCAGACCGCCGACCTCACCAAGCCCGTCGCTCCTCTTCAATCAAGCTTTCATCCTGAGCGAGCGGAGCGAGCCGAAGGCCCTGCGTCTTCTTTCCGGAATTCAACACCGGAGGGGAACGCCCGATGACCCGCGCCCTCTGGACCCATCTGGTCAAAGACCTGCGCATCGAGTGGCGCTCACTCGACGCGATTATCTCCATGCTTTTCTTTTCTCTGCTGGTGGTCGTGCTTTTCTCCATCGCTTTCGACCCGCATGGCGAATTCTCACGGCAGATCGCCGGCGGCGTCCTTTGCGTGGCCACCATGTTCGCCTCCGTGAGCGCCCTCAACCAGGCCTGGGCCCGGGAGATTCGACACAACGTCATCGATGCTCAACGCATGGCGCCCGCACCCGGCGCCGATCTCTTCCTGGCCAAGGTCATTGTCAACTTTCTTTTTGTTTCTATCGTTCAAATCATCTTGGCGCCGCTTTTCATCGTCTTCTATGACCTTCGCATTCAAGGGCAGGCCTGGCTGCTGCTGCTGGTGCTGCCGCTGGGCACATGGGCGCTGGTCGCCAACGGCATCTTCTTTGCC
>CAZSVJ010000344.1:0-2605 GCA_964610185.1 uncultured Occallatibacter sp. | reverse complement strand
AGTTACTTGGCGGCAACCAACGGTTGCGTAGTCAGGCTGCCGTCGGCGTAGCCCTTGGCGATTTGCGTGATCGGAATCGGCGCGTAGTCCCCAGCGTGGCCGGCCTGGCCAAATTGCGTCATGCGTTGGGCAACCACCTTCTGCATGGCCTCGCGGGCGGGCTTCATGTAGTCGCGAGGATCGAACTTCTCAGGCTGCGTCCAGAGAACCTTGCGAATAGCGCCGGTGATAGCCAGACGGTTATCCGTGTCAACGTTGATCTTGCGCACGCCGTTGCGGATGCCGAGCTGAATCTCTTCAACGGGGACCCCCCAGGTTTCCTTCAGCTTGCCGCCGTACTCGTTGACAATGTCCTGTAAATCCTTCGGCACCGAAGAGCTGCCGTGCATCACCAGGTGCGTGTTAGGCAGTCTCTTGTGAATCTGGATCAGCACGTCCATCTTGAGCACCGAGCCGTCTGGCTTTTTCGTAAACTTGTAAGCGCCGTGGCTAGTTCCAATCGCAATGGCCAGCGCGTCGACGCCGGTGCGCTCGGCAAACTCGACTGCCTGATCGGGATCGGTAATGTGATCGAGGCCGCTGCCGCCCGCGCCGTGGCCGTCTTCAACGCCGCCCAGCACGCCGATTTCTCCTTCGACCGTAACGCCGAGAGGATGCGCGTACTCGACCACCTTGCGCGTGACCTCGACATTTTCTTCAAAGGACGATGGCGTCTTGCCGTCTTCCTTCAGCGACCCATCCATCATGACGCTGGTAAACCCCAGCGCGATGGCGCTCTTGCAGGTCTCGAAGCTGTTGCCGTGATCCTGGTGCATGGCAATAGGAATGTCGGGATAAAGCTCGCTGGCCGCCAGGATGAGGTGAAAGAGATAGCGGTCCTGGGCAAACTGCCGGGCGCCGCGGCTGGCCTGGATGATGACGGGCGACTGGGTTTGCTTGGCCGCTTCCATGATGGCCTGAATCTGTTCCATATCGTTGACGTTGAATGCGCCGACGCCGTAACCGCCCTTGGCGGCCTCGTCGAGTAGCTGCCGCATGGAGACTAATGGCATAGAAATTCTCCTTCTCAAGATGGATCTGGATTTGGATCCGGTCTGGGTCCGGGTTCGCTCCGGGTTCGAGCCGAGTTCGGCCCGGGTTCGATTCGAGCCGCCTCTACGTTCGGGTCCGGCAGAGTGAAGAATCAGCCAGCCGGGCGGCAGGAACAGCAATCGTCCTTATGGTAGCAGAGAAGGAATGTGGAACGTGTGAGGTTGCGCACACGGCGGCGGAAAATCAAGGGCTCATGCCACAAGATCGAAAACCGGGTAGCACGCGCGGCTCTTCGGCTGTCGGCAGGAGGTTCAACGCGTCGCTTTCGTCAGTCCAGCTCTTTTGTCGCGGCAATCCAAATCAGTAGCCCCAACACGCCGAGTAGGATCAAGCAGTAGGTTCCGGCATGTACCTGATGCCCCGAGACGAAAGAGCGCGGCGCACCATAGATGGCATCTTGGAGGTCGGGGTAACGATACCTGGCGTCTGCGAATACCAATGCTGCTCCGATGGCTGCGGCATAACCGACGAATCGTGCCGATGGCAAGAACACTATTGCAATGGCGACAAGACCAAGGAGGAGGTAGACAACGCCGAGTCCGGTAAGAAAATTGTTTCAGAGGGAAACCGCGAGTTCTCGTGACGTTCGATGGTCGATTGGCAGTGTCGCTGCACGCAGCGCCGAAATGACTTGAAGTGGCGACCAGCGCGTTCGCCCGAGTATTTCCGAATCCGTCGAAACTAACGGCGTTACAAATGTCGCAAGACCGATCAGGGTCACAATCAAAGCCATCTGTCGACGTCGCCAGCCCATTCTAGTCGGCTTGGCCATTCCAACAATACGGACGTCGGAATCGCTGGGCATACGCTGGTCGAAGTAACTGACGAATCGCTACAGATAGCACGACGCTCGCGCAAGAAAGTTGAGGTTGAAAACATTCTAACCGAGACTCAGTTTTTAGGTGGGATCGGGGTCTGCTATTCGGAAGTAGCCAATCACACGCCTCACTGAAGGCTCACGCGCCCAGCACCGCCCGCTGCGCAGCGAAGATCTCCTTGAGCCCCGATTCGGCCAGGTCGATCAGCCCGTTCAGTTCGGAGCGGGAAAAAGAGCCCTTCTCCGCCGTGGCCTGGGTCTCGATCAGTCCGCCATCGGCGGTCATCACCACGTTCATGTCCACTTCGGCGGCGGAGTCCTCCTCATAACACAGGTCGAGCAGCATCTTGCCGTCAACGATGCCGACCGAGGTCGCGGCCACCAGTTGCTTCAGCGGCGAGGTTTTTAGGGTTCCAGCCTGGACCAGCGCATTCAAGGCCAGGGCAAGAGCCACCGCCGCGCCGGTAATCGCGGCCGTTCGCGTGCCCCCGTCGGCCTGGATCACATCGCAGTCGAGAATTACCGTTCGCTCGCCCAACAGCTTCATGTCCACCACCGAGCGCAAACTTCTGCCAATCAGCCGCTGAATCTCGTGCGTCCGTCCGCCGATCTTGCCGCGCTCGCTCTCTCGAGGCGTCCGCGTGACGGTGGAGCGGGGCAGCATGGCGTACTCCGCCGTGACCCAGCCGCGGCCGG
>CAZSVJ010000343.1:0-2617 GCA_964610185.1 uncultured Occallatibacter sp. | reverse complement strand
GCCGAAGGGCGCCATGCCCATGAAGGCCATGGTGTAGTAACTCATCACGCGCCCGCGCTTGTCTTCGCTTACGATGGTCTGAATGACAGTGTTGCTGGCCGCCATGCCCATCATCATGCCCATGCCCGCCACCATCACTGTGATTATTGAAAGCCAGAAGACGCGCGACGCGCCGAAGCCAATCAGTCCCAATCCAAATACAGCCGCGGACATGGGAATCATTCTCACTAATCCGCGTACGCTTTTACGCGCCGCCAGCGAAAGCGCTGAAACGAGTGCGCCAACGCCCATTGCGCCCATCAGGAAGCCGAGCGTGTGCGGGCCTCCGTGCAGCACCCGGGCCGCAAAGATCGGCATCAAAACCACGAACGGCATTCCCATCAGGCTGACCAGCGCAAACAACGACAGGATGGTCCGAATGGGCAAAAACTCCGAAACATAAGTCCATCCAACCCTCAAGTCAGTCCAGGTCGAAGTTACTTTTCGTTTGACCGCGGGGATATGAATACGCATCATCAGCAGCGAGGCAATGACAGCCAGATAACTTATGCCGTCGATGAGGAAGCACCATCCCTCGCTGGTAACTGCGATCAACATCCCCGCCAATGACGGGCCCACGAGGCGCGCCATGTTCACCATTGACGAGTTGATAGCGATAGCGTTGGACAGGTCGCTGCGGTCCTCGACCATCTGCACCATAAAGGACTGTCGGCCGGGCATATCGAAAGCATTGATGATGCCTTGCATCACGCTGAGAGTCAGCAGCAGTGGAATCGTAATGAGGTGCGAGAGGGTCAAGGCGGCCAGCGCCAGCGATTGAATCATTGATAGGGTTTGCGTCCAAACCAGAACCTTGCGGCGATCGAGGCGGTCTACCCACACTCCGGCGAAAGGCGCAAAGATCAATGTCGGAATCTGTCCCGCAAAGCTGATAGTGCCCAGCAGCAGCGCCGATCCTGTGAGCCGATAGACCAGCCAGCTGGTGGCTATGCGCGTCATCCAGGTGCCGATCAGCGAGATGCTCTGGCCGCCGAAGAACAGGCGGAAGTTGCGATGGCGGAGGGCACGCCAGGCGTGAGAGGCGCCGCTAAACATGTGCGGTTCCGCCGCCGTTAACTCGGCTGACTCCGAGCGTGCCGTCTCGTCAGTTTCGCTCAAGGTTGGCCCCTCGCTCGCAGGCTTTCGGTGCTTTTCATCTTGGCCTGTCGCGCTCACACTTGGATCGAATGCGGTCTACGGCACAATTCCGAGCTCGCGTAGCAGGAACGCGTAGTCGAATGCAATCTCTTTCAGATAGTCGTAGCGGCCGCTTGCACCGCCGTGGCCGGCTTGCATGTTAGTTAGCAGCAACAGTGGATTGCTATCCGTCTTAAGTGTGCGGAGCTTGGCAACATACTTGGCCGGTTCCCAGTACATGACCTGACTGTCGTGGAGCGATGTTTTGACCAACATGGCCGGATAACTGCCCGCCTTGAGATTGTCATAGGGAGAGTAACTCAGCATATAGAGAAAATAAGCAGATTCGTTCGGATTGCCCCATTCTTCATACTCAGGAACGGTGAGCGGGAGCGTGGCGTCTAACATGGTGTTCATGACGTCGACAAAGGGCACGTGGGAGACGACGGCGCGGAACAGATCGGGACGCATGTTAACGACCGCACCCATCAACAGTCCGCCCGCCGACCCGCCCTCGATGGCCACACGCGACGGGTCGCCGTAGGCGGAGGCAGTTAAATCTTCGGCGGACGCAATGAAGTCCGTGAATGTGTTGCGCTTGACGAGCATCTTGCCGGCGTCGTGCCAGGGCTTGCCCAGATCGCCACCACCGCGAACGTGCGCATAGGCCATCACCACGCCGCGATCAAGCAGGCTGAGGCGATTCCCGCTGAAGCTGAGCGGCAGTGCGTAGCCATACGATCCGTAGCCGTAAACGTAGAGCGGGTTGCGGCCCGGTTCGCGCTTGTCTTTTCGATAAACGAGAGAGACAGGAACCTTGACGCCGTCCGGCGCGATGGCATGAACTCGCTCACTGGCATAAAGAGTGCTGTCGAAGCCGCCGGGAATCTCCAGTTGCTTTAACAGGGTTGAGGCGCCCGTGGTCGCATCGTACTCGTAGACAGAACTGGGCGTGACCAGGGACTGGTACGCATAGCGGAAGGTATTCGTATCGAAGATGCGATTGACGTGCGGGTAAGCACTGTAGGCCGGCTCGGGGAATGCGATCTCGCCACTTTGCACAGCCTCAGGCCCGGATTCGGCTTCAGCGCCTGTGAAGCGCCAAATGCGCAGCCGGGGCAGGCCGTCTTCGCGCTCGCAGGCAACAAAAAAGCCGGCGAATAGATCGACGTCTTCGAGCATCACATCTTCGCGATGAGCAATTAGCTCGGTCCAGTGCACACGCCCTGGCGACGCTACGGGAGCCGTGACCAAGCGGAAGTTTCTACCTCGATCGTTGGTGCGGATGAACCACAGGCCATTGCGGTGGTCAATCGAATATTCGTGCTCGTCCTCTCGCGGACTGATGATCGAGAACGAGCCCCCAGGTTGGTTTGCCGGCAATACACGCGATTCGCTTGTGGTGTGGCTGGCCGATTCGAGGACGATGAACTTTCCGTCC
>CAZSVJ010000342.1:0-2645 GCA_964610185.1 uncultured Occallatibacter sp. | reverse complement strand
TTGCAGCCGAAATTCCGTTGATCCCCATGCAGCAATTCGTCCCGCTTGCGAAACCGTATCGCCCCAAACACGCATCGGACCGCCGCAATCACACCTAACTGGGGGCGCCCCCAGGATTTCAATCTGGTGCTTCCATTCGTTACCATAATCCTCATGCCCCAATTCCCTCCCGGCCAGACCCTCCTCATCGACGCCGACGATACTCTCTGGGAAAACAACGTCTACTTCGAGCGCGCTATCGCCGCCTTCATCAGCTACCTCAATCATCACGAGTATTCGCCCGCCGAGGTCCGTCAGGCCCTCAACGCCGTCGAGCGTGAGACCATCCTCGCCCACGGCTACGGCCTCAGCAGCTTCACCCGTTCCCTCGTCACCTGCTTTGAGCGCCTCAGCCCCGCACCGGTCACCGAGGAGAAAAAACAGCGCATTCTCGGCTTCGCCCGCTCCATCGCCGAGCAGGAGATAGAATTGCTCCCCGGCGTCGCCGAAACTTTGGCCGAGTTAGCCGGCCGTCACCATCTCATCCTCATGACCAAGGGCAATCGTGCCGAGCAAGCCGACAAGTTAGCTCGCTCCGGCCTCGCCGCTCACTTCGCTGCCGTAGAAATCGTCACCGAAAAAGACTCGCCCACATATCGCGAAGTCATAGCCCGGCATGAACTCAAGCCCCACACCAGTTGGATGATCGGCAACAGCATAAAGAGCGACATCAACCCCGCCCTCGCCGCCGGGCTCCACGCCGTCTTTCTCTTTCACAAAGACACATGGGTCCTCGAACACGCCACTCTCGACCCCGTCCCCCAGGGCCAGCACTTGCTCGAACTCGATTGCTTCGCCAAGCTCGCCGCAATCTTCTAGGTTCAGAGTTAGAATGAAGTCGCTGGTCCACACGACCCCCGAAGCTTACTTCAACAGTCGGAGCAATCGATGATTCGCCGCTTTCTTCGCCAAATCTCTCTCCTGTCGATTTTGTCTCTCGCTGCCGCAGCCATCCTGACGGCTCCTACGGCGAATTCCTTCGCGCAATCCCCCGCGAAGAAGGTCGTAAAAACCGAGAACGACCTGCCGCGATTCAATTACTCCATTGCTGGCACGGCGACCGATCTGCTGAACTCCGACGACGCTACCTTCAATATTTTTGCCGCCAAAGTGCAAGCCGATGTTGACTCCGTATTGAACGACTACGACATTCAGGATCGCGCCACGCTGCGCAGCCTGCTCAGCGTGCGACTCACCCTCCAGTTGCTTGCCGGCAACCAGGACCAAGCCGCGCAGAAGACCATCGCCACTATCCGCGATCTCGAAGACAAGCCTGACGCCAAGCTGCTCAGCGGCCTTCGTGCCAGCGCCATCGTTCAGGCTCGAATCGCCACCGGGCAACTTTCCGGTTCGGCCTTTACCGAGGCCTTTGCCAAGGATTACGCCGCCCGCCTGAAGCCGCTGCCGTGGGCCATCGTCGGCAACCGCGTTAAAACGGCAAAGAGCAGCGCGGAGATTCTTACAGCGGCCCTGATCATAGGCAGCGTTCAGGCTGATGTAGAGCCCGGGCTGGCCAAGACTCATCAGCTCAGCAACGATCTCGCATGGGGCCTCATCAGTGACCGCTTCGCGCTCAAGGACATCGTTCCCTTAAAGGCCGCTACCGTTGACGTGCTCACCCAGTTAGTGGCCGCCAATGATGTTCAGAAGCCTGACATTTGGCAAGCCCGCGACGTCGTCCTTACCGATGCTGACAAGCTTACCCCGGTCAACGTTGCCATCTGGGATTCCGGCTCCGACCTATCGCTCTTCCCAGGACGGACCTATACCGATCCCCATCCGGCTGCGGGCGGCGATACGCACGACCTGGCCTTCGATCTTAAGGGCTTTCCCACGCACGGCTATCTTCTTCCCCTCGATTCAAACCAGGAGCAACAATATCCGGCCATGCGCGGCGAGTTGAAAGGCTTCTCCGATCTCCAACTGTCTATCGACAGCCCCGAAGCCACTGCCCTGAAACAGAAGCTTTCCTCAATCAAGGCGGATCAGATCCCGGCCTTCATCGAGCAACTCGAGCTTTTCAGCATCTTCTCGCACGGCACCCACGTTGCGGGTCTTGCCGCTCGCGGCAACCCGGCCATTCGCCTCGCGGTCGGGCGCATCACTTTCGACTGGCACAACATTCCCCTTCCGCCGACTGAAGAACTCTCCCGCCGCTCCGCCGCCGACAATCAGGCATACGTCGACTGGTTCCGCGCCAACCATATCCGCGTCGTCAACATGAGCTGGGGCGGCGGTCCAGAGGGATTCGAGTCGGCGCTCGAGAAAAACGGCATGGGCAAGGACGCCGCGGATCGCAAGGAGATTGCCAACAGACTGTTCGCCATTGAGCGCGAGGGACTCTACAACGCCATCAAGAGCGCGCCGGAAATCCTCTTCATCTGCTCAGCGGGAAACTCTGACAGCAACAGCAGCTTCAACGAGATGATTCCCTCATCCTTTATACTGCCCAACCTGCTCACCGTCGGCGCAGTGGACCAGGCTGGCGACGAGGCCAGCTTCACCAGTTACGGCCCCACCGTTCTTGTCGATGCCAATGGCTATCAGGTCGAATCTGTAATTCCAGGAGGCGATAAACTCCGCATGTCGGGAACCTCAATGGCCTC
>CAZSVJ010000341.1:0-2691 GCA_964610185.1 uncultured Occallatibacter sp. | reverse complement strand
GGATCGAACGGGCTCGGCATCCGCAGCGGCCCTACCCCATGGACTTTATCGAGCGAATCTTCACGGATTTCAGCGAGATTCACGGGGATCGCGCCTTTGGCGACGACGAGGCCGTGGCGTGCGGAATGGCTCGGCTGGGCGACGACGAGGTGCTGGTGATCGGTAACCGCAAGGGCGGCAGCACCAAAGACCGGGTGCGGCGCAACTTCGGCATGCCTCATCCCGAGGGCTACCGCAAGGCGCTGCGCTGCATGAGGATTGCGGAGAAATTTCAACGTCCCGTGATCAGCTTGATCGATCTGCCAGGGGCGTACCCCGGCTTGGGCGCGGAAGAGCGAGGGCAGGCGGAGGCGATCGCGCGCAATATCCTGGAGATGTCACGGTTGCGCGTGCCCACGATTTCCGTCATCTCCGGGGAGGGCGGGTCGGGCGGGGCGCTGGCGTTGGCCGTGAGCGACCGTGTCCTGATTCTGGAAAACGCGCTCTATTTTGTCATCACCCCTGAGTCCTGCGCGGCGATCATGTGGCGCGACGCGTCGCACAAGCAGCAGGCGGCGGAGGCCATGCGCATCTCCGCGCCGGAGGTTGCCGAGCTGGGCTGCGTGGACGAGATTCTTCCCGAGCCGCCGGAGGGCGCGCACACCGACCCTGTGACAGGCGCCGGCCTGCTGGGTACTTCCCTCAAAAAGCATCTGGCCGAGCTTAAGGCAGTGCCGATTGAGGCTTTGGTGGCCGAGCGACAGAAAAAGTTCAGAAACATTGCGCAGTTCTACACAGAGGGTTAGCGCCGGAAGCGTGGGCAGATAAGTTCGCCTAAGCTGAAGAGGGCCAAATTAGAAACGACCGGTTTGAATGGACAAATTGAACGCGGGGATTAAATTCGTTGATTGGACACCCGTCGCAGGCGCAAGCCTGGCCAAGGGGCGCGTATGAGCACGCCGCGGGCGAGTGGTAGCCGGATTCGCGCCTACCTGGAATTCATTCTTGCGGTGGTCTACTTCTTCATGGCGCGGGCATTGGCCCGCCATGGGGCGCATGGGCTGGTGAGGGAGCAATGGTCGCCGCTGGTGGAACAGGCTCTTCTGGCTTTCCTGCTGCTGGCGGGTTATGCCGCAATGGGATCGTGGCTCGACCGGGAGCCGCATCCAGTGAGCGCCCAGGGGCTACCGCGGCGGCCGGGTTGGCAAGGCGAAGCCGGACTGGGCCTGGCCGTCGGCTGGTCGCTGGCAGTGGTGTGCGTCGTTCCCATGGTTGTGGCGGGGGGAATCGCAATTTTTCTCAACCTCCAGCTCAACGCCTGGGGCTGGCTGGCTGCCGAGACAGCCTTTTTTGCGCTGGCTACCCTGGCCGAAGAGATTGCATTCCGGGGCTACGGTTTTCAGCGATTTGCTCACGCAGTGGGGCCGCTGGGGGCGGCGCTGGGGTTTGCGGCCTACTATGCCATTGTGCAAGTCCAGGCGCCGGGGTCAAACCGCGCCAGCTTCGCGGTTTCTATTGTGCTGAGCCTGTTGCTTTCCACGGCTTATTTGCGCACCAAGGCTCTGTGGGTCAGTTGGGGGCTCAACTTCGGCTGGAAGGCGAGCCGTGCTCTTCTGTTTGGGCTTGCCGTGAGCGGCGTAAACAGCCATTCGCCGGTGGTGCAGGGCGACCCGATGGGGCCGTTCTGGCTCACGGGCGGGGGCTTCGGGCTGGACGGTACCTGGGTTGCGTTTACGGTTCTCTTCGCGGGACTGCTGGTCATCTTCAGGGTCACGCGCGATCTGGATTTCAAGTACAACGCTCCGGTGATTGTGCCGGGAGGCATTCCTGTCGATCTGGACGAAGCGGCGCGGAAGCAGCATGAGGCGGCAATGGGGCCGGTCGAGCCCGCGGCTCCCACTTTAGTGCAGATAGCTCCAGTTGCCACGCCGCCGGCGCCGCCGGAATGAATTCCGGTGAACCTGTCGCGATTTGCTATTTCTCCACAATTCGAGCTATCGTTTGCATGAATGCAGTTCGCGTGTGGGAGGTTCCCCATGGACTTGTTATTGCAGGTCCTGTTATTCCCGGCGCGGCCGACTCCACTTTCGGCCAAATGCGCATGGCGGCTGAACGGATTCCGGCGGACTGTGATCGGATGCGCTCTTGAGGGATTGCTGCTTGCCGGCGCTGCGACGGCTCAGATCACCGTCAATTCGAAGACCGGTGAGGTGACCAACAGCTCCACCGGGAAGGCCGTCAGTCAGGTCGACCGGCGTTTTCAGCAGATCAAGCCGACCCATGTTCCACTCACCAAGTCGGAACTCGATGCCAAGACCCGCCTGGAACTGATCCGCGTGCTGCAATCTGAGCAAGGGTTTGCCATGCGTCCGTTTCCGGGCGGCCACAAGGGCTTGACGCTTGAGGCCAATGGCTTTCTCGATCCGGCGGGTGAAGCTTATCTCAACATGGTTACCAGCAGCGGTCTTTCCGCCAAGCCCGGCGACCGGCTGGTGCTGAGCGACATCAAGATCGAACGCAACAGGATCGTCTTCGACCTGAATGGCGGCCCCGACCCGAAACACAGATTCTTGCGGCACGTTGAGATTGGCGGGCCGGAAGTGATGGGACCAGTGGTGCAGGATGACGGTCAGGCGCCAGTGGGCTCGCGACTCTCGCTTACCTTTCCGGGCCATGTCCCGGAACTTACCGGGTCCGAAGTGAAAGCGCTGC
>CAZSVJ010000340.1:0-2697 GCA_964610185.1 uncultured Occallatibacter sp. | reverse complement strand
GCTTGTTATAAACCGGCAGCAACTGCTTGGACACGACATGGGTCACGGGATAAAGCCGCGTGCCCGATCCTCCCGCAAGAACGATCCCCTTCATATGGCTTGCCGCTCCGTATAGTTCTGCGCGATCCATTCCAGATAGGCGCCCGTCCTGACGCTCTCTACCCATGAAGAATTGTCGAGGTACCAGCGAACGGTCTTGCGCAATCCATCTTCAAACCGCTGCGCGGGCTGCCATCCAAGTTCGCGAGAAATCTTTGAAGCATCGATGGCATACCGCCGGTCGTGTCCTGGCCGGTCCTTCACAAATGTAATCAGATTCCGCCGTGAGCCGGCCGCCGGGCTCATTTCGTCCACAAGATCGCAGATCAGTCTCACAACTTCAATATTGGTCCGCTCGCTGTTTCCGCCGATGTTGTAAGTCTCCCCCACGCGGCCGCGCTCTAAAACCTCACGGATCGCAGTGCAATGGTCTTCCACAAACAGCCAGTCGCGGACGTTCATTCCATCGCCATAGACCGGGAGAGCTTTGCCCTCAAGCGCATTGAGAATCACCAGCGGGATGAGTTTTTCGGGAAACTGAAACGGCCCATAATTGTTCGAGCAGTTGGTGGTGAGAACGGGCAGGCCGAAGGTGTGGTAATACGCCCTGGCCAAGTGGTCCGAAGCCGCCTTTGAAGCAGCGTACGGACTGTTAGGCGAGTAGGCCGTGGTCTCGGAGAAAGCCGGATCATTCGGCCCGAGAGAACCGTATACCTCGTCCGTCGAAACGTGAAGGTATCGAAACGCGGCCTGATCGGCTGCATTCATCTCCGACCAATAGGCTTTGGCCCGGTCAAGAAGAACGAATGTCCCGTGAACATTGGTTCGGATGAACGCTCCGGGCGAAGCAATGGAGCGGTCAACATGGCTCTCGGCGGCGAAGTGCACGATCGCCCGAGGCTGATGCTCCCGCAGCAACGCTCCGACAATATCCGCGTCGCAAATGTCGCCGCGAACGAGCTGATAGCGCGAATCTCGATCCAGCGAAGACAGGTTGGCCGGATTCCCCGCATACGTCAGAAGATCCAGATTGACGACTCGCGAACCCACGGATCCCATCCAGCTGAGAACGAAGTTTGATCCGATAAACCCTGCCCCGCCGGTGACAAGTATCGTGTCCAGCATGTGCTCGCTCCAAGTCAACAGTATAGGGCAAGGGTCCCTCGACAAGAGTGGGCGATCGCGAGAATGGTTGACCTGCAATCGAAACGGCTCGCCAGAGGGAATAAACCGCCGTCCGGAGGCCACGGACACAATCGCGTTTTCGGCCCCGTCGACCAGCGGCAAGACCGACCTCGATTGAAAAACCGGGGGAAATTAAAACCCTCCGCGAAATGAAGTGCTGCGCCAATTCGAATTTTTCGTTAATATATAGATGATCAGTTAAGTCCCAGACGAGGCCGGGTCTGCTCCGGCAGGCCTTTTGATGAGAGACCAGGCGCATTCCATTGACAGGGATCGCGACGCGTTTGTGTCTTTCCGGCCAGGCACCTCATCCTGCACTGAAAAGAATCATTGAAAAGGGCGCCATGAAACCATCGGATTGTCGTCTCCGCCTTCCTCAGCCGCAGGGTCTCTATCACCCGCGGAATGAACACGATGCCTGCGGTATGGGACTGGTCGCCAGCATCCGCGGCGAAAAGAGCCATGACATCATCCGCAAGGGCCTTGAGGTCCTGATCAACCTGACCCACCGCGGCGCAGCGGGATGCGATCCGGAGACCGGCGACGGCGCAGGCATTCTGATTCAGATTCCCCACGCATTTTTTGCGCGCGAGTGCGGCCCGCTCTGTATGCACCTGCCGGAGCCTGGCGCTTATGGCGTGGCCATGTGCTTTCTGCCTGTGGAAAAACACAGCCGTTTGCGGTGCGAGGGCGTCTTCGAGCGCATCGCCAGGGAAGAAGGTCTCACCGTTCTCGGCTGGCGCGATACGCCCATCAATGGCGACGCAGTCGGCCGTGAGGCGCGAAATTCCCAACCTTACATCGAGCAATTGTTCGTGAGCCGCCCGGCTGGCCTCGAAGAAGACGCCTTTGAGCGCCTACTTTACAGAATTCGCCGCCGCACTGAGAACGAGATTGCCGCCTCCGATATTGAGGACAAGGGCACCTTCTACGTCCCGTCCTTTTCCTGTCGCACCATCGTCTATAAGGGCCTGATGCTGGCGCCGCAGATTGAAAAATTCTATTACGAACTGGCCAATCCCCTGGTCACCAGCGCACTTGCCCTCGTCCACCAGCGCTTTTCCACCAACACCTTCCCCAGTTGGAAGCTTGCTCATCCGTATCGCTACGTCTCTCACAACGGCGAAATCAACACGGTTCGCGGCAATGTGAGTTGGATGAACGCGCGCCAATCGGTTCTTGAGAGCTCGCTCTACAACGGCCATATCGACGATCTCTATCCCGTCGTTACCACTGGCGGCAGCGATTCCGCGTCGCTGGACAACGCCGTGGAATTCCTCTTTCAATCCGGCCGTTCACTCGCCCATGTGATGGCTATGCTCATTCCCGAGGCCTGGTCGGGGAACCCCGACATGGATGAGGACAAGCGCGCCTTCTACGAGTACCATGCTTCTCTGATGGAGCCGTGGGACGGGCCGGCGGCCATCGCATTCACCGACGGCCGCGTCATCGGCGCAACGCTCGACCGCAACG
>CAZSVJ010000339.1:0-2723 GCA_964610185.1 uncultured Occallatibacter sp. | reverse complement strand
CATCGAAGATCTCGACGCTCGGATTGTGCAGGGCTTCAGAGATAGTTCCCTGGCAAAAGTTGAGCCCGTGCCAAGGGCTCTCCTGAATGGCGATGAATTTCTTGAGCCCGTCGATTGTGCCGAGCACACGACTGACGCCTTGATAACCTTCAGGCGGAACGCCAGGATCCTGCGGGTGGCAGGCCATGCGAATCTTGTACTCATTGGCAACCGGAATCACGCGGTCGAGAAAGTAAGTAATGCGTTCCCAGAAAGCGTCGGCGTCCACATGCCCCGCGCGCGTGAGCGGCGGATCGGGATGAGCCTCGGCCAGTTTCCAGGTGTGGTACTCCGCGTCGCCGCGCCCCGGCGTCCAGCCCGTACGAAGTATGCCGAGGATGTTCATGTTGTATTTGATACATGGAATGCCGGCTTGCGCGCAGTTCCGGATAAAGGTCTGCAAGGCTTCAATGTCGCGGTCGCGCTGCGGGCTATTGGCCAGCATTACGGCCGGATGCTTTTCCACGTCGATGTGTGTGGACTCGAGAAACGGCGGCGCGGTGCAGTCGATGCCGATGCCATACTTGCCGGCCATATCGATCATGCGCTTGAGCTCGTCGACGGTGGCGTAAAGACGGTCGCCGTCAATTTGAGGATAGCCGCAGATGTTTCGCACACCATATCGAGCCAGATACTTCAGGTGCGCATCGTTGGTGGGCGCTGTTTGATCGCCCAGCTTCATCCGGCCCGGCTCCTCCGCGGAGACGGCGGTCACGGCGCCGGGCGCAACACCTTGAGTGGCAACCAAGCCTGCCGCGCCGCCGGCGGCGATGAACTGTCTTCTATTCATGTTTTCCTTTCCCGATCAGGGAGGTTTTCGCCGTCTGTGGTGTTGGTCTTGATTCACTTGATATTAGTATTATTGTTGTTATTGCCTCCCTTAACCATACCTTCCGCGGTAACTCCCATTACGCGCATGGGGGTGTAGTCTTTGCCATATAAAGCGGCCGCCAGCCAAAAGATTTTCCTAAAGACCGCTTCGTTTGCAACGTTGTACCCCAGTCTCACCGCTTTATTCAACAGAGGCGGCATCAAGGCAGCAATTTCTCTCTGTTTTCTGAGGTCGCGTTGAACCAGTATCCCGAGCTCAGATCCCATTAAATTAATTCTCTGTACTATCGCAGGTTCGTTGATCTCCCATGGGACGGGTTCTCCGCCGGCGTCAGCGGCTAGCGCCGCTTGCTTCAGCGCATTGTAGATTTCCGGTTCCTCACGTCCAACGTTCAACAAGAAAGCGTGTCGACACATGAGCCCTCCTAAAGCCCAGAAGGTTTGTTCAGAGCAGATTAAGCGAGTAGAGCGAACCTGACAAGGAGAAAGCGCGGATGCCTTAAACGAACATTGTTGAGATAGCTCGCTACTTGTTTTGCGCAACTACAAAATAAGGCGTTCACTGCAGGGCCAGCTTGAACGCAGCGCTTCTCCTTACGCCGACCTCAGGTCGGGCGCCGGCTTCGCGAGCAGAACGCCGAGAGCGCAGCTTGCCATTCGAGCCAGCTCTCCGTCGGCGCGGCTGGTGAGAACGATTGGAACTTTGGCTCCCACCACGACTCCCGCGGCCAGTGCTCCAGCCAGGTATTGAAGCTCCTTGAACAGGATATTTCCAGCTTCGAGATTAGGAACCATCAAAAGATCCGGGTCTCCCGCAACCGGCGATTTGATCTTCTTGATCCGCGCGGCATCGCTGGAAATCGCATTATCGAATGCGAGCGGGCCGTCGACGATGGCTCCCGTAATCTGCCCGCGCTCGACCATTTTGCAAAGCGCGGCGGCATCGAGAGTGGAGGGGATAGCAGGGTTGACAGACTCGACCGCCGACAGGATTGCCACCTTTGGGTTCTCCACTTCGAGCGCGACCATCATGTCGATGGCATTCTGTAGAATGTCGATCTTGGTCTCCAGGTCCGGCTGGATGTTGATAGCCGCATCGGTCACGAAGAGCGTCTTATGGTAGGACGGCACATCCAAAGCGAATACGTGGCTGATGCGCCGCCCGGTGCGCATTCCTCCTTCGCGCGAGACGACGGCGCTCATGAGTTCGTCAGTATGCAGCGAACCCTTCATGAGCATTTGCACCTCGGTCTTGCGAGCCATCTCCACGGCGCGCACGGCGGCGGCTCGACTATCGGGGACATCGACGATGCGGATGGCTCCAAGATCGAGTTGCATCGCTCCCGCCAGGCTCATGATCTTGGCCTCGGAACCTACCAGAGCAGGAACGATCAGCTTATCTTTGAAGGCCTGAATTGCGCCGCCGAGAGATACTTCGTCGCACGGCCATACAATCGCGGTCTTGACGGGCGGTCTTGAAGTCGCGCGCGTAATCAAGCCTTGGTAGTTGCGATAGGGATCGTTGACAATCAGCTTGGGCACTGGCAGGGTAGACCATCGCTGTTTTGTGGCAGGCGCAAGCAGTTGCGCAGTTCCGGAAAAGATTGGCGTACCCGCTCCATTGACCGCTTCGCAATCGAAGGCGACGCTTTTTGTGGCATCGTCTTTACCGGTGACTTGTACCTTGACGAGGATGCGATCTCCCACGTGGATGCGCGCATGGAACGAGAGCGATACGTTCGTCAGCGTGCATCCCGGTCCGGGGATATTCATGCTGAACAGTCCGGAAATCAGCGAAGCGCACCACATGTTTGGGCCTGTAGGAGGCACGCCCCCCGCGCGCTCGATGAGTT
>CAZSVJ010000338.1:0-2743 GCA_964610185.1 uncultured Occallatibacter sp. | reverse complement strand
CCATCGTTGCTGCGCGGATCGGTCATCAAATTCGCCTACCGCATTCTGCGCAAAGCTCACGAGGGCGAAGAGCCTGCTCTTCTTGCCGAGGGCGAGACGGTCCACGTGGTCTGCGACGACAAATTAAATAAGAAGCCTCTGCCCGAGCGCCACGCTGAAGCACTGCGCGCCTTGATGGCGGACGACTAGACCACTCGACACCCTATCACGCGCGGGGAGAGAATCGAGGTGGCTCATAGCCCGCGTGTCTGGTATAGTGGCAAGCCAGCGGTGACAGAACCAAGCGCACTTTTCCTGGAGCACACGCTTGTCACCCTGCACAGAAAGCAGAATCGGCTCGGACTATCGGTCGGCTAGCTAAAGAAAAGTCCCAAGGTGCGGCTATGGAATTCTCCAGCGGAACGGGTTTCATCACGGCAGTGCTCGGCGGCGTGATTGTTTCCGCGTCCAACTGGTTCTTCTCGTCGGACGCGCGCCGAAAAACCCGTGCCGAGACCAGGAAAATCGAAGAGGAAACCAAGCTGCTTACGATGAAGCCTCGGGCGAGGGCTGCGAGCACCGACGTTTGGGGAGAACCGCCCGCGGGCTGGCTTGCCGGAAACGTCGAAGGAGCAAGCGACGATTACGTCGTCGGCGTCGATCAGGTTCAAATGCATTCCGGCAAGGCGAGTGCGTACATTCGAGCCAAGGCGGAAGAACCTCAAGGATTCGGAGCATTGAGCCAACGATTCCGGGCCGGGTCCTTCCGAGGCTCGCGCCTTAGGCTCACAGGATACCTCCGCGTCCAATCTGTTGAGGGCTGGGCAGGAATTTGGATGCGTATCGATGGCGCGGACGGAGAGCTGCTGGGCTTCGACAACATGGAACGGCGGCCGGTTCGCGGAACCAGCGAATGGGTTCGGAGGGAAGTGGTTTTGACCGTTCCCCATAATGCCCATGCGATCGCCATTGGCGCGCTCCTCGTCGGCACAGGACAAATCTGGGTGGATGATTTCTCGTTGGAGATGGTCGGCAGCGACGTACCAACCACGGTAGCCGAGGAGTCGCTGAGCCAGACTCCCGTGAACTTGAACTTCGAAGGAAGCTGAAAACGTGACTGCAATCCCCGCCACTTCGCCTGGGCTCGAAGATGTGCTCGCCGAACTCTCACGCCGCGAGCCCATCTTCCATCGCCCCGAATTCGGAACTACGCGAGCCGATTTCGAGCGCATGACCGCGGAGGATTATTGGGAGACCGGAGCATCCGGCCGCCGCTACTCCCGGCAATACGTGTTGGACATGTTGGAAAAGCGGTTCACCGTCCCCCATGCCGACGTTTGGGAGACGCGAGACTTCCAATGCCGTAGATTGTCTGAAGACACTTACCTGCTCACCTACACGCTCCTCCAGGATAACCAGCGGCTCACACGGCGATCGACAATCTGGCGCAGCACCGCCCATGGCTGGAAGATCGTCTACCATCAAGGAACCATTGTGCAGGATGCTTGAGAAAGTGTTCAGCGCAGCACGACGGCCAGCGCAAAACCGTCGTATCCCTTCACGCCGACAGTCTGAAGGACGGTCGCGCTCAAGCGCGGCTCGGCGGCCAGCAATTCCGTGAAGCGGCGGACGCCTTGGATGTCAGGATCGTTGGAGTCCGCATCGATTACCTTTCCATCGCGAACCACATTATCGGCAACGATGACCGTGCTGGGGCGCGACAGCTTCAGCGCCCATTCCAAATATTCCGGATAGCTCGCCTTGTCGGCGTCGATGAAGATCAGATCGAATGGTGCGGCGGCCGTGTTTTCCAATGCTGGAAGGCTTTCGACGGCGCGGCCTACACGCAGATCGACGCGGTCCAGCGCGCCGGCATTGCGTAGATTCTCGCGCGCTGTTTGCGCATGATGCGGGTCGAACTCCAAGGTCACAATCCTTCCGTCTTCAGGCAGCGCACGGGCCAGCCAAAGAGTGCTGTAGCCGCCTAGCGTTCCAATCTCAAGCACGCGCCGCGCGCCGGAGATGCGCACCAGAAACTCGAGGAATTTGCCTTGGAGTCGCGTAACGTCGATCTCCGGCAGGCCAGCCTGCTTGTTTGCGGCCAGAGCGGCGTCGAAGACATCGTCAGTTTCGCTTGGCGCAAGCAGTTCGCAGAAGTAGCGGTCAACGGCGACCCACTCGGGCTTGGCAATCTTTGTATTCGCCCTCATTTGTCCCGCGCCACCACAAAGTCAGGCACCCACAGCAGGGCGCGCTTGAACTCGGAGTCCGGCAGCGCGGCAAGCGCCATGCGGGATTGCTCAGCGTAGCGGTCGGCTACCGACATGGCGTACTCCACCGAGCCGTTGCGATGCAGAATTTCCTGAATTTGCTGGCGGCTCACGTTCTCAAAGCTGCGGTCGTCAAGCACCCGCTGAATGGCCTGGCGATCGCTGGCCCGGCCGTGATCAAACGAGTGAATGACGGACAAGGTTGCCTTGCCCTCTCGCAGGTCGCTGGCCACGGGCTTGCCCAGAACCTCCTCGGTGGCCGTCAAGTCGAGCACGTCGTCGACAATCTGAAAAGCCAAACCAACAGCCCGGCCATACGCTGCAAGGTTCGTCTCTTGAGCTTCGCTTGCGCCGGCAAGCACCGCGCCCAGCCGCATCGAAACTGCAAACAGGCACGCGGTCTTGCGGAAGATGAGGTCGTAATATTCCGCCTCGGAGACGGCTTTGCCCAGCTTTTGAATCTGCAGCAGTTCGCCCTCGACCATCTGCTGCGT
>CAZSVJ010000337.1:0-2920 GCA_964610185.1 uncultured Occallatibacter sp. | reverse complement strand
CTGGCCGCAAAGCAGCGCTCGCTATATGAATTGACTGACGCCATCAGCGCGCGCGACCGGGCAAGGGCGCTGGCTCTGCTGCATGGGCTGCTGAACAGCTCGGAGGCAGGCGAGGACGCGGCCATCGGCCATTTATATATGCTGGCTCGGACCTTCCGTCAGATGCTGGTGATTCTGGAGAAGAATGTGCGCGACTCGCGCGCCATCTGGCAGGCGTTGTGGCAGGGCTTCCGCATGCCGCCTTTTGCCGCCGACGATCTGATTCGCCAGGCACGCCGTTACAAAAGCCGCCGCGAGCTGACCCGCGCTCTCAAGCTGATTGCGCGTGCCGATTTGGAGTTGCGCTCGTCTCCGCCAGACAAGCGGCTGGTGCTGGAGCGGCTGGTCTATGAGCTGGCTTCAGAGCCGAAGCCGCCGCAGCCATTGTGGGCTTCCGCTCAGTTGTCGTTTGAGGGCTAGGGCGGAGGCGATCGAAACCTCTAGCGTTTCTCAGGGCCGTTGAGCCAAGCGGCGAATTGAGCGTCTTCATTCTGAATGTGAGCCTTGAACCAATCGCTCAGGAAGCTCAGGGAGTGTTCGTTCAGTTTGAAGCCTCCCCGGTTGACGCGAGCCAGCAGAATATCCAACTGTTCTATCAAATGCTGGTGCTTGAAGAGATGAAGAGCCATCCCCGGATACTTGTTGTCCGCCATCGAACCTTCCTCCGATGAGAAGTGGACGCGGGCCACCTCGGCCACCTTGCGAAGAAGCGGGCCGGTGAGCCCATTTTGGTCGCCCTTCGACATCGATTCATGAAGATCGTTAATGGCCTGTGCCAGCTCGCGGTGCTCGCGATCGATCGCTTCAACGCCTACGCTGGTCTCTTTTTCCCAATTCAAGAATTCCACTGTCGTCAATTCCATTTCATTCCTCCTGCCGGCTATTGCCTTGGCGCCGTGGCCAATAGCGTTCAGCGACTCAATAGATCACTTCGCGCCACGTTCATTCAGCCAGGGGCCATACTCGTGGTCGACTTTCTGAAAGTGGTTGGCGAACCAGTCGCGCAAAAAGTTCATCAGGTCGAGGCTCAAGTTCACTTCGCCCCGCTCGAATCGGGAGGCGAATTTTTCTACCTGCTTGATCAGGTCGCTGTGTTTGGATTGATGTACAGTCAGCCCTGGGTAACTTGCCGTTGCCATCATTTGTTCCTCCTCGGCAAAGTGGATCTGGGTGTAGCGCACCAGCTTTTGCAGCAGCGGACCTGTCAGCCGCTGGGCCTGGCCGCTCAACATCGCGGCATGAAGATCGTTCAAGAGCCCGAAAATCGTGGAGTGTTGTCCATCGATCGACTTGACCCCAACTGAGTACTTGTTGTCCCACGTCAAAAGCGCCATTTGCTACTCCATGCCGGAAGACTCCGACATAAGGGTTATCGGACGGAGAGCAGGGAAGTTGAATAGGAGCTTCGGACAGATCGTGAGCAGCCCCTAATTGACGCCGCGCTCATTGAGCCAGGGGCCGTACTGCCGGTCCATGCTCTCAATGTGCTCAATGAACCCATTGCGCAAGGAGCAAAGCAACGGGCGCATTGGCACTCCTTCTCCATATTGCACGCGATGGGCAACTTGAAGCATCTGCGCCAGCATGCTGTGGTGCTCGGCGCGGTGCTCCGCCAGGCCGGGGAAGCTGGTTTGCTCCATGAGCTGCTCCTCGCTCCAGTAGTGCATTCGGGTAAACTCGATCAGCTGATCGAGTAGCGCGCTGATCTCTTCGCGTCCGCGGCCGCGCACCACCGCGTGGCGCAGTTCGTTCATCGAATCCATTAGAATGCCGTGCTGATCGTCCATGGCGCGAATACCGACTGCGCAGGCGTGGTTCCAGGTTAGAAGGGTCACATGAGTCTCCGTGAATGATTAATGTAGATATCGGCAGGCCTGGCCGGATGTTACTGCAAAGTTATCCGGCCCAGGTGACTAAGGTTTGGCGGCACGGAGGGCGCACAATAAGAATGCGCTCGATGATCACTTTGGCTGCGATGGGGGCGGGTTGTGAGTGTGCCCGTAGGTAAGGTAGCCAAGGCCAACCCGCATGTTGTGGTCCACGGGGCCGGGAACGGTGACGGCGATGGCGATGCCGAAGATGGCATGCGCCATGGCGAGTGGATAGAGGTTGCGATAGCGCAAGAAGACAAGGCAAGCGGCAAAGCCCCAAATCAAAGTGACTGAGGTGAGGATGGGGTTGGGCAAATGAGCAAGAGCGAAGATCAGCGCCGCTATGACGGCCGCGAATCTTGCGCTGGGAAGCAAACGCAGCAGCCGCAGCAGAAAAAAGCACTGCATCAGGAACTGTTGCACGGCGGCCCAGACCGAATAAGCAAAATAAGTCTTGATGAAAAGCACGAATGTGCCGGGCAAGTGCAAGGTATTGAGCTTGGCGGCCACCAGAACGGCTGCCGCGGCCAGCAGCAGCGCCGCGCCCACCACCCACAGCGAACGCAGGAAGTTTGTTTTGCGCAGGCCCATCGCTTGCAGGCCGTCGAATGAGATGGCCGTGATCAGCACGATGGCGGCCGCTGTGACCAACCAGAGCAGCCGTTGCCAGGGATGCGGCGTCCAGCAGACGATGAGGATCAGAGCGTAGGCGACGGCCAATTCGACGAGGACGCGAAACTTCTTCCGCTGAGGCAATGCGTCTTCTTCGCCGGAAATTGAGGCGCTGTCTTCCGCCATGCAGCAGATGTTAAAGCAAACGATCGCGACTATTCCAGCATTACGCCATTCCAAAGAGGCGGTCATCCTGAGCGAAGTCCGCCGCGGCGGAGAGTCGAAAGCCTGCCCGCCGCGGCGGAGACCTGCATTTCCGTCTTGCACTTCTGCGAGAAGCTTCTTAGAGCCTGTTTACGATCTTTGGACGCGATCTGCCGCGGTCATCAAGGCAGATA
>CAZSVJ010000336.1:0-2963 GCA_964610185.1 uncultured Occallatibacter sp. | reverse complement strand
GGCGTGGAGCACGCGATTCTGCACCTGATCTATTCGCGCTTCTGGACCAAGGTGATGCGCGACCTGGGGCTGGTCGAGAATGACGAGCCGGCGCAGCGGTTGTTTACGCAAGGCATGGTCATCAAGGACGGGGCCAAGATGTCGAAGTCGAGGGGCAACGTGGTCTCGCCCGACGATATGGTGGGGCGTTTCGGCGCCGACGCCACGCGTATGTACGCGCTGTTTGCCGCGCCGCCGGATCGGGATTTGGACTGGCAGGAAGACGGCGTGGCCGGGGTGAGCCGCTTTTTATCGCGGGTCTACAGGCTGGTGATGAAATATGCGCCGGTGGCGCGTGCGGCGCAAGGTCAGCAGGCTGCCTCGCCGGACGGAACATCGCTGAAATTGCTGCGCAAGCTGCATCAGACCATCGCCAAGATCACGCTCGACTTTGAAGGCCGCTGGCATTTCAACACATGCGTGGCGGCCATCATGGAATTGGTCAACGACATCCAGGCGTCCGACGCGCAACTGGCGGCGGGCGAAGTCAGCGCGGCTGTAGTGAGTGAACTACTGCGCTCGCTGGTGCTGCTGCTGGCGCCATTTGCTCCGTATCTGGCCGCGGAGTTGTGGGAGGAGCTTGGCGGTGAGGGAACTGTTCTTCGTGCGCCGTGGCCGAAGAGCGATCCCGGATTGGCCAGGGAAGACGAGCTGGAGATTCCGGTCCAGATCAACGGCAAGCTGGTCAATGTGGTTCGCGTGGCCGCCGACGCAGATGTGAAGGCGATTGAGGCCGCGGCGCTGGCGGATGAAAAGGTCAAGGCGCGAATTGCGGGCAAGGCCGTGGTCAAGCTGATCGTGGTGCCTGGCAAGCTGGTCAACCTGGTCGTGAAGTAACATGGCTGCTCCGTTGCGCGGAACGCAATCGCTGGTCGGGCAGATGGGCTGGGTGTTTGCACGGCCGTCGCTGACGCTTCTCGAGGTCGGCTGGCGTTGGATCTTCGGCATTCCCTTTCTGGCTGTTTGCTGGATTCAGGCGCAGCGCATTCTTGCTGTGCTTCCGCTAGATTCCACTGGGTTCAATGCGATCGATCCGCAGAACCCGTGGGTTGCGGCTACGCAGCTTGCCCACGTTTGGACGCTTTACCAGCCGCGCACGGCCGGCGCGCTGCAATGGCTTGCTCCCGCGGCTGCACTGGGCTGGGTTGTCGTTTCCGCCTTGGGCCGCAGCGCTGTTTTGAAGCGCATGGAGCCTCGATTGCATTTCAGGCCCTTCGGACTTCGAGTTTTGCAGATGATGGTGTTGCAGGCTGCGTTCCTGCTGGGGTTGCTGGCAATATTCTGGGGCTGGTACCGCGCGGTTGCTTGGGCGGCAGCCACGCACATCACTACGGCCGGTGAGCCGAACCTCGTGGGCTACTCAGTCTGGCTGATCTTTCTCTCGCTGGGGTTCTATACGCTGTGGGCGCTGTCAAGTTGGGCGCTGTCGATTGCGCCGCTGTTGATGCTGCTTGAGAATTGCAATCCGGCTCAAGCGCTGGCGTGCAGCTTGCGTTTGGGCCAATCCTTCACCGGCAAGCTTGTGGAAATCAACCTAGTGATGGGCATTGTGAAGCTGGCGCTGATGGTGCTGGCGATGGTGCTCTCCGCAGCGCCGCTGCCCTTCAGCGATCAGCTCGGCTCTGACGCGCTGCATGGCATCGGCGCTGTGGCGCTCATTTTTTACTTTGTGGCCAACGACTATTTTCAGGTGGTGCGGCTGAAAGGGTTCGTGGAGTTCTGGCGGATGTTTCGGGGCGGCGGGACGACGAGTTAGAGGTCGGAAAGTTAGTAGAATCCCAGGTCTCTCCGCCGCGGTGGACGAGAACTGGAGCACCCAGTTTCTTTCGCGAGCTGCGATTCGCTGCTAGAACACCTTCAATCGAATAACCAGATACTTCTTCGGGTCTTCGCGGATGCTCTTCACCAACTGCTGCGCCTGGTCCATGGTCTGGTCTGCATGATCGTAGAAGGAGCGGTTCTGGACGAATTGTCCGAGACTGCCCTTGCCTTCGTCGACGCCCGTCAAAATATTATCCAACCGTGTCACTGTGTCATCCAGCTTCTTCGCGAAGGCGGGGTCCTTGGCAATCATGCCTAGCCCGCCCTTGCCGGCATTGATCTCGGCCACCAATTGATTCGTGTTGGAGACGGCGGCGTTCAGGTTGTTGTAAAGCGAGTCGTCCTTGAGGAATTTGCCTGCGCTTCCCTTGCCTTCATTCAGTTCGGTGGTGATCTTGTCGAGCTTGTCGATGGCCGAGTTGGCGCGGGTGTACAGCGTGTCGTCGGTGATGAACTTACCCACGCTGCCCTTGCCGCCGGCGACGGTGCTGGTGATGGTCTGCAGATCGGTGGCGATGGCGTCGATCTTGCGATACAGATCGGGGTTGTTGATGAACTCGCCCGCGGTACCCTTTTTCGAGTTGAGCGTATCCACAAGGATTTCGACTTTGCCCATGAGCTTGGTGATTTGCTCGATGGAACCCTCGCTGGTACGGATTACGTCCTGGATGCTGGGCGCGCCGGTCGTTTTGAGTTCGGCGTTTTGGATTGGAGTGGGGCCGGTGGCGTGCTCGGAACTGATGTCGACGTAGCTGTCGCCCAGAACGCCGGCCTGGTCGATGGAAGCGGTTGAGTCGGAGTGCAGCTTGGAAGCGTATTCGCCGCCTACCTGCATGGTTACTTCAACGGGCGTGGGGTTGCGATCAGGGATCACACGCACATGTGTGACATTGCCGATGGTGACGCCTTCCAGCGTAACCGGTGCGCCATCCTTGACCCCTGCGGCGTTCTCAAAGTAGGACCGAAGAACGAGCTTATGTTCAAACAGCCCGCCGCTCGAGCCGGACATGAGGAAAATGATCCCGATGAGCACAGCCATAGCCACCAGGACCAGCGCTCCTACTCTCAGTTGCGACCATTGAATCTCTTTGCGGCTTGGCACG
>CAZSVJ010000335.1:0-3000 GCA_964610185.1 uncultured Occallatibacter sp. | reverse complement strand
AGTTCTACGAGTCGGCGCAGTTGTTGCTGCCTTTGATCGATCGCGAGAGCCGGCCCGCTCTGTGGGTGCTGGTGCGGATTTATCACGCGTTGCTCAAACGGATTGAACGCGCGAATTACGATGTGTTCTCGCGGCGCGCAACTGTGCCGTTGGTCGAGAAGGTTGGCATTCTGTTGGTGGGATTGGCGCGGATGGGTTTGACGCGGGTGTTCATTTGAACGGTCTGCTTGAAAAATCGGGCAAGACCGTCACGGTCATCGGCGCCGGCGTGGCGGGCTTGAGCGCTGCCTGCGCGTTGGCCGAGGCAGGGCTGCGCGTGCGTCTGGTCGAGCGGCGCGGCTATCTCGGCGGGCGCGCCAGTTCGTATCTCCATCCAGGCGTTGGCGAGGTGATCGATAATTGCCAGCATGTTCTGTTCGGCTGCTGCACAAATCTTCTCGGGTTCTACCGGCGCATCGGCGTCGCGGACAAGATTTACTGGACGAGCGACATGACGATGATCGAGCCGGGTGGGCGGAGGTCGCGGCTGGGTCCGTTCAGACTGGGCCCGGTCCAGCTGCCCTCGCCGCTCCATAGCGCGCCCAGCTTTCTCAGCGCGAAGGCCTTCAACCTTCAAGACAAAATTGTCCTGGGTCGCGCGATGCGTGCAATGATGCGGCCGGAAGCGATGGTGGACACCGGAGAGTCGCTCGGAGAATGGCTACGGCAGCACAAACAAACCGAGGGCGCAATGAATCGCTTTTGGCGGCTGGTGATCGCGAGCGCGCTGAATGCGGAGATCGATTCGATTGCGGTGCCGTATGCGGCCAAGGTGATTCGCGAGTTGTTCTTGAACTCGGCGGAGGCTGGCAGTATGGGGATGAGCCGCGTTCCGTTGAGTGAGTTGTATGCGGGCGTTACTCCGTTTCTTTCAGAGCGCGGCGGCAGCGTGGACTTGAGAACTCAAGTGGAGGGGGCGGAGTGGGATGAAGAGGTTGGCGAGTGGAGCATAACCACGGGCACGGGCGAGTTTCTTTCGGACTATTTGATTCTGGCCCTACCTTTTGAAGCGACGCAAAAGCTGTCGCAGCATTTGCCTCCAGCCGAGGGTGCGGAAGCGCTGGCGCGGCAGATTGGCCGGCACCAGCACTGGCCTTTATGCAGCGTTCATCTGTGGTTTGACCGGGAGATTACGGACCTCGAACATGCCGTGCTGCTAGACCGCGAGATTCATTGGATGTATAACCAGTCGCGCTTGCAGACGGGGCGAGGCGGGCATTACATCGAATTGGTGGTGAGCGCTTCGCGCAGTTTTGCCAAGCTTTCGCGAGAGCAAGCCGTTGCGCTGGCGCTGAAGGAACTGGCGGAGTTTTTCCCGCGCGTGAATGATGCAAAGCTCGAGAAGTTTGCGTTTGTGAAAGAAGTGCGCGCCACCTTCGGCGTTCCGCCGGGAATCGATTCCGCGCGGCCGTCGGCTATTTCGCCGTGGCCGAACCTGTTTCTAGCCGGCGATTGGACAGCGACCGGATGGCCTTCGACGATGGAGAGCGCGGCGCGTTCGGGCCATCTTGCGGCGGAAGCTGTTTGCGCAAGCCTCGGTGAACCACGCGCAATTCTGAATGCGGACTTGAAGCCGCGGGGCTTGATGCGGTTGGCCGGATGATGAGGTTTCTCGTGTCCCATCCATTCGGTAGTCGCGGCGACCGAATGGATGGGGCACGGAGCATTCAATTACGGGACAGTAAAATGCAGTTTCAATGCGCCAGCAAATAGACTCCGATACAAACCAGCACAGCGGCGCTCCAGCGGCGACGGTCTACATTTTCCTTGAGAAACATCTTTCCGGCGATGGCGTTGGTCACCAGGGTCAGCGAGGCTGATGCGGGCGCAACCAAGCTCAGGTTGAGGTGGTTCAACGCGAACAGCAATGAGAAAAACGCCAGGGCCAAAAAGCTTACGCCGGCAAAGAAGAGCGGGCATGTAAGAACGGCGCGAATGGCGCCTTTGATCCCGGAGCGGGCGCGAATTTCATCGAGATCGCCGAGGGACTTCATGGCGGCCGCGGTTAGCACTTCACCGGCAGTGGAGCAGAGCACGACACACGCAATCATGGCTGTCGCGGACCAGGGATTGACATGCGCGGCTGCGTAGGCGATGTTCATCGCGGCTGTTCCTCTTCAATGGTTTCAATGGTTCCAATGGCTTTGATCGCGGAAGTGTGTTCATGCCATTCTGTGAGTGCCGTTGCCGCGGCCGCTCGTCCCTCGATTTCCAAGATTTGGCGGACCGGCCTCTCCGTCAGCGAGGGTCCTTGTGCGACGAAACCAACGCCGAGGGTAATCAGCACGATCCCCGACCAGCGCTCCAGCGAGATTGGCTCATGGAGCCAGAAGCGGGAGAGCAGTGCGACGATGACATTGCCGAACGCGGTAGCAGGCAGCACGAAGGTGAGATCGGCCCAGGAGAGAGCCGTGAGATAACTGGCGAAGAACGCAATCAGCAACGCGATCCCGAAGGCGATCCATGGAGTGAACACTGCGGCAATAAGAGTGACGGGGTGAGAGAGAGAGATGGCCGGCATAGCGGTCATGCCGCGCGAGAGGCACGAATCGCCGAGAGGGGCGCAGACAGCGACCAGTCCCAGGATCATGTATTGCCGCGGCAGAAGTTTTGTGCGAGTCATCCGTTTTTAGATGATCCTCATACCTAATTCGGATACAAGTTGAGGGCGGACGCCAGGCGCCGCCCTCGATGAACTGCGTTTCAATTGGTTCTACGCGCCGGCGCTGATGGGGGCTGGCGGATCGGCCTGGTGGCTACGCGCCACTTTGACCATCTTGTTGCGCTGCGCGCGCAGCTTCAAGAACGCTTTCGCCTCGACATAGAGCCGGGGCAGATCGCGATTTACAAAGGCCTTCCACACCACACGGAAAGCGGCCTTGGGGCGGAAGTAGTACTCGTCGTAAAACTTGTGCACCATTTCCATCACGTAGTCGGTCGGCAATCCCGGATACTCGATGT
>CAZSVJ010000334.1:0-3007 GCA_964610185.1 uncultured Occallatibacter sp. | reverse complement strand
GCAATACGACAGCCTGTTGGGAGCGGGGTTGCAGCTTTTCAAACTCCAAACTGCGGCGGTTGGATTCCGTGGCCTCTTTTCCCAGTTTCGGTCCTCGTCGATCGACCAAACCAGTGTATGCGCATCGAGCAGTAGAAGGAGCGTTCGCGGGGGGCTGAGCTTCGCCGTGCACCTCATCGCCTCCCGCTCCAGGTCAATCGGAGAAACGATGTCAGCCTCCCACAACACACTCCCGCGCATGGCGCCGATAATGTTCTTCTCCGGCGGCATGGGCATCGCCTATGCCACAGGCTTACCGTGCTTGGCGATCACCAGCGTCTCGCGCTTTTTGGCGGCCTCATCCAGTAGCTTCGAGCATTTCGCCTTGAACTCTCCAGCAGCAATCGTGATTGCCGTAGCAGTCCCTTTCATGGTCACGAATTATGGTCATACTATATGCATATCCCAAAATTCTGCCGGCCGGTTAGCGCAGTTCGGCTCAGAGGAACCTCCCGCTCTAGGTGATGCTCGATGGAATTAAACTTGATTCGTAGGACATTCATTGCATTCCCAGGAGAAAATCAGTGGCGTATTACACCCGAGTCTTATCGAAGCAGGAGGAGTTCCCATCCTTCGACGAGCTCTCGCAATTGATTCGCGATGCGCATCCCGATTACAAACTCGCAGTCGAGAGCGGCGATGAGGAAGACTGGGAGACTCTGCTGCTCGTCGGCAACGACGAAGTCGAGGTCGCTGTCATCGAGCGGAATCCGGTGAACGATGGATCGACTGGTCAAGACCAGATCGCCGACTTCCTCGAAGAAATCCAGGATTGCAAGCCCGCAAGCGGCGTTGACTGGCTTACGGATTATCTGGCTGAGGTCAAAACCGTGTACGCCTTCCAGCACCTGCAAGGAGCGGAGACTGAAGAGGGCGGCAACGCGCTCCATGCGCTGCGCTCGGCTCTCTGGGAGCGTGGAGACGCGATCATCCAGGCTGACGGCGAGGGGTTCACCAATGAGGAGGGCTTCCACATCGTATGGCAGTTTTCCGACTCCGTTTCAGGGCCCTGGAACATGGGCGTCCTGCATGACGGCACTTGGCATCACTTCAAGATGGATCTGGGCGACCCCGATCATCGCGACGCCTTCATGAACGGCGAAGTGCCGGACGATTTGACCGCGGTGCGAGCATCCGGGCCGAATGACCAACCATCTATCGGTGTTTAGGTGTTTAGGTGTATATTAAGAGTGGAGTCTTCTATGGCAACTAACACCACTCGCTGGAATCTCGTTGTCTCCAAGAAAATCGACCAGTCGCTGCGCGAGTTTCTTGCCCACCAAGGCCGAGGCAAGAAGGGCGATCTCTCCCGCTTTGTCGAGGAGGCGGTGAACAAACACATCTTTGACTCTGCGCTCAAGGCAGTCCACGAGCGCAACGCAAATGTGCCGTTGGAAGAGATTGAAGCAGCGGTTGAAGAGTCTCTCGAATGGGCACGGGCGCGGATGCGTTGATGCTCGTACTGCTGGATAGTAACATCTACTTCAGCGCATTGATCTCTCCGCTGGGTTACTCTGCGCGCACTGTTCACGCCTGGAGGAATGGCAGGTTTTATTTGCTCACCTGCAAGCAGCAGATCGACGAGATTCGCGCGGCGAGCCGCAACCCAAAGTTCCGCGATCTGTTCCAACCTCACCATATCGGCGACATGCTCAATCACCTGTATAGCGCGACCGTCTGGGAGGGTCCGCTGCCGCGCAAGCACGAGGCAGCCGACCCTACAGACAGCTACCTGCTCGATCTGATGGAAGCAGCGCAACCCGACTACGCGGTGACCGGGGACAAGCGCTCCGGACTCCTGCAACTGGACAAGCTTGGGCGCACAAAGATTCTGAGTGCGAATGCCTTTTGCGTGGAAGTGCTGCATCTGTGAGAATCTCCGATGCGGAATCTGTCCTCATTCCTCCCGCTGTGCCCGGCGTCACCCTGCCTCCAAATCCCATCGGCTAGAATCAAGTCGAGGAACCCTGAAAATGCCCCGTAAAGCTCTTATCGCCGCCAACTGGAAGATGTACAAGACGCCGGCCGAAGCCAAGGCCTTCGTCAATGCTTTTTTGCCGCTCGTTGCGGGGCACACTCGCGACGAGATTGCACTGTTTCCCTCGCCCGTGCTGCTGCCCACGGTGATTGAAGCGGCCAAGGGCTCGAATGTGGCCGTCGGCGCGCAGAATATTCACTTTGCCGAGGAGGGCGCTTACACCGGCGAAACTTCCGTTGGCCAGCTTCTGGCCGTGGGCGGAACGCATACCCTCATCGGCCACTCGGAGCGGCGGCAATACTTCGCAGAGACCGACGAGATCGTCAACAAAAAGTTGCACACCGCGCTCAAGCACGGCGTTATCCCGGTTGTCTGCATTGGTGAAGTGCTTGCCGAGCGCGAGGCCGGTGAGACGGCCAGCGTGCTGAAGACTCAGATCACCGGGGCCTTTGCCGGCATTACCGCCGAAGCTGCCGCGCCCATTGTGATTGCCTATGAGCCGGTCTGGGCCATCGGCACCGGAAAGACCGCCACGCCCGAGATTGCCGTGGACGCGCACAAGATCATTCGCGCCGAAGTGGCCAAAATGCTGGGCGCAGATGTGGCCGCGGCGATCCGCATTCTCTACGGCGGCAGCGTCAAGCCCGACAATGCGAACGCCCTCATCGGCCAGGAAGAGATTGACGGCGCATTGGTGGGCGGCGCAAGCCTCAAGCCCGACTCATTCGCTGCGATCGTGAAGTACTAGCCAAGGGCTTTAGCCCTTGAGATCCCAGGGAGACGAATATAAAGGCTTGCTCCGGCGCTGCGGCCAAAGGGACGAATGGGTAAGGCTTTGTAACAGGGCATGGCTCTAGCCGTGCCGCAAAAGCTCTTCCTTCGTCCCCCGGGGGGCTCAGCCCTGCGGACCGGAGCATTCCACAAAGCGAAAATGCCAGGGGCTAAAGTGTCTGCGTGAGAACGTTGTTGGCCCCATTGCAGCATCGCTCT
>CAZSVJ010000333.1:0-3039 GCA_964610185.1 uncultured Occallatibacter sp. | reverse complement strand
GTCGAAGGCCGGCCTTCCTACCAGGGCAGTGGCCGGTTTCCCAGGTCTCATCCGCCGCGGCGGAAGACCTGGGAAGCAAATGAGCCTCACGATGCGCTCTGCGCGGTCCATCCATCAACCCACGCGCTCACCTTATTTCTCGGTGGCTTTGCTCAGCGCGGCGTTCATCAGTTCGCGAGTTTTTTGAAATCGAGCTTGAACGGTATCGTCGAAACTTGTTGTCGTGGCATCGTCAAGCGGCGACCTGCCATCGTCGTCCCGCTGGTTCGGGTTGGCGCCGTATTGGAGCAGAACCGCCACGCGATCGGTGTCGCCGTTCATCGCGCCGAAGTGCAGCGCCGTTTGGCCGTGAATGCCGGGGCAGTCAGCCGGGGCGCCGACCGCAAGCAGCGCCTTCAGCACTTCAACGCTGCTGCTCATCGTGGCCAGCGCAACCACGGGGTCTCCGTCTTCGCAACTGAGCGGAACACGAGCGCCGGAGCGCAGCAGCAGCAGCGTTACCTCGGGGTTGCCGTACTCCCTGGTGAGCGAAACGACGAGTGCCTTGGTATCGAAAACCTCGACCTCGTTCGGATCGGCGCCGGCCTTCAGCAATGCATCGACGATGGGCAGGTTGTCCTTGGCAAGATTGCGGCGCTCAATGGCTTCGTAGAGGGCTGTCTCGCCGGTTTTTGTTCGTTGACGAACGTTTGCGCCTTTCGCGATCAACTGACGAACAGCCTGTAGGTCGTCGTTTGCGGCGGCGGTCATCAACGGAGTCAGCTCCGGCTTCTTGTCCCCTTGGCCCGCGTGCAGGGCCGCACAGGCGATGAATAGACAAAGCACCGCAATCGAAAAGTGACAAGCTAGGCGGAAGACACGCATGACCGATCCAAAATAGAATCGAGGCACCGATGGCCGGTTCGCCCAATCGCGCCCCGATTGATTTGTGACTTTAGACAATAGTATATCCGTGGGGGCTGCCCGGTTCGCCGGATCGCCGTGGGGATTTCGCCGTGGCGGACCGCGTCGGATGAGACCTGAGAATTCTGCCATGGCCGGCTTACAATGATCGATAGATTTCGGTTGTATCGCTCATTAAATACGCATATAATGATCGATAGAAAGAGTCCCTATCGCTCATGAGATGGAACTGGCAAAAACCGGATTGGCCGAATTTCACCTGGGACCACTCCCGAACAAATGCGGCCGAGGAGCAGTTTTTGCTTCGAACGGGGGTCGTAATCGGTACGGTCAAGCACTTGCGAGAAGACGACCGGAATCTGCTCCTGGTGGAAGCGATGAGTGGTGAGGCCCTGACGACTTCAGAGATTGAAGGAGAGATCCTCAATCGGGCCAGCGTTCAATCGTCCATCCAGCGTCAGCTTGGTCTGGCTGCGGATACGCTGCGCGTTGCGCGGGCGGAGCAGGGCATTGCCGAGATGATGGTCGATCTTTACCGGTCGTCCTCGCAGCCAGTCTCGAACGAGATGTTGTTTCGCTGGCACCGGATGGTGACTGCTGGCCGCGGCGATCTTGCCGACATGGGAAAATACCGCACCAACCCTGAACCGATGCAGGTTGTCTCCGGGCGCATAGGCGCGCAGAAGGTTCATTTTGAAGCTCCACCATCGAGCAGGGTCCCGGTCGAGATGAAGCGGTTTATTTCATGGTTTGCTCGAACGGAGCCTCATGGCACGGAGCCGCTGCCGGCCATTACCAGAGCAGGCATCGCCCATTTGTACTTCGAGTCCATTCATCCGTTTGAAGACGGCAACGGGCGGATCGGTCGAGCCATTGCTGAAAAGGCGATTGCGCATAGCTTGGGTCAGCCAATATTCGTTGGTCTGTCCACGACGCTTCTCGCTCACCGAAAGAGCTATTACGACGCTCTTGAAAGGGCCAGCAAGCAGATGGATGCGACACAGTGGGTTGACTGGTTCGCGGAGATTGCGTTGGAGGCGCAGCGCCGGACCATCGCACAGGTGGAGTTCCTGATTGCCAAGGTCAAGCTGCTTGACAGGCTGCGCGACAACATCAACGAAAGGCAACTGAAGGCGCTCCAGCGCATGCTTAGGGAAGGTCCCGAAGGATTCAAAGGCGGACTTAGCGCTGGCAACTACAGCACGATCACCGGAGCTTCTCCCGCCACCACGACACGCGATCTTGCTGACCTGACAGAAAAGGGCGCGCTTGTCCGCACCGGCGAGCGCAGACACGCGCGGTATGCGCTTAATTTACAGCAGCAAGCAGAGTAAAGACTGAAATCGAGCGAAGGAACCGGCCCCGCAAGGATCATATGAGGCCGGTAAGTGTCGCTTGCTCACCAGGGCAGCGGTTGCCCCTGGTGGAAGTACCCGCCGCTCGGCCCATCGTTGGGCAGCGTAGCCAGCGCCGCGCTGGTCTTGGCGCCCTCGCTCAATTCCATAGGCGCTTGCTCGCCGCCCATGTCGGTCTTCACCCAGCCGGGGTGCGCGGAATTAACCTTGATGTTGGTGTCGCGCAGCTCCCAGGCAAGGTGCACGGTGAAGGCGTTCAGCGCGGTCTTCGATGCGTCGTAAGCAAACGACTTGGCGTTGTAGATTGGCGACTTCGGATCGGCGTGCAAAGTCAGCGATCCAAGAATGCTGGAGAGGTTGACGATGCGGCCGGCGGGGCTCTTCTTGAGCAGCGGCAGCAGCGCGTCGGTCAGGGCCACCTGCGCGAAGAAGTTGGTCTCGAAGACTTTGTGGAGCAGGTCACCAGGAACCTCTGAAGCGGAATGTTCGGGGCCTGTGCCGGGGAACGTGCCGCCGGCGATTCCCGCATTATTCACGAGAATGTCGAGGCGGCCAAATTTGGAGTTGAAGTAGTCGTATGCGGCCTTGTAATCGGCCGGTTTGGTGATGTCGAACTGAAGCACATCGGCGTCAACGCCCGCGGCGCGAAGCTTTTTAACGGCTTCCTCGCCCTGAGCCAGGTCGCGGGAACCGATAACGACCTTCACGCCCGCGTCCTTCAGGTCGAGTGCGGTTTGGAAGCCGAGTCCACGATTTCCGCCAGTGATGAATGCGATTTTCT
>CAZSVJ010000332.1:0-3072 GCA_964610185.1 uncultured Occallatibacter sp. | reverse complement strand
GAGCGAGAAAAGTATTCATGGCGAATGTGGTCAGAGCCGTATCGACCCAGCCGCCGAGGTAGCCGGCAAGACCTCCAATCGCCAGCCCCAGGGCCAGCGACACGGATACCACGGTCACGGAAACGGCCAACGAAAGGCGCGCTCCCCACAGCAGGCGGGAGAGCGTGTCGCGGCCCAACTCGTCGGTTCCGGCCCAGTGGGCGGCGGAAGGTCCTTCCAGCCGGTGAAGCAAATCGATGGCGGCCGGATTGTGCGGGGCGATCCAGGGCGAGGCGACGCCGGCCACGAAAAAGCAGGTGAGCAGCAACGCTCCCAAAACGGCCAGAGGCTGGCGGCGAATGCGGGATCGGGAATTGAATAACACATTGGTAATTTGAAAAGCCATTGGCATAGCAAGCATACCGCGACTGCGGCACTAGAATCGTGTTTGTTCAGTCATGAATATGCTGCCAAAAGGCCTCATCGTGTGTCTGGCGCTGGCTCCAATCGTGAGCATGGCGCAGTCGGCTTCGCCTGACCTCAGGGCCGTGCAAGTTCAGCCTGAAGCCTGGCAGATTGCGATGCTGGCCAATCAGGCTCGCGCGGAAGTTGGGGCCGGGGCTTTTCAGCCTGGTCCGTTGCAATGGGACCCGGCGCTTGCTGCCGCGGCGCGGCAACACTGCCTGCGGATGGCAGCCGAAGGGCCGATCGCTCATCGTTACGGAGGTGAGGCCGATGTTACGGGTCGCGCAAGTCAGTCAGGCGCGCACTTCAGCTTGATCGAAGAGAATGTCGCGATCGGTTCATCGCCCGAATCGATTCATGCCGCCTGGATGCACTCCCCCGACCATCGCGCCAACCTGCTGAACCCCGATGTGAACCGCGTCGGCGTGGCAGTGGTGGCCAGCCGAGGCGTGCTCTACGCCGTGGCCGATTACGAACGATCCGTGCCGGTGTTGACGCAAACCCAGGTTGAGGCCTCAATTGCGGGGATGCTGCGCAGGAGCGGCGTGGACCCGACCGCCGATCCAGCCGATGCTCGCGCCTCTTGCGTGCGGGGCGATCTCGCCACAACCAGCAGGCAGCCAGGCTTTCTAATGCTCTGGCAGCGCTCCGAGTTGGACCGCCTGCCCGGCGCCTTGGTGGATCGCATTTCTTCGGGACAGTATCGTCAAGCCGCTGTGGGAAGCTGCCCGCCGGAGATGGCCGACAACTCTTTTACGGCTTACCGAGTGGCTGTGCTGCTGTACTGACTCCACAGCGTACTGCCCTTGAGACGATCGATATGAAACCTGCGCTAGGGGCCAGACAGCTACCGCAACAAGGGATCAGCCGAAGTCGCGATGCTTCTTCCAAAGCTCGGCCCAGGGCATGCGCGGCGGCCCACAGACGAAGATGTCGGGGTGGTCTTGGCTCTCTTCGTTCTTGATTCCTTCCGCATTGCCGTTGCGGCCCGCTAGGCGGCAGCCGGTGAAGATCGATTCGGCTTCCTTCTTTGGTATTCCGAGGGCGATGATCGTCGTGGGCTGCGGCGTTGGATATCCCCGCAGCCAAGCCGAGTTAGTGGTACCGATGGGGGTCGGCAGATGGTACGCCGGACCCAGGATTTCGATGGCGCCATACTCGCCGTAGTTGCCCACTGTGATTCCCAGGTGTGCCTGCTGGTCCGGAGGCAGGGAATCGCGGATGCCGGCAACCGTCTTGACCAGCTCGTTCCAGCCGAATTCTTCGCGAAGATCGCCGTTCCTCTTTAACGCGAAATCCCGGATGGGGCCGCTGGATTGCAATGGAAGAATCACCGCGAAGATGTACGCTCCGCAGGCCGCAAGACCGGTGAAGAAAACGGCTTCCAGTGTCCGACGGCCCAGCTTGGGCAGGGAAGCGGCCCACCGCTCACCCGCGGCCGCGCCCATGGCAAGCAGCATCGGATACGCAGCGGCCATGTAGTAGCCTCGGCCCTTGGCGAAGAAGAAGAGCGCCAACGGGACCAGGTACATCCAGGCCAGCATCCTGTAGCGGCGATCTCTCGCGTAGCCAATAAGGCCTAGCACGCAGACCGGAGCTGAAAAAAGGTTCACGCAGATCCAGAACTGGTCTTTCAGGAACCCATCGGCGCGGCCTTCGCCTACGTCGCGCGCATGGATGTGGTGGAGGAAATCGTAGGAGATAAAATCGTGGCGAACAAGCCAAATCAGGTTGGGAAGGAAGATCAGAAGAGCTAGCGCAATTCCGGCCCAGAACCAGCCGCTCAAGACGAATCGCCGCGCACGAGTAAACGCAACGCCGGCGACGAGTCCAGCGATGTAAAACACGATGGCATACTTGGTCTCCAGCCCAAGACCCACCGCAGCTCCGATAGCCAGCCACCAGCGCGGGTTCTCTGTCTTGAGCAGGCGGATCGTGAAGTAGGCGATCAGCACCCACCACAGGTAATCGAATGTCGTGTATTGAAACTCCGTCCCTTCAAACAATGGAAGCGGGGAGAGAGCTACGGCGAGAGCTGCGGTGACTTGGGCGAGACGGCCGCCGCCAAGCTCCTTGGCCATCAGCCCGGTGACAACAATAGCCACAGCCTGGGCAATGACGGAAAAAAGCCGCAAGCCCACCATCGAGAGGCCGAAGAGATCGAGGCTGATGCGCTCGAGAAACGGCGTCATCGGCGGGTAGGACACGTAACCCCAGTCGAGATGGCGGGCGTCGCTGAGGAATTGAAGCTCATCGCGGTGGAAGCCGTAACGGCCGTTTGTGAGCATGTGGAGGAGCGTCATCGCGGCGGCGATTGTCAGCAAGGGAAGCCATTGCACTCGCGGTTCGCCGTCGAATTGTAGATTGCTTTGCGCCTTTTCTTGCGATTGCATTTCATTTCTGTTGGCGGGCATGTAATTCACCTACGTTCCGCGGCGGCCTCCGGTTCCTCAGTTTCTGTGCATAATAAACGGGACCATCACGGAAGCCATTCCAGCAGCAGTTGCAGACTGAATGCCCAAGGCAGTGTCTTCAAAGACCAGACAATCTTTCGCAGCTACGCCGAGTTTTTCGGCGGCAATGAGGAATGGATCGGGTGCAGGTTTAGCGTTTTTGTAGTCTTCCGCC
>CAZSVJ010000331.1:0-3128 GCA_964610185.1 uncultured Occallatibacter sp. | reverse complement strand
AAATGACTTAGAGGGTTTCAGATCCTCAAAAGATGGCAAGTTACAGGTTCGGCTCGTGGTGCTTTAGACTCTACTCGGCTGGTATCGGCAACGACAATCATGCAAACTTGCGCTTGGGCCGCGCTCCCAACATATCATCCAGGCCAGCCATATCCTCGCGCAGATCGTCGATCGAATAGTCGTAGATTTCGTAACGCTGCAGGAATGGATCGACCTCCATGCGCGTGGCAAAGCCGAGCAGTTGGCGCACCTGCTCCATGGTGAGCCGGCGTTCGCGATACGAGGCAGCTACCGAGTCCTCGAGCAATCGCCGCGCCGCGTCTGTACCCTCGGACACTATGTTGCGAACAAACTGGTCGGGAATGTCGACTGTGACCTGCATGGCAAGATTGTAGCGCGAAACGATGCGCTCGCGCGGCCAATCGGCTTGATGGACGGCAGTATCACTTGCCGTAATGACAGAATGTAAGTAATATCTGTACATAGGAAGTGTGATATGCCCCAGGCTATATCCCGTCCAAGAGAATCGACATTAAGCCTCCGCATCGACGCCGAACTCAAGCAGCGGTTCGCGGCAGCGGTCGAGGCTGAGGACCGGCCAGTCTCGGAGGTGTTGCGCTCGCTGATGCTCGACTATGTTGAGGAAGCGCGCAAGCGCCGTTTTGCCGCCGAGGCGCGACGCCAGTCCGCGTTGATCGCCGCATCTGAGGATGAGGCCGAGGTGATGCGTTGGATCCAGGATGTGAGCGCGCTGGAAGGCGGCCGATGAAGCGTGGCGACCTGGTGACGGCGGCCGTTTCCGGCGATTATGGCAAGCCACGCCCGGCATTGGTGGTGCAAGCAGATGCGTTCGACGAGCACCCTTCGGTAATTGTGTTGCCGTTGACCAGCGAGATTCATAACGCGCCGTTGTTCAGGGTTACAGTGACGGCCAGCGGACGGACAGGCCTGCGCAAGACTTCGCAAATCATGGTCGACAAGGCCACGGCCGTGCCCCGAGTGAAACTGGGCCCGCGAATCGGCCGTGTCGACGCCGCCACCCTTTCGGCTGTCAACGAGGCATTACGCGGATTTCTAGGGCTATAGGAATGAAAAAATCGCTGCGCATTGGCACTGCATGCCGACCGCCCTTGATCCCGGTGTACAGGAGCGGTGGCAATACGCTAGGCTGACAAGCGATTCAACGTTGTCAGGGAAACCTATGCGAATTCACTCTGCCTTTGCTCCTTGGCTCATGCTGTGCGTCGCAGTCGGCGCATTTGCGCAATCTACTTTTACGCCTTCGTGCGACGACCTGCAATTGATACCCACGCCGCGCGAGTGCCGCGCGGTGCAGTCGATCCCGATTGCGGAGCGCGGCTTTCTTGTCTCCGCTGAAAGAAATGCTGACGATGAATTCACCGCCAAGGATCTCGTCGAGGAGTGCCACGGCAAGAGAATCGCGCACTCCGATGCCCCCCACATTCGGCTTGAGCGTGCCGAGTCTGCTACAGCGCAGGCGCTGCTCGCGCGCCATCATCTCAGTTTCGATCCGGCTATGCACGATGAAGGGTACGTCATCTTGCCCGACGGCCAGGGCGGCCTTGCCGTCATAGCCGAGACCTCCGCGGGCATCTTCTACGGCGCACAGACAGTGAAGCAGTTGATCCGCGGCCGAGGCAAAGACGCCGTGCTGCTCGCGCCCACCATCCGCGACTGGCCGGCGATGGCGCATCGCGGGCTCTCCGACGACTGGTCGCGAGGCCCGCTGCCAAACATGGATTTTCTCAAGCGCGAAATTCGCACCTTGGCGGCCTACAAGGTCAACATTTTTTCGCCTTACTTTGAGCATACGTTCGCATACGAAAGCTCACCAGTCGCAGCCATTCCCGGCGGCGCGATGACCCCGGACGAAGCGCGCGAAATGGTTGCGTATGCGGCGCAGTATCACATCACCATCATCCCCGAGCAGGAGTCGTTCGGGCATCTGCACAACGTGCTCAAGTTCGAGCAGTTTTCACCGCTCGGCGAAAACCCGCACGGTTCCGTTCTTGCGCCCGGCGATCCCGGCACTCTGCCGCTGATCGCCAGTTGGTTTGCTGAATTGGCGAAAGTTTTTCCTGGGCCGTACGCGCACATCGGCGCCGATGAGACCTTCGAACTGGGACTGGGCAGGACGCGGGACGCGGTGAAGACGCGCGGCCTGGGAGCGGTTTACCTCGATTTTCTCACCCAGATCCACACCACGCTTGAGCCCAACCGCAAGCAGCTTCTTTTCTGGGGCGACATTGCGGGCAACTCGCCAGAGCTTGTAGGCACGCTGCCCAAGGACATGATCGCCGTTCCCTGGCGCTATGATGCCGAGCCGGATTTTACGCCGCTGATTGAGCCGTTCACCAAGGCCGGCCTTGAGACCTGGGTTGCGCCCGGCGTGAACAACTGGAATCGCCTCTACCCCAACAACAATGAGGCTCTGGGCAACATTCGCGCCTTTGTGCGCGACGGCCAGAAGCTCGGCGCCAAAGGCGAGTTGAACACGGTTTGGAACGACGATGGCGAGGGCATCTTCGACGAGAACTGGTTCGGTGTTTTGTTCGGCGCCGCGGCCGGCTGGCAGCCGGGCGAGAGCTCGGAGGATGCCTTTACATCTGCTTATGGGCTTGCATTTCATGGCGACGCAACCGGCAAGGTGAGCCAGGCCCACCATGAGCTGATGGCCGCGCACAATGTCCTCAAGAAGGCCGGACTCGTGGATGCGCAAGATAATCTTTTTTGGATCGACCCTTTCACGAAGGAGGGCCAACAGGTGGCCGCGAAGCTGCGGCCCGCTGCCGGCGAGCTGCGTCTCCACGCCGAGCGCGCAATCACGCTTGTAGCCGAGGCGCGTGCGGCGGCAAAGCTGCACACAGGCAGACTCGAGAATCCGGAGGCCCTGGATGCTCTCGAACTCGGTGCGCGCCGCATCGACTTTGTTGGCCTCAAATTTCAGGCGGCCGATGAATCCGCTGCCCTCTACGCGCAGGCGCAAGCACTGGTTGCGGAAAAGAGCCGCTGGAGCGAGGTGCCTGTGATGCTTGAAACCATCGGCTCGAACAACGGACGCCTGGAAGACATCCGCGATGGCTACACGCTGCTCGGGGATCTCTACA
>CAZSVJ010000330.1:0-3128 GCA_964610185.1 uncultured Occallatibacter sp. | reverse complement strand
GGATCGATGAGCCATTGCAGGATGGGCGGATGGCGATCCATGCGGATGCGGGCGATGGAGCCTTTTCGCAGGCGGATGGCGGCGCCGCCGTTGCCGGTGACTAGGCGGCCGAGGAACTGGTAGAGATTGGGGTTGTGGCCGACCACCAGCACGCCTTCGCGATCGGAATACTTGGCGAGCATGTCCTGGAAGGCGGCGTAATCCGCGCCTGGAGACAAAGCCTTGCTGACTTCGACTTTGGATTCGTAGCCAAGCTCGGTGCCCACAAACTGCGCGGTCTGCAGGGAGCGTTTCAGCGGGCTGGAGACGATGACATCGACCTGCGCCTTGAGGGCGCTTAAAACCCGTGCCATCAACATGCACTGGCTTTTGCCCTCTTTGACGAGGCCTCGCTTGGCGTCGAGAGCGGGGTTCTCGCGGCGAAGTCCTGCATTGGCGTGGCGCATTAGGTAAAGGATCATCTAGATCGATCTGGAGGGTGGGTGATTTATGCGTATCCGCTCCGTGAGGTTCGATTTTAACACGAATGTAACATTTGCGCAGCGTTCGGTCTCGGCTCGCGGTTTCATCGGCAGTTTAAGGGACGCGGCACCCCGTAGAAGATATTTACTACCTACTAAACAAAGCATGTTTTAACTTGAAAAATACCTAAAGCGTCTTCATCATTCCCCATACGATAAGTACCGCTTCCCCGAGCTGGAGGTTGATCGTTGAAACTGCCTGCGCTGTTTGTGCTTCTTCTTGCTCTGCAAATCGGCTCTGAGACAATTGCGGCAGCCCCGATGCCGCAACAGATCCAGAACGCCGACGGCCAAACACCCCCTCCCAAAGGGCCGCAGGGATTGAGCTGCGCCCCTGGCGGCGCCTGCCAAGGGGAACCCGGATCGCTGACATTCCTTCTGCCTTTGTTCATTTCGAAATCCAGTTTCAAGAGTACCGCGGTGTTGGTGAACAGCAACTCGGTCTCTACCTATGTCGACGTGACCGTGCGCGATGCCGGCGGGGACGTGGCCGCCCAGCAGCGCATCGATATAGCTGCGCGAAATCAGGTTCAAATCGATATCGGCGATCTGCTGGTTTCCGCTCATTCCAACGCGACCAGAGGCAGCGTGCAGATCGCGCCGGCTGCCGACGGCACAGGCATCGGCGTCATCGGCCAGATGTCCATCACCTATTCAGGCTCAACGGAGCCGAACTACATTGAGTATGAGCCGACAAGACCCAATCCGAACAACTCGCCTGTGCAGCGCGCCGTTGCCGACGCAGGGCATGGCTCCCCGATTGTGGGGATAACAAGCGTAGCCGCGTCGGCGCAGAATGTAACCATCCAGTGTTTCAGCACGGGCGCGGCTGCCTTCTCGAAGACAGTCGCCGTCCCGGCCTGGGGCACGGTGGTGACTCCGGCCTGCAACAGCACGGCGGGCGACCCTCTCGATTTCGAGCCAAGCCAGAACAGCCCCGCGCAAGACGGCCAAGGGCATGGTCTCGCGCGGGGAATCTCGTTGACGACCGACGCCCCGCCCGGATCGTATGCCGCCTTCGGGCTTGCCCCCCATTGGACCGGGAGCGGGTCCTTTTTCACAGTCCGGTCTCTTCAAGCAGGTTGGAGGACGAACTTGGCGAGCCATTCTGCCCTTGTCTAAAGACGAAACATCGTCTGAAACTGTCTTTTATGTGTTCTTTCACTTGGGATTAGGAGGCAATTTGTAGACCATGACCAGGCAAGCAAGGGCCTTAATTGCAATCGGAGCCGGTTCTTGGTTTTCGTGGTATCCGGTCATCGCATCCCGGGGACTGCTTCCATGGTGGGCGCCGCTGCCCTTTATCGCTCTTCTGGCAGCCTCGACAACTTCTCTATTCCCTCAACGTCGGTTCGCGATCGTGACTGACGTTTCGGTCTGCACTTTTCTAGGAGACTACAGCGGGTATTTTATTTGGCAGCCATTGGATGGGGTTAGCGCTTCGTATACTCCATTGGTTGTCGCAGGAGTTACGATTGCTGTCCTGCTTGTGGCGCTTGTGGCCTCGCTCGTGATCCGCATGTTCGCACCTTTTGGTGGAATGCGTCCTCGCAGCCTCTGGATTCTTTTAATCTTCAGCCTGACATTTGAACTTGCTGTTGTTGCGGCCACTCCGCTCGCCTTGTCCTATCGTATTGCTCAAAATGACCGTATAGCAGCTTCAAGATTTGTGGCGCTCAAACAATCGGTCGAGAAAACCGTCGCCGACGGTCTGTCAGTGTGTGACGGGGCCACTCTCCAAAGACGCTACTCCGGTCCGCCATTTAGCACAAAAGATTGGAACTACATAACACACAATGCGGTCCTAGAAAGCGGATATTTTTTTACAGTCCACTGCCAGCCGGAGGACGGCTACGCGATCCAAGCTGAACCTGCAAGGGAGAATATCGACGGGACGCGTAGCTTCTGCACGGACGAATCACGCACAATCGGCTGCCGGCTGGAATGGAACCGGTCGCGGTATCAATGCGTTCCGTGCTCCAGGTGATTCATTTGTCCTAAGATCATGCGGCGCGGGCGGGTGCCCCACATTCGGCGATTCTGCTGTTCAACGAGACCGCCGCGGCGGAGGATTTCACGGTGCTGGTTGCGAGCGGGCAGGCCTTTTGGAGCAAAAAGTACACGCTCGCCCCGCTCGAGACTAAAGCCATCGACATCGGCGAGCTGATTGAAAACCAGGTGAAAGACGACAGCGGTTACGTGCTTCCTCGAAGCCTGCAAAGCGGCCAGGCCAATTGGTATTTGGCGCGGCAATTCGGAGGCACGGGCCGGCTGCTGCAATCTAATCCCCGAACTTACTCCGCGCGCAGCTTGAGTTGCGGCATATATGCGGCGGTCATCGGCGGCAATTGGGAGCCTTATACAACAAGTGTAGCCGTCGGACAGTCCGCCGACCTCGGCGAGCTTTTTGCCGAAGTGGGCCTGACCGAAAGTGGAGATAATTACGGGTATTGCTTCGGATCGTACGTCGGGACCAGCACCAGTTTCTATTATTATTGGGAAACTCTAAGTCCATCGATTGCTTCGATCTCCGGCCCCAACGACGAGTCCTACGTCAATGCTCAGGGGGTTTCCCCTGGAAACGCGACAATCTTCGGCGAGGTGTGG
>CAZSVJ010000329.1:0-3129 GCA_964610185.1 uncultured Occallatibacter sp. | reverse complement strand
GTCCTTTGAAGTGGAATCGATGGGCGTGCTCATGCCCAAGCCCGTCGAGATTGGCCTGCTTACCGCCGGCGAAGTAGGCTTTTTTGCGGCCACCATCAAGAACGTCGGCGACACCAAGATCGGCGACACCGTAACCGACGACACGCGCCCGGCGGCCGCGCAGTTGCCTGGCTTTGAAGACATCAAGCCGATGGTGTTTGCCGGCCTTTACACCGTGGACTCGCACGAACACACGCTGTTGCGCGATGCTCTGGAGAAGCTCCGCCTCAACGACTCGTCGTTTTTCTTCGAGCCGGAGAGCTCCGTCGCGCTGGGCTTTGGATTTCGCTGCGGTTTTCTCGGCCTGCTGCATATGGAGATCATTCAGGAGCGCCTGGAACGCGAGTACGAACTCGACCTCATCACCACCGCGCCCGGTGTGCGATACCACATCACGCTCACCACGGGCACCGTGATTGAGGTCGACAATCCTTCGCGCTGGCCCGAGCCCACGAACATTGCAAGAATAATGGAGCCCGTGATCACGGCCAAAATTCTCACCAACGAAGAATACGTTGGCGGCATTCTCAAGCTGGTTGAAGAAAAGCGCGGCAGGCAGTTGAACTTCGAGTATGTAACGCCCACGCGCGTGATGCTCACTTACGAGTTGCCGCTGAACGAGATAGTGCTCGACTTCTACGATCGCCTCAAATCGATCTCTCGCGGTTATGCCTCGCTCGATTATCAACTCGCCGGCGAGTGGGAATCGCCTATGGTCAAGCTCGACATTCTGGTCTCCGGCGAGCCCGTCGATGCGCTTTCCATCATCGTCCATCGCGACTTTGCTTACGATCGCGGACGCGCTCTCGTCTCGAAGATGCGCGAGCTGATTCCACGCCAGCAATTCGAGGTTGCCATCCAGGCTGCCATCGGCGCCAAGATCATCTCCCGCGAAACCGTGGCCGCGCTGCGCAAAAACGTATTGGCCAAGTGCTATGGCGGCGATATCAGCCGAAAACGCAAGTTGTTGGAGAAGCAAAAGGAAGGAAAGAAGCGCATGAAACGGATTGGAAAAGTCGATATTCCGCAGGAAGCTTTTCTTGCCGTTTTGCGCGTTGGAGAAGACCAGCAAAAATAACCGGAACCTCGCTGGCAACTGAGCACCAAAGTAACCGGGTGTTCATCGGGGATTGTGGAAAGCTCACTAGATCAGTGTTCAGTATTGCTCACCGGCAAACCCGGTCGAGATTCTGTATGTCGAGCTGGCTTCTATCTGATAAATAAAGAGTTACATCTTGTATCAGAACCCGATACGACTTGACAAGTGGAAAAGCCGGGGTTTTCTACGCTCCGCCGAGCAAGTATTCCACATTTTTTTCCACAGAAACGTGGGCGTGAAGGTGTTCGGGTTTCCCGGCTCGGAAGACCGGTTTTTTTCCGTCCTTTTAACTACCTCAAATTCAAGCACAAAGGCCCTGCTCGACAGGGCCCTTGGACGGTGTTGGACACCGCCCCTATTGTGCCGTTGCGGGCTTCGCAGGCTGGGAGGCAGGCTTGGGAGCGGTGGCGTTCGGTTGAGCTGTTTGAGCGGGCACGCCCGACTTCAGGTTATAGGCGGCGATGACGGCCTTGGTAATGTCCGTTGTGGGCGGAGTTGCAACCAACACAGGCCCGTTTTGCTGGCTCTCGTCCAGGACCAGAGTGTAGCCCTGCTTCTGAGCGTAACTTACAAGAACGTCATACACCTTCGTAGCCAGGCCGGTGACCATCTCCTGCATTTCGCCCTGAAAGTCGTTGCGGGCGTCTTCGGTGTCGCGATCAAACACTTTCTTTTTGTCGTCGATGCTCTTGGCAAGGCTGGCGCGCTCGACATCACTCAGGGCGGCGCCTTGTGTTTGCAGCTTCTTGGTAAGAGTATCGAGCTCGTCGCTCATGGTCTTGAGCTGTTGCCGCTTGGGCTCGTACTTCTTTTCGATACCGGCAAAGTTCCGCTGGCCTTCGTTGGTTTGAGCCACGGCTACCTGGAACGCAATCACCGCAATCTTTGCCGGGCCGGCAGGCTGAGCTTTGGCGGGTGAAGCCGCGGGAGCAGGCGATGTTTGTGCGGCTGCGCTCAGGCTAAAGCCCATTGCCAGCGTCACGGCTATTGCAAGCGTATGCTTCATTTGAATGGAATACTCCTTCGCGGTTCCGGTAAGGCAGCGTCGCGCGTGAGCGCGACACCGCGACTATGAGCTTGGCCTTCTAACTTAGTGAGCGGTTGCCGCGGGAGGCTTCGCGGCCGGCTTCGGAGCCGCTGCTGCCGGCTGCGCCGGAGGAGCGGGAACGCCCGACTTCAAATTGTACGCATCGATGACGGCCTTGGTGATGTCTGTATTGTCGGCTGCGTAAAGCACGACAGGCGCTTGCTGCTGTTGTTGCGAGCGATCCAGAACCAGCGTAAAGCCCTGCAACTGCGCGTAGGCCGTCAGAACATCGAACACCTTCGTGGCAACGCCGTTGTACGTCTCCTGCATCTCTCCCTGGAGATCGCTCTGCGCGTCGGTCTGGAAGCGTTCCGCCTGCTTTTTCTTGTCGTCGATGGTCTTGGCGCGGCTGGCTTGCTCGGCTGGGCTGAGTTTGTCGCCTTGCGTCTGCAATGCCTTCTCCAGCGTGTCGATCTCATCGGCCATGTTCTTGAGTTGGTCGCGCTTCGGCTCGTACTTCTTCTGCAAGTCGGCCATGTTGCGCTGGAATTCGTTGGTTTGGCCAACTGCCGCCTGAAATTCGATGACGGCAACTTTGGTGGGACCGGCCGGCGCGGCGGACGCGGGCGATGTTTGAGCGGCAGCGCTCAGGACAAGACCCGAGGCCAGCGTGAAAATTACTGCAAACGAACGCTTCATGTGAGGGCTTAACTCCTTCGGAATTCCTGTATGCCCGTCCGCGTTTCAGCGCGAATCCGGACCGTGCCTCCTGAGAAACCTTACCGTCCTTCTTTATGGAACTGCGCGCCGGGAGCGGGGCAGAAACCGAATAAGAGGCGTGCGGAGACGTCAACAGGAACTCACTGGATTATAGGGGCGCTGGGTGGGACCGTCAAACGCGTAAAGCGTGAAGGTGATGTCAAGCCGCTTGTGTAAATACGCGGAGGGTGCGGGTTTTCCATTC
>CAZSVJ010000328.1:0-3130 GCA_964610185.1 uncultured Occallatibacter sp. | reverse complement strand
CTCGCCGGCAGTCCCTTCTTCTACACCGTGGCGGTCGCGCCCCCCTATTTTTCCAACGGCCCACATATCGGTCCCGCGGCTATCAACCGCAATAACTTCAGCCTTTACTTTGAAGATACTTGGAAGGCTAGGCCGCGCTTTACCTTGAGTTACGGCCTCCGCTGGGACCTTTATCGGCCCATCACCGAGCGAGCCCGCCGCACCTCGGGCATCAAGACCGTGAACGGCACGCAGGAATTTGTTATCAATCCTCAGCCAGGCTATCAGACAGATTGGCACGCCTTTGAACCCCGCGTTCAGATGGCATGGGAAGTCACAAGCAAGTTATCGGCGCACGCAGGCGGCAGTATCATGACTATTCCGCCCAATATCTGGCAGGATAACTTCCTCACCGGCTCCACGCCCTTTGCGGTCTATCCGCGATTGCTCTCCGCTTCCGCGGCGCCCATTCATTACGGCTTCCAGATCACTCCGGCCGAGTTACCCAACGTTTATACGCCGCAGGGCGCGAATATCTTCGCCAGCGGCAAGACCAACACCGTTGCGCCCAACACAGTTATGGACCTCAATCGCTACGAGCAGGACGTGGCGGCTGTCACGCCCGGCCACGGTGTCAGCGATCTAGCTCTCAGCGCCATCGACCCGTCGTTTAACAACGCCACGCTGTACACCTGGACGGTCGGCCTGGAGCGTAAGTTCGGCAATCTGACGGCGGATGCGAGTTATGTGGGCACCGCCGGCGACAAGCTGCCCCGCGTGAGCTTTCCCAACGCCTATCCCGGCGCTATTCCAGCCTTTGCGCCTTACACCACATTCGATAGCTCCGGCAACGTAACTGGCGGATTCGGCACGGAAAACATCTTGACCGCAACCTCCCACTCCACTTATCACGCTTTGCAGACATCACTCTCCGGAACCATGGCTCACGGTGGCCCCGGCATTCAGGCAAGTTACACCTGGGGTAAGTCCATCGACGACACCAGTGGAGTGATTGCGTCTGGAAGTTTTCCCCAGAATCCATTTGATTTGCACGCCGAAAAGGGACCATCTCTTTTCGATGTGACCAATGCATTCGGACTTAGCGTGGCTCAGGACCTGCATCTCGACAGCGTGCAACTGCTAAGCCCCATTACCAGAAAACTGACCGGGGGTTGGGAGTTACTGAGCATCTCCAGCATAAGCTCCGGCTCGCCTTTCACCGTGTACTCCGGCGTCCAGCAAACCGGCGCGGGATCGTTCGGCTACGACCGCCCCAACCAAATCGCCGTTCCACATTTTTCCACCGCGCGCCCGAACCGCGCAGACTACTTTGGCCAGGGCGCGAGCAACGCCGCCGCTTTCTTTTCCATCCCCATCGGGGTTCCCGGCGGCACGGGCCCTAACCAGGGCGTCTTCGGCACTTTGGGCCGTGATACCTTTCGCGGACCGGCCTACTATAACTACGACTTCGCAATGATCAAAAGCACGCCCTTTGGCCACCGCAAGGACGGAGTCGAACTCATGAGCCTGCAATTTCGCGGCGAGTTCTTCAACCTCTTCAACATCGTCACCATGGGCCTGCCCAACAATTTTCTCAGCGGATCGGGCTTTGGCGAGATCAGCAGGACCGCCGGTAACTCCCGCCAGATCCAGTTCTCACTGAAGTCTATCTACTGAGCGCGCCAACTCGTGGCGGTTCATCGAACTCAGGCCACCTCAACTGCGTACTCGCATTCAAGGCTTCACCCGACGACGCTCTCCGGTAAAGGTAATGGTTGAATGAAAGCAAGCGCAATTGAGTTTCGTCTCAGGATGCTTATCAATCTGACGATTATCCTCCTGGGCTTAAATGCGCCATGGACTCGCGCATTAGGGCCAGACCAGCGCATCCCGCTGTTGGAGTGGCTGCCCCTCGAATTGAGCCGGCTCGGCCTTCTCAGCTTCGCCGCCGCCACGCCGGTTGTGATCGTCGTCGCGGCATTGCTTGCCGGTATCGGCGCCATTCTGCGTGTGTGGGGAGCGGCGTGGCTCGGGCCCGGCATCGTGCTGCACGGCCAGATGCAAGCCGGAGCCGTCATGGCCAACGGCCCCTATCGCTACGTCCGCAATCCGCTCTATTTGGGCGTGTGGTGCTTAGTCGCCGGACTCGGCTTGCTCATGCCACCCACCGGCGCATTCGTTACCATGATCCTTCTCACCGTGTTTCTATTGCGCCTTATTTTTGGAGAAGAAGCCTTCCTTACCGACCAGCTTGGCGAACCCTACCTAGCCTACCTGCAAGCTGTCCCGCGCCTCATTCCGCGCCTGCGGAGCACGTTGCCGCGCACTGGTCGCAAGCCGCAGTGGATACGTGGCGTGCTATCTGAGATCACTCCGATCGGTATCTTTGTTGCGCTTGCCTTCCTGTCGTGGACCTACAACGAAAGGCTCATGGCGCGAACCATCATCGTCAGCTTCGGTGTGGGCCTGATGATGCGCGCCTTCACGCTGGGAGTCAGCAAGGAGTCTCACTCGGCGGAGTAACTTCGCCGCGCTGTTTACCCATCCTGCCCAGGTGCGTCCAGGTAAATCCAGCCGGATACTTCAGCCCGTAACCGAGCAGCCTGTCCACTCCGATGTGATTGAACCAGATCAATGCGATCGGCACCAGAGCGGGGCTTCGCAACAGCATTGCGGTGACAGCCAGCGTCGCAGGCGTTGTATAGGAATGGATGGCGTTGTAAATGCGGGCGCCCCAGCCAGGTCCAGCCAGATAACCCAACATGCTTAAGTCGGGCGTGATCCAAAGGGCGGCAAACAGCCACCAGCTTGCTCCGGTCTTCGCGTAGAACACGGCGGAAAGCGCCGCTGCCGCCAGTCCCTCAAGCCGCAGGAAAAACCGGACCATACCCGCTTCAGCAGGTGTTGGGCGGAAATCCAGCGAATTCGTTGGAGACAACATTGTTGAAGCCATGCACGATTAGATGAGGCAATTCGATCTTAGGATCAATGTTTTTGCGCGCTCATGAACATTCTTCGTCAAGAGCGGCACAAAAACAACGGAGAGGAGCGTTGCGCTCCTCCCCGTGTGTCCGCAGTCCGGGAAAATGAATTACTTCTTTACGGGGGCGATGACGTCCTTGGCGGCCTTGGCCACGCGGAACTTGACGAC
>CAZSVJ010000327.1:0-3142 GCA_964610185.1 uncultured Occallatibacter sp. | reverse complement strand
TGATCCACACCTGCAGGCTGCCGCGTCCGGTGTCGAAGCTGGACAGGTTCGAGTAAACCTTCAGGAAAACGTCCTGGGTCAAGTCCTCGGCGTCTGCCGGGTTGCCGGTAAAGCGGTAGCAGAGCCCGTAGACACGGCGATGGTGGGTGCGGACCAGTTCGGCCCATGCGCCGGAATCGCCATCCATACAGCGGCGGACCACTTGGGACCAGTCAATCTCCAGCGGATTCACCTCCACGCGCGCCTGGCGGGCGGCCGGCGTGGTAACCTTGCCGCCCTGGGTGTGGCTGGCAGTCACGGGCCATTGAGCGCCGGACCGCCCGCCAATCTCTGGCGTTTCCAGAGTACGCCGAGATCGCCGGGCTGGCGATGCCAACCCTATCCCGCTCCAGCTTAATGTACCCACGCATTGCATATTTTGCTAATACGCGGGAATTGCGCGGATAGTTCCGTGAGGAGAAAATGTAGAATTCCCTTGCCATCCCTGCTAATCTCAATCCATGCGGATTACGGTCCAACTTCCCGACGATCTGGCCCAGCACCCCAATCCAGGGCGCGATGCACTGGAATCGCTGGTGATCGAGGGATACCGCGCGGGAACCCTTTCCCACTACCAGGCAAGTCAAATACTGGGGTTGTCACGATTCGAGTTCGATGGTTTTCTCAAAGAGCGGCACATCTACGACCACGCTTATGACGTCGAGGATTTGGACCAGGACCGTGAAACCTTGCGCCTGCTTCAGGCCAAGGGACTCCTCAGAGCATGATCGTTGTTGCCGATACTTCGCCGCTCAATTATCTGATTCAGATCGATTGTGACATTCTTCTCCCTAAGATTTACGGGCATATTGTTGTCCCCGGCGGGGTTATACAGGAGCTAAGTCACGCCGGCGCGCCTGCGGCAGTGAGCCTCTGGTTGAATCGTCTTCCGTCCTGGGTCGATGTTCGCGCCGCGACTTCTCCACCGGATTCGAAGCTTGCATTCCTTGGACGTGGTGAAAGGGAAGCAATTCAATTGGCCGAGGAACAGCATGCGGACTTGCTGCTGATGGATGAACGCTAGGGGCGATTGGAAGCAATGCGACGCGGCTTGTTGACGACCGGAACCCTGGGAGTCTTGTTGAGTGCGGGAGAGCTGGGATTGATTGATTCAGCGGGAGTTTATCGTCGACTACTTTCGGAAACCAGCTTCCGCACTTCCGCTGCGCTTGAGACGCAATTTCTGGGACAAATTCGCCCTGCAAAATGATCGTGTCGGCTCAGCGGTCTGCCGCTGACTGTGAACGGCGTGGGGCCGCGCGTTCCCGTAACCTTTCGCGATTCAACGCATCTGAATGCTGCGGGCTCGAATGCTTACGGCCCAGGAGAATCACATGTCTGGCACATTCTTGATGCGCGCTGCAATCGTATTGGCTCTAATTGTCATTTGCATTTCCTATGCGACCACCACCACAAGAGGAGCAGCCGCGAAGTCCCCCGTTCCGCCTGCCACGACCGATGCTCCGCTGGCGCAGACGCCGGGCAAGCAATCCGCGGTCTTTGCCGGAGGCTGCTTCTGGGGTACGCAATCGGTCTTTGAGCGCGTCAAAGGGGTGGTTGACACGACTGTCGGATACGCCGGCGGATCGGCTGACACCGCGACCTACGACCAGGTAACCACGGAAACGACCGGCCACGCCGAATCGGTCAAAGTCGTCTACGACCCTTCCAGAATCACATATGGCCAACTGCTGCGCATCTATTTCAGCGTCGCGCACGACCCGACCCAGCTCAACCGCCAGGGGCCGGACGTGGGCACGTCCTATCGTTCGGCCATCTTCTACTCGAGCGACGAGCAGCGCAAGATCAGCCAAGCCTACATCGCCCAGCTTGACGCGGCACATGTGTTTCCCAGCCGGATCGTGACCCAGGTGACACCGCTGAAGGGCTTCTACGATGCCGAGTCCTACCACCAGCACTACGCGGACCACAACCCGAGTAATCCCTACATCCTTGTCTGCGACCGCCCCAAGATCGAAGCCCTCAAGCGGCAGTTTCCCGAGCTATTTCAGGACTACAAGGGCAAGTGACGGTCTCATGAACTCAGGGGATCTTAACGAACCGCAACGATGCCGAGTTCATGCAGTAGCGCAGCCCCGTCGGCTGCGGACCGTCGTCGAACACATGGCCGAGATGCGCATCGCACAAACGGCACGACACCGCGGTGCGCACCACCATGAGACTTCCGTCGACGGTTTTGACAACATTTTCTTCCGCAATCGGCTGCCAGAAGCTTGGCCAGCCCGTGCCCGAATCGAACTTGGTATCGGAGCGGAACAGCGCCAGATCGCAGCAGATGCAGCGAAACAGGCCGCGGCCGTGCTCATTCCATGTGGCGCCGGTGAAGGGCAGCTCCGTGTCGGCATGGCGAGTGACCCGGTAGGACGTTGGCGATAGCTGCTTCTTCCATTCGTCGTCCGTCTTGATGACGCGCGCAACCGTGACAATGCCAATCTGCTTGCCGTCCGCTGAAAACTCGACGATGGTGACCGTCTTTGGACCCTCATCCGCACTCATGGGGCGCGCCGCGGCGATGGTGCTCCGCCGTAGTCCCCAAAAGGCCGCTGCGCTGACCGCGGTCGCCGCTGAAACAATGAACGCGCGACGGCCGAAGCGCTGAGCCAGACTTGGCTCGCGCGCCTCAATCTGCCCGAACAGTGGTTCCAGGTTGTTCTCCATGCTCGATTCTCGTTTCAACCCGGACGGGGAAGTTCGAATGCTCGCCGGACTCGGTTGTTAGAGCGCAAACGCAATGAGAAGGTTACAAGAATCGACCGATCCAAGCGCGGACTGACAATGGTCAGCCTAATCCGGAGGCATCGACCCGGTTCAAGGAGGGCTCAACTCTGGAATTGTGGCGCGGATTCCGAGTGAATCGGCTACCCTTCCGAGTGCGCCGTCGATAGTCCATACGTGCGTTCCAGGCACGGCCAGGCAGGACGCAACTAAATGGGCATCCGTCAGGCCTATCCCCCTCGATGACAGCCCCCGCGCTTCGATCGTCAGACGCACATCCGCCAAGCGAACTACCAGAACTTGGTTAAGGCTGTCGAGATAATGCAGCGTGTTCTTGCGATCCGGCAGAAAGCCGCAAGCCAATTCC
>CAZSVJ010000326.1:0-3147 GCA_964610185.1 uncultured Occallatibacter sp. | reverse complement strand
TTCACCACCGGGCAACGCAACATCTTCCGCCAGGCCTTCCAGAAGCGTGCCGACGCTTCGCTCATCAAAGACACCAAATTGACCGAACGCTTCGATCTCAAGTACACGTTCGATGTCTACAACCTGACTAACACCACCAGCTTCGATATTCCCGGCAACGAAGTCTCTCAAAATGCCGGCTACAACGCGTTCCCGACCCCGGGAACGCCCGTGTTGCCCGGTACCTGTAATGCGGCGGGCGTTGGAACTGTCAGCGGCAGTTTTTACAGCTGCCCGAGCGGCCTGGGCATCGTCACTCACACCATCGGCAGCCCGCGCCAGATTCAAATGTCTCTGCACCTGGACTTCTAAGCCGCGCAGTTCAACGACGAGGGCGTCAGCCGCAGCGGACGCCCTCGTCTTTAGCGCGCTTTCTGCGTGCGTTGATATGGCTGTCGAGCAGGCATTCTACTCACTCAAAGTCACGACAAGTCTCTCGTTCGGAGCAGCCGAAAAAGCGGCGCCAAGTTCAGCCGAAGACGAGAACCTCGTTCCCAACACATGGCGCGCTGGGAATCGAAACGTCAATTCAGCCTCGGCAAATGGCCACGGCGTCAATTGGAAATGCCGCGGCGCAATCGGCGTCACCTTCACTTCAATAGCGCCTCCATCGTTGAGCGGCAGCGGATGGAGCAAGTTTGCGGGCCTCTCATAGGCAACGCAGCTCAACAACGAAAGGTTGTCGCATGCCTGCAACAGCCTGAAGTGCTCCAGAATCGTCTGTTCCGCTTTCTCCTCTGAGGTGAGTGAAACATCAGCCGCGATTGCCGCGTTCAACTCGCGCTGATATTCTCGCTGGCGATCGAGAAATTTATCGAGAAGCTTGAGATCCTCCGGCGCGATCGTCGAGCGATCGGCATGAGCTGTCAGCAAATTGTACGTATGCGTGGAGACAAGCAGACCGGCGTAGGGATCTTCATCCGCAATGATGCGTAACGCAGTGTCGCGCACCGCTAGGTATTCTTCGATATCGATCTCCTCGAACGCGGAGTACTTGCCGACCAACTCCGTTGAAAACGCCGAGGGTTTCCCTTCGCGCGTGATCGAAGGGTGCGCATCCCGGGCCGCCCATCCATCGTCGTGACAGGAAATGCCTCTAAGCACACGGCCACGAGGCTTGGGCTTGCGGAACTGAGCATTTCCCCACGCCGCCGCAAAGTCGCCCGCTAGACGCGCATGGTCGGGATGCGTAACTAACCACCACCCGGTCTCTGACTCCAGACGTAACATCGAGTTACTCCTTACTCGTCCAGCGGCGGCAAACTTGACTCATGCCAGTTATGCAATCCCAGCCACTCCAGAAACATGACAATGAAAAAGAATGAGAATCCAAGCAACGTTGCGGCAAAGACTAACGCAAATAGATAGCCGGTCTCCATTTGGTTGCTGGCATAGATGATTGCGTAGCCAAGCCCGCCCTCGCCCACGCGCGTGGAGCCGGCAAACAGTTCCCCCGTGATAGCGCCGATCACGCTGATCCCCGCCGAAATCCGAATGCCCGTGAATACGTTGGGCATCGCATTCGGAAGCCGCAACTTGAACAGTATCTGTGCCCGCGATGCCTTGTACATGAGGAACAGATGAATCAAGTTCTCATCCACGCTGATCAATCCCTGCGTGGTGTTGGCGATGATTGGCGCCAGGGAGATGATAAACGTCACAATCATTACTGAGAAAATCCCCGCGCCTGCCCAATTGATAATCAGCGGCGCAATGGCCACAATGGGCACAGTCTGCAACAGGATCGTGTAGGGATAGAGTAGTTGCCGCAGCCAGCGCCACTGCGCGAACACCATGGCCGCCGCGATGCCGACAACAATGCTTGCCGCAAGACCGCCAGCCGCTTCCTCTGCTGTAATCGATAGCGAATTGACAAGCGATGGAAAGCGTTCGCGTAGCGCCTGCGCTACGACCAGCGGTCCAGGAAGAATGTAAGCAGGCAGATGATTGAGGCTGACCGCCGCTTGCCATAACGCAAGCATGCCCAGAAACACAAGCACGCTGTTCGCCGCCAACAGAGCTTGCTTCTTCATGCGAGCTGTGCCTCCCGCAGCAGTCTTGAAGTCTGCGTGACCAGCTCTTCAAACGGCATCGACTCCCGCGTCTCGGCGGTGCGCGGCCAAGGAAGGTTGACGATCATCTCATGCGCCACACGCCCTGGGTGGGCGGCCAGAACCACGATCCGCGATGAAAGAAATACCGCCTCCGCCACTGAATGCGTGACAAACAGCACCGTCCACTTCTGCTCGATGTAAAGCCGCAGCAATTCTTCATTCAATCGGTCGCGTGTCATCTCGTCCAGCGCCGCAAAAGGCTCATCCATTAACAGAATGCGCGGCCGGCTAACGAGTGCTCGAGCAATGGACACGCGCATTTTCATGCCGCCGGAGAGTTCTCGCGGATAGCGCTTTGCCACAGATCGAAGGCTCACCAATTCCAGCATTTGGGCTACACGCTCCGCTCGCACGGGCCGCGCGGCAAACTCAAGCTCAAGGCCCAGGCCGACATTCTGCTCCACCGTCCGCCAGGGCAGCAGCGTCGCGTCCTGAAAAATGAAGCTCATGATCTCTCGCGCGTTTTCCGGCGTCATGCCATTCACATCCACCTTGCCTTCGCTCACCGGACTTAGTCCTGCAATCAGCTTCAGCAGTGTGGATTTGCCGCAGCCCGAAGGCCCGAGAAACGTCACAAACTCGCCACGGCCAACGGTCAGAGAAATATCTTGAAGCGCCATAGCTGCGTTGCGATAACGCTTGCTCACGCCCTCCAGCGCGATTTCGGGAACGGAAGTCTTCGTCACCATCCCGGCTCCCCCGGCACCGGCAGATACAGCGCGGAAGGATGTTCCGCCGTATGCAGCACCTGTTGCGTTGAGCGCGCCCAGTTCCAGTTGTCCGCATCCTGCGGGGCGACACTGGTTGAAGGATTGCGATCGTACAGCGGGAACGCCGAACTCGCGATTTCCAAACGCAGCCGTTCGCCTGATGCGAGCACAATCGCTGTCGGCTCCAACGTGAACTCCCACTCATGGACTTCATCTGACGCATAGCCCGCATCGCGAAACAACCACGAACTCCGCGCAATCCCAATCGACAAAAACTCCGCCCG
>CAZSVJ010000325.1:0-3160 GCA_964610185.1 uncultured Occallatibacter sp. | reverse complement strand
CCGCGGAGATCTTGCGCGTCCATCCCGATGAACCCCAGCCGGACCGGATCGACTATATCGTCGCCTGCCTGCGCAAGGGCGATGTTGTTGCCCTGCCCACCGACACCTTCTACGGCCTCGCAGTGGACCCCGTCAATCTCTACGCCGTGGAACAGATTTATAGGTTGAAGAGCCGGCAGAAGCACAAGCCACTTTCGCTGTTGATCTCCTCGCTGTCCCAGGCTTACGAATTGGCCCGCGACACCGATCCGCTGCTCGATATGCTCGCGGAGCGTTTTTGGCCGGGCCCGCTGACGGTCATCGTTCGCGCCGGCACCAAGCTCCCCCTTCGCTCCACGGCCAATACCGGCAACGTCGCCCTGCGCGTGCCGGACGCCGCAATTCCGCGAGCCGTTGTCGAGCGCTTCGGGCTGCCGATCACAGCGACCTCGGCGAATTTGCAGGGAGCGGCGGAATGTACGAACGCAGGTTGCGTCCGCGACCAGATCGGCGACCGCATTCCGCTGATTATCGACGGCGGCCCAACCGGACGTGCTCAGCCAACGACCATTGTCGATCTGTCGCTGGGACCCGGCCGCTGGGAGATTCTCCGCGAGGGCGCCATTCCAACCCACGAAATCGTCATGGTCTTGCAGCGGTGAAAGTGCAGGGAATAGGGAATAGGGACTAGTCCCTAGTCCCTGCTTTGAAAGGTGCGCATGAAGCGCCGGGCCAAGCCGCAAAAACGCAGCAACTGGATACTGCGCGTCGCGCTTGCGGTGCTGCTCGCATTTACCTTGGCTTCCGTTGCCTGGTGCCACTGGGTCTATGTCCAGATTGAGACCTACGCGAGCTTGGATCAGGCCGCGCCTTCGGATGCGATCAGCGTTTTCGGCGCGGCGGAGTACGACGGACGCCCTTCCCCGGTTTTCCGCGCCCGCCTGGACCACGCGCTTGCGCTGTATCGGCGGGGCATCGCTCCGCTCATCATCACGCTCGGCGGCGCGGGCGGAGATCGGTACTCCGAAGGCGCCGTGGGCGGCGAGTATCTGATGGGCATGGGCGTTCCCGAAGGCGCGATTATTGCCGAGACCGAGAGCCGCAATACGGAAGAATCCGCCCGCCGCATCGCCGTAATCGCCCGCGCCAACGGGTTGCGGCGGCTGGTCATCGTCAGCGACGGAACGCACATGTTCCGAATTCACGAGATATGCGCGGCGGACGGTCTCAACGTGCTTACATCGCCGCGCCCACGGGTTGCCGTGCCGGAAGCTTCGCAAGAAGCCGAGCGCATCGCTCATGAGATATTCAGCTACACGCTTTGGCGGCTGGACCTGCACTAGAACCAGCGATCCCGCAGCACATTCGGGTGCCCCATCCATTTCGTCCGCCGCGGCGGACGAATTGGGTGGGATCCCAAGAGCCTACCCCGCGCCGGAATGCGGCAACGCCGCCATCACTGCCAGCGCAAATAAAGCCGCGCTGGCGGTGGAAAGAAAATTCACCGCGTCATTGTTAAGCCAGCCGCGCCGCTCCAATGTTGCTCCCAGCAAGCTATCGAAAAACATGCCGAAACCGGCTCCGGCGCAACTGATCCAGAACATGGCGTAACCGCCGCGCAAGGCCGCGGTCCCAAGCGCAGCAACAACTCCCGCCGCCGCCAAACCGGCCACCGAGCCGGCCAGGCTAATCGCTCCGTCGTTGCCGGGGTCGACCTGGCGCAAGGTGGTCAACATGCGCGGGCGGCTGCCGAACACCTGCCCAATCTCCGAGGAGACCGTATCCGCCGCAGCTTCAGCCAGCGCCGCCAGCGGCACGGCAAACATGGGCATGGGCGCGACGGTTGCGCGGGCAAACCAGCTGGAATCCGTCAACCACGACTGCACAATTTCATTCGAGACAAGCGCGGCCACGCCAAGATTTGCAGCCACCTGCGAAGCGTTGCGGCCTCGGCGTTTCTCCGCCGTTCCCAATCGCTCCTTCTGCGCGCGGCCCAGCCGTGTGGCGATCCACGCGAGCAACGAGACTGCCAGCACCGGCGGCAGCGCCGTTTGCCACGGCGTGTATGGAAATATCACGGTCGAAAACATGAGGTTGGCGGTAATGGCCGCGCCGGCCGCCGCTCCCGCGAGCGTGGCGGCGCGCAGCTTCAGCACCACCAGGCCAAGCACCAGGCTGAGGCCGATCGTCCAGATGGCCACCGGCGCCGATTGCGTCGCCCACCAATGAGCCTGCAACACCAGGCCGGCGGCCACAACGGGCATCACCACCAGCAGCACCGACTTCGATTGCCAGGCCAGATTCGATTGCGGCATCCGTTTCATTCGATCCACGCTTCATCGTATCGTGTGCCTCCGATGCCTCAGAAGATAACCATTGCCATTCGATTGGAAAAGCCCGAGTCAATCGGTTTACACTCATCTGCGCGGCGATTTCTCGCAGTTTCGCGTACCCAAGGAGTTCTTCATGCAAAGGTCCTCATCCGTTGTTGCAATTCTTGCCGGTTTGGCTCTAACCGCGGCCTCTTTGCCAGCCCAATCTCCGAGCCGGCACCTGGAACTCGATCGCAAAGGCGAGACCATCGTGCTCGAGCCGTATGCGCCGAATATTCTTCGCGTGACGCTGAGCCTGAACCGCGAACCCGCGCTCGCCGGGCCGGGATACGGCCTTATTGCAGCGCCCGCCGCCTCCGGTTGGACCGCAACCCGCACCGCTCGGGCCGACGTTTACCAGTCGGAGCGAATGATTGCCACGGTCGAGCGAGATCATCCGCCAGCGCATCCTCCGATGCAGACGGAAATCGACATCCACAAATACTTCAACGGCTCCACGCCGGGCGCGCACATTACGCTTCGCACCCCCGACGGAAAGACCCTGCTCGAACTTACAGGCTGGTCGCAGTCGGTGCCCAATCACAAAGACGGCACGGCGTCCATCGCCAACGATCGCCGCCCCACCGATCCCGAGTTTTACGAGGTGGGCGCAACGTTTGTGTCGCCCGCCGATGAGCACTACTACGGCCTCGGCCAGAACCACGAAGGTTTTCTCGACCATCGCGGTCATCCCGTGCATTGCCAGGCCGATTACACCGCGCCTGCCGCTCCAAGCTTCTGCGTGCCGTTTCTCATCACCAACAAAGGCTACGGGCTGTTGTGGGATAACCCGTCGAAGACCACCATCG
>CAZSVJ010000324.1:0-3167 GCA_964610185.1 uncultured Occallatibacter sp. | reverse complement strand
AGCCGCGGCTGAAGATCAAGTTTGAAAAGAGCGAGCAAGTCCGGATTACGGACGGCCCGTTCGCCAATTTCAACGGCGTGGTGGATGAGATCAACGAGGATCGCGAGACGATGAAGGTCATGGTCACCATCTTCGGGCGCTCCACCCCGGTCGAGCTGGAGTTTGGCAAGGTCGAAAAGATTGAGTAGCAGCCTCTAGCTTCTAGCCTCTAGCTTCTAGCCGGTGAATCCTTCTAGCGGACACCGGTTTGAGGCAAAGCAGCGGGCTGCGACCTCAAAATCAATTGAAGGAATAGTGAGCTAGCGGCTAGCGGCTAGAAGCTAGAAGCTGGTTCCGAAGGAAGCAAATGGCACCTCCGAAGAAAATTACCGGGTATGTGAAGCTGCAGATTGAGGCGGCAAAGGCAACACCGGCGCCGCCGGTCGGTCCGGCGCTTGGCCAGGCGCAGGTCAACATCATGGAGTTCTGCAAGCAGTTCAACGCGCGGACGCAGAACAAGGAATCGGCCGGGCTGACCATTCCGGTGGTCATCACGGTTTATGCCGATCGCAGCTTCACCTTTATCACCAAGACGCCTCCGGCAGCGGTTTTGCTCAAGAAGGCGGCGGGAATTGCGAAGGGCTCAGGCACGCCGAACAAGGAAAAGCTGGGCAAGGTAACCGAGAAGCAGGTGCGCGAAATCGCCACGCAGAAGATGCCCGATCTCAACGCGGGCTCAGTCGACGCGGCAGTGAAAAGCATCAAGGGCACGGCGCGATCGATGGGGATTGAGGTTGTGGCGTAAGCCTCAAAGCATTCGAAATTTAACCGCGAAAAGGCTCTCCCTGACAGGAGGGCCTTTTTAGCGTCTGTGGACCAAAGCCGCTTGCATCCATAAGCAATTGGACACTCTGCCAAACGATGGGCAACCGCAGTGCCGTTCCTGCCACGGCCCATCCAAGATTCAGGTGTTCGAGCGCCCGGCCCAAAGCCCTCACACCATTTACCCTTGCGCAGCCGTCACCCGGGTCATAGCGCATTCGTTGAATTGTCCCGGCCGGCAAAGTCTCCGCATCGACCATTACCAGGCCCAGCGGCCTTCTCGCCTGAAGCCATCTACGCAATTCGCTGCACGGCCCGCACGTCGCCGCAATATAGAGGCGCGCAGCCGGACCCGCGTGGTAAGGCCTCAACCGGGGCAGCCAATTGCGCACGCTCGTGCGATAGTGCCTCCATTCGGCACCGAATCGGCGAGCCAGATCCTGGCCTTCGTCCCACTCCGCAATGCCCGCGCTGTAAATGATTGAGGACGCCGCCGCGCCGAGAAGCCATCCATTCCGCAACAGACTGGCCCAGGCCAGCATCACCAGCGCGCATGATAACTGCATCGGGTTCGCGCAATAGCGATAGATGCCGCTTGTCACCAGCCGCTTCGGCGGATCGTAAGGGATGGGTGTTCCCAATCCGCGCTCGACGAACTCTGCCACCGCGCCGACACCCGGTACCGCGAGTATGGCCAGCAATTGCAAGCCAATCTGTCTTTGCCAACTGGCCATTTGCAGCAAGGTCGTCCAGCCCTTACCGGGGCGCAGCGTGAACACGAGTGCTGGCACGAAATCCAGAAATAACATGCCGGAAATCATCACCTGAAATACAGCGCGCAGGTGCAGATGGGAATCCTCAAGAGTCCAGCGCGCAATGTACAACGCAGGCAAAAGCACGAAGAGTGCTGCCGCCGCTTCTCCGAGCAGCCAGTCTGGCCCCAGCAATATGACCGGCTTGCAGAGCGGCATCGCGAGCAGATCGATGCCCACCATCAATACAGCGCACCATGCTATGGCTAACCGCCGAAACACGAGTTGCGGCGCAACTCCCCACAGCACAATCCATCCCAGATAGAGTTCCAGTGGCATTCCGCAAAACATCGCGTCGCTTGCGGAGAAGCTCCACCATCCAATCCAGAGATTCAGTTGTTGCAAAGCCAAAAGCGTGGCAGCAACCCATAATGCGCTTAACAAACAAGCCGCGAATTGTTTTGGTTGCCTTGCGCGCACTGCGCCGGCCGCCAGCGCGAGCGCCAACGGAAAATAGAGAGCACCTGTCCGTATCCATACGGCGTCGATCACCGGATTCCACCGGCGGGCGTGGCATTCGCCTCAATCAAAAACTTTGCTGCCTCGTGCACGGCAAAGCGTTCCCAGGGAACGAAGTACCACGCCGGATCGAGCTCTCTCTCGAAGTGAACGCGCCACGTCACCTCCGTATGCGCCGCATCGATCGCCCTCCATTCCACCTCTGAGCTGTCCCATCGCAGCCATTGCGTCAGCTTGCTTCCATCGCTCACAGTCTCGAAGCGAACATACCCAGCTCGCCTCTCGCTCACGCGCATCACAAGATCGCCAGGCGGATCACCCTCCGCTCCGGCAAAGTGAATCGTCCGAGTTGCGCCGACCCGCAGGCCCTCACCGTGTGCTTCGAGCGGCCTCGGGAAACCGATGCGGAGAAAGGGAGGCAGCTTCGTCTTAACTACCGGACTCCGCTCCAGCTCCTCTTCCACCGCATTCGTCGATGTATTCACCACGCGGGTCACTTCCACGGCTTGCGCCCGGTTGAATGTGAGAGCCGGAATAACTCCCTCCAGGCACATCGGGAGCAACAGCAGGGCAACACAACTCAGCGTGGTCTTGCGCCTGTTTTGCAGCCAGTCGACCAGCACGCCGACAAGAACGCCAACGACGTAGAACAGAGGCGAAGCAATCAGAATGCAGACATATCCCTCGCCAAGCAGTGGAGCGACGATCAACAGCGCCAGTGTGATGCCCTTCACAATCCCGCCGATCGCCGATTTCGCTTTGGGCGTCAGAGCCAGCAGAATAGCAAGCACCGAGGGAATTCCCATAAACATCGCGGCGGTCTGTCCGAGATGCTCATGCAGCAGCAGCCGATAGAGGAGCGCGCCGGCTGTAAATACTACAACGAGGGCAATGATTCCCCACTGTGCCGGTTTGATGCGCGATGTCTGCTCGTCAAGTTCGCTCTCATTCAATTCGCTCATGGCGGCTCCCTTCTACTCTCGATGAATTCAGTTTGCGGGCAAAAGATCGGCGTCGCGCAGGAGAGCGAGCACCTTGGTTCGAATCGGCCTCAGCATCGGCAGCTTTGCCAGGGCAAGCAGCTTCAGGGTCAAG
>CAZSVJ010000323.1:0-3180 GCA_964610185.1 uncultured Occallatibacter sp. | reverse complement strand
CGCTTCAAACAGTTACAACGTTGCCCTGGCTACAAGAGAAGCGGATCTGGTGATCGGCGGAGTGCTGATTCCGGGTGCGGTGGCGCCTAAGATTGTTACCCGCGCCATGGTAGCCGCGATGAAGAAAGGCGCGGTGATTGTGGATGTAGCCATTGACCAAGGCGGTTGCGTGGAGACAGCGCGGCCTACTTCGCATTCCAATCCGAGCTATATAGTAGACGGCGTTGTGCATTACTGCGTGACTAACATGCCGGGAGCGGTTCCGCATACTTCAACGCTAGCGCTGACTAACTCAACCTTCCCCTATCTGCTGCGAATTGCCAACCTGGGTGTGCGCGACGCGCTCAAGCAGGATGCGGGCCTGGCCGAAGGATTGAACACCTGGCTAGGGTCGCTAACCCATCGCGGCGTGGCCGAAGGCCAGCACCGGCCATGGACAGCAGCAGCGAGCTTGATTGCGTAGGCTTGCGCTTGCCGTACAATAATTTTTCGCCCGGAGGACACAATGAAACGCCGTGAATTTCTCGCCGCTTCAATCGCAACGTCAGCGGTTGCCATAGCAGGCAATGCCGCCGCACAGACCCCTGCAACAAGCCGCGAGTTCTATCAGCTTCGCCGCTACAGCTTGAAAAGTGGAGCGCAATTAAAGCTGACCGAGAGTTACTTTGCGGATGCGCTCATTCCGGCTCTGACCCGCATCGGCATGGGCCTCGTTGGCGCATTCAGCGTTACCATTGGGCCGGAGACACCGGCATACTATGTGCTTATTCCGGGCTCCTCGATTGAAGTTCACGCAACTCTGGATCTGCGCCTCGCTCAGGACGCCGCATTCATGAAAATTGCCGATCCATTCTGGAATGCAACCGCGGCGGCGTCCGCGTTTCAGCGCGTCGAGAGCTCGCTGCTGGCGGCTTTTGAAGGCTGGCCGAAGCTTACACCGCCGCCATTCTCCGCCACAAATGCAAAGCGCATCTTCCAACTGCGCATCTACGAGAGTCCCAGCAACGGAGACCACGTTCGCAAAGTGGAGATGTTCCACTCCGGCGAGTTCGAGATATTCAAGGCTGCCGGTTTCCACCCCGTGTTCTTCGGCGACACCCAGATTGGCGCGCGTATGCCCAACCTGCATTACATGCTGGCCTTCAATAGCATGGCCGAGTTGGACGCGCAATGGGACGTCTTCCGCAACGATCCGGCGTGGAAGAAGCTTTCCTCCAACCCGCGCTTCAGCTTCGACAATATCGTAGACAATATCACCAACCTGGTTCTCAGCCCGCTGGCCTGTTCTCAAATCTAAACCGCTCGGAACGTTCCCGGCGGCGGGCTCAATCGCCACTTGTGTGTTCAGCGTGCTTGGAGAAGACAAGAAAGATTCTTGTTGACAATAATTATCTAATAGGCATATTTCTAATAGAACTATGGCGCAGCGTTCAAGTTCATCCATGGAAGTGTTGCTGGGACTGCTGACCATCGAGCCCATGTCGGGATACGATCTTGGCCAGACGATTCGCGGTTCCATTGGTCATTTTTGGAATGAAAGCTACGGCCAGATCTATCCCAACCTGAAGCGGTTGGCTGCCGATGGGTTCGTAAGCTCAAGGGCCGAGAAACAAAAGGGCAAGCCGGACCGCCGCATCTACTCCATCACGAAAAAAGGTCGCGAACGGCTGGCAAATTGGTTGGCAGTCCCGCCGCAAGCCGAGATTCCGCGCAATGAACTGCTGCTGAAGCTGTTCTTCGGCGCGCAGCTTTCCCCGAAGATTTCGATCGGATACATCGAGCGCATGGCGGAGTCGGAGGGCAGGACCCTTCAGCTAATCAAGCAGGCGGCTGAGGAGATCGCCAGGAACCAACAGTATCCCGACGCCCCTTACTGGAAGATGGCGGCACGTTTCGGAGAATTCGAATTGGAAGCCCATTTGCGCTGGGCCGAAGAGACGTTGGCCGAATTGAAAAGAATTGCCCGCAAACACCGTAGTCATACGGAGACCCACGAGGAGAAAAAACATGCAAGCCAATGACGCACTCGCATCATCGAATCTCGAACGGCCCCAAAAGCCGTTGCAGATCGCTACGCGGGGATGGCTCTGGGGTTTCATCCTCATCGGAGCCGGCGTGGTAGCTTTGGGCTTTCTTGCTCAATACGCGCCCACGGGAAGCGGCAGCGGGGCGGCGCCTGGCCAGTTTGCGAGTCATAGTCAAGCGATTCCCGTCTACCTGAGCTTGATCGCAATGGACTGGGCTCTACTATATTACTGCTGGGCCGGAGTGCATCGCTATGGGGGGAATCTGAAGACGCTTTCAGGCGGGCGATGGACCTCGTGGAAATGCGTAGCCTCCGACGTTGCGATCGTGCTTCCGTTTTGGGCGCTCTGGGAGGGCGCGGCCTATGCTGTCCATTGGCTACTCGATCCCCGGGTGTTGAGCGCAGGCAACGCAAAGTCCGTTGCCAGCCTGTTGCCGCAGAGCCTGCTTGAAATCTTGATTTGGATTGGAGCTTCGATCACCGCCGGGGTCTGCGAGGAGTTGGCATTCCGCGGCTTCCTGCAGCGCCAGTTCCATGCGCTCACGGGAAACATTGGTTTAGCAGTGCTCGCGCAGGGGCTGGTGTTCGGCCTGTTTCATGCCTATCAGGGCTGGCGGAATGTTGTCGTCATCAGCGTGCTTGGCGTCATGTTCGGCATGCTCGCGGCGTGGCGCGGAAACCTGCGCGCAAACATCATCGTTCATTCATGGGCTGACATCTGGGGCGGCTGGTTGCAAATGCTGGTCTTCAAATAAAGTTGGCGAAAGCGGGTATTGTCTCCGTTTGAATCTCGGGATTGGGAAGCGGGCCTCTGGTCATTGGTCACACCTACAGCGCGGCGCGCAAATAGTGCTCAACCTCGCCCCCGCGCGACGTCAACTCAAGCTATTCTGAGGAACGTGGGAGGAGATTTTGCAGCATGGCAAAACTTGTCTACGGATTGAACCAGTCGCTGGACGGCTACGTCGATCACATGAAGCTTGGGCCGCCTGCACCCGCGGCCTTCCGTCACTTCATCGAGCTGGTGCGTGGCCTGACGGGCGTCATCTACGGTCGCCGCATGTACGAGATCATGCGTTATTGGGACGAAGATCTTCCTGATTGGGACGCGGAGGATCGCGACTTCGCGGTGGCGTGGCGGAGCCGGCCGAAGT
>CAZSVJ010000322.1:0-3181 GCA_964610185.1 uncultured Occallatibacter sp. | reverse complement strand
AAGATGATGGCGGCCGCGCAGCCGTTTCTCTCCGGCGCCATCTCGAAGACCGTGAATCTGCCCCACGAAGCCAGCGTGGAAGAGGTTGCCGAGGCCTACGCGGAGAGCTGGCGACAGGGCATCAAGGCCGTGGCCATTTATCGCGACGGCTCCAAAGGCACACAGCCCCTCAACACCAGCATGGACGCCAAGAAGGAGCCATCCGCCCTGGATGTAGCCGCCAGCCGTGTGCTCGCCCAACTGGCTCTATCGCAGCCCGCCGCCGAGGCCGATCTCAAGGCGCTGGAAGCCAAGCCCGCCGAAAAGCTTGACCTGAGCGCCAAGCAAGTGGCCGCTGCCGCAACTGCCTTCCAACACTCATTGGAAGAGATTGCCAAAGCTGCCGCGGTGCCGGTAATCGCGTCTCCGGCCGCGCTTGAGGCTGCCCAATCGAAGGACCCGGCGCAGGATCCAAACGGTCCGCCGCGCGCGGTGCGCCATCGCTTGCAGGAGGAGCGCGCTTCCATCACCCACAAGTTTTCCATCGCCGGGCACGAGGGCTACATCACCGTGGGCCTTTATCCCAACGGCCAGCCGGGCGAAATCTTCATCAAAATGGCAAAGGAGGGCTCAACCGTCTCCGGCCTCATGGACGCTTTTGCCACCTCTATTTCGCTCGCGTTGCAACACGGCGTGCAGCTCAAGGTGCTGTGCGAGAAGTTCGCTCACACCCGCTTCGAGCCTTCCGGCTGGACCGGCAACGAGCAGATCGGCTATGCCAAGAGCCTCATGGACTACATCTTCCGCTGGCTCAATCTGCGCTTCCTCTCCGGCACGCAGTTAACGCTGTTTGCCGGCCTGGGAATGCAGGTCCCGCAGCTGGCGTCCTCGCCGAGCTTGCTGCCTGAAACCGAGATCGAGGACGACGAGGTCACCTCGCAACGTCATCTTGCGCGACTGGCCGAAGAGGTGGCCAAGCGCCTTAACCAGGTAAGTGGACAGACCGCCAATCCGGCCGGAGGCGGCGGCATTCCGCCCGAGGCTCACGCCGCGTCCGCGCCGGAGGCCAGCCCCACGCATGGGCCGGCTCTCAAAGATCGCGGCCTCTATCATGCAGCCGACGCTATGCGCGAGATGTATGAGATGGGCGACGCCCCAAGCTGCTCCACGTGTGGCGCCATCATGGTCCGCAATGGGAGTTGCTATCGTTGCATGAGCTGCGGATCGACTAGCGGCTGCTCATAACAGCTAACTCATAAGCAGGCTTTGAAAGGGCACGGCTTTCCGCCGCGGCGGATGCCGCAAAATGCCCAATAAAAACGATGGCTTCAGCCCCTGAGGGGCGCTCTGCACGGACCAAATCGTGTTGATGATATGGCCTAGCTCTGGAGCATTGAATTGATTCCAGAAAGAGCTGGACACGGGAAGTGAGATAGCCGTTCTCACGAACCGGCAACCGAGGCGCAGAGACATCGAGCTATTCAGAGTCCTTTTCGCATGCGGAACTCGCGAACCACTTCGGCCGGATCGCGATGCTGTTCGTCAACGGCCTGGTTCATGGTTCGCACGTCTTCCTCTGTGACTTTTCCAGCAAGAGTGGTAAGGGCGCTTTGAATACTGGGCCAGCGCTTTAGTGCATCGTCGCGCACCAACGGAACAGCCTGGTAGGGTGGAAAATAATGCATATCATCTTGGAGCACGGTCAGACCCAATGCCTGGATTTTCCCGTCCGTCGAGTTCGCCGCGATCATGTCGACCTGGCGATTGATGAGCGCGCGATAAAGCAACCCAAGATCCATCGTGCGCGGCGCGCTCGCGAAACTGAGTCCGTAAGCTTTGGTTAGCCCCGGCAGGCCATCCGGGCGCTGTTCAAATTCGTAACCCACGCCGAGACGCCACTTCGGCGTGTACTTCGCGGCTTGGCTCAGCGTTGAGAGATGCAATCGCTGCGCATCGTCGCCGCGGATCACCATGGCAAAGGTGTTTTCGAAGCCGAGCGGCTCGGCGACGGTGATGCCGTATCGCGAGGCGTAGAGCCGGCGGACCGTGCGGAGAACGGAACCAGGATCGCGGTCGACAGGTTGCTTGAGGATCGCGGTGAGCGCAGTGCCGGTGTATTCAACATACGCGTCGATACGTCCTGTAACTAATGCCTGCTGGCAAATGTAACTGCCCGCCAGATAGAAACGCCGTTCGACTTTGAGCCCGGACTTGGCTTCAATCTCCTGCGCCAGAAGCTCGCCGAGGATCACTTGCTCGGTAAAGTTCTTTGCGCCGATGATGGGACGGTCAATCCGCGGAGGAGAGCACGATGTAAGCAGCGCGCACAGAATGACCGCAACGGTAACGATGGGCGTGCGCATCATCAAACGGGAACCTTGAACCAGCGCTCGAGTTGGCCGAGCGCCGCATCGGCGGCAAGCGCCAGCAGTGCCGCGGGGATCGCTCCGGCAAGAACCAGGCTATTATCAACCGACGCAACACCGCGGAAGATGAGTTCGCCAAGCCCGCCCGCGCCCACCGCTGCTGCAATTGTCGCAATGCCGATCGTGGTTACGGTCGCGGTTCGAATGCCGGCAAGAATGAAGGGCGCCGCAAGAGGCAGCTCAACCTTGAAAAAGCGCTGCGCGTCGGTGAGTCCCAAGGCGCAAGCAACTTCAATGATGGAGCGGTCGATACCTAGGATTCCCGCATAGGTATTGCGCAGAATTGGTAGCAGCGCATAGGCGCAGAGCGCGACAATTGCAATGCGCGCGGCTCGTTCGCCCAGCCAGGGCAACGGCAATAGCAAGCCGAACATCGCAAGGGACGGGATGGTCTGCAAAATATTGGTCAGGCCGATCACCGGTTTAGCCCATCTCGGCGAGCGTGCGAGCCAGACGCCCGCAGGCACTGCGATTGCGGTGGCTAATAACATGGCTGCTCCGGTTAGCCATAGGTGTTCGAGAGTCAGCGTTGCAATTTCGCTGCCGTGTTGCGCAAGAAAGCCGGCGTTCATAAGCATCTCTCCGGGAGCGAGATTTCCGACGCCGCATTGTTCCCGCCGCGATGAAAGGCACGAGCATAGGCTTGAATCGCCGGCTCGCGCGACGTAATGAACTCTTTCGGTTCGAGACTGGCGAGCAGCTTGCCTTCGCTCAGAAGCACGATGCGATGCGCAAGATAAAGCGCCTCATTGAGATCGTGCGTCACCAGCAGAACT
>CAZSVJ010000321.1:0-3222 GCA_964610185.1 uncultured Occallatibacter sp. | reverse complement strand
ATGCCGTAGATGCCGTCGCCGACCGACTCCAGAATCAACTCGCGCTGGCGCGTGAGCAGGTGGAGCGCCTCCTCGGCCTCGTGCTGCTCGGTCACGTCCATGCCGTGGTTGACGATGAAAGGCCGTTCGCCGGGCAACTCCATGCGGCGGCTGCGAAATGCAATGCGCCGATAAATGCCGTCGCTGCGGCGAAGCGGCAGTGCGCCCTGCCACTCTTCGTTGGTTTCGAGTGTGTGCAGGCATTCCTCAAAAGCTTTCACGCCGGACGGATCCAATAGGTCTGCAAAGGCGCGGCCGATCAACGCTTCGGCGCGAAACCCAAGCGTTTCCGCCGTGAATGCATTCAGCGAGGTCAGCCTGCCGTCCATGGTGCAGGTGAATACAAAGCCGAGGCTGTTTTCCACCGACTCGCGATAGCGCTCTTCGCTCGAAAGCAGCGCTTGCTCCATCTCGCGCTGCGCGGTTACGTCTTGACCGCTGACTATCAGAAACTGAATCTCGTGATTGGGTCCCTTTAAAGGACGAACCGTCCAACTGACGCGGCGCGTGAGCCCACCCGCGATCCGCCAGCTCGTCTCGTGCGGACCCGAGACATGGCCTGCTGCGGCTTCACGCAGCCTTGCCGTTGCCCATTCCCGCTCATCGGGCTCAAGCATCTCCTCGACAAAAGGCCGGCCTGCGGAGTCGCCCAGGTTCAGCCCGGTCATCTGCGCGCAAGGCTCGTTCATTCGAACCACTCGCCCGGCCGTGTCAAGCACCGTAACCAGCGCCGGGATCGAGTCCAGCGTCGCTGCCACAAAGCATCGCTCGATGGCCAGCGCCCGCTCCGTTCGCTGGCGAAGGCGCTGCGCCTGCTCTTGCGCACGAATGCGGTTGTAGAGCTCGAGCCGCGTCACCGCCTGGCGGCCCATCACCTCAAGAAACGTTAGGTGTTCTTGCGAAAACATATTCGGATCTTTGGCCAGCAGCGCCATAGTGCCCACAACCTGTTGGGCGCTGGTGATTAGTGGAACTCCCGCATAGGAGCGGCACGGCTCTGCGCCGGGCAACGGAATGCCTTCCGGAGGGAATCGCTGATCCTGCGCCGCATCCCGAATCAGCAGCGGGTCACCTTTTTTGAGCACCCATTGGCAAGCGGTGGAAGAACGCGGCTGCTCTTGCGCATTGAAACCATACTGCGCCTTGAACCAAAGGCGATTAAAGTCCATCCAACCGATATAGGCGTAATTCGCTCCGCTCAACAAGGCGGCGAACTCAACCAACTCATCGAGTGCGGGGTCGGGGTTGCGATCGAATATATCAAACTCCGATCGCGAAGCCAGCACCTGGAATTCCGCGAGATTTGAGTTCTGGATAGCACTCATCGGGCAAACTTACCCCGCATTCAGTATCCGACAGCGGCCTTGTTTTGAATCTTCCACAAAGAGGGGAATTATGCGACAAGCGCGCTGCGTCCTAAGTAACTCGAACTTTCAGCCTAATTTGCGATCGAGAGTTACCTCGGGTCATCATGGCTCAAGATCGTTGAAGTCTAATTCTCTGCGCAACTCAGTACGCAGTGATGCGATGCACATCGGAACCGTTGTAAACACTGGCCAATTCGCTGAAAGCCAAAGTAACCTCTGGGTAATCGAGGAGGTAACCGGACGCTGGCAGACTGCCGACCGCGTGGTGAACGCCGCGCGTACGGCGTCCCCGATGCGGTGCTTTTAATTCACGCTGTCTGCCGGTTGTGGCATTCTCGTAATGAGCGGTTGGGGCGTCGGACGAACGTGTTAACCGGGCGAATCGCTCAATTCACAGACAAGAGGCCGCTCTCCGCGGCCTTTTGCTTTTGGCGGAAGCTACGCGGTCTCAGCGCCTGGACCCGGAATAGCATTTTTCTGGCAGTGGGCGCAGCCCACTTGATACATATTCCCACAAGTGCTAGTCTCTCAGTATGCCCACTGCCTCAGTCATCAAGAATGGCGACTTTCAGCTGATCTCGGAATTCGCGCAGCCGGATGCGAAAAAGCGGTTGTCGCTGGGCGAGGCTCTGCAAGGGGCCACGGCTTACAACATTTATCGAAATCCCCTTGGCCAACTGATTCTTGATCCGGTAAAGACGATTCCTGCATCGGAGATGTGGCTTTACGAGAATGCGCAGGCGCTGGCCAGCGTGAAACGAGGGCTGAGAGAGTCGGCTGAGGGCAAGAGCGTAACTCGCGGGTCGTTTGCGAAGTATGCTCGAAAATAGGGATGCAGCGAAAGATCAAGTTCACGCCTACGGCGGATGGGCAGTTGACGGCGCTTGAGAATGCGCCGTCGAAGGCTGCGCTGCTTGGGCAGGTGCGGAAGGCTATTGGCTACCTCGAAATCGATCCGCATCATCCCGGCCTTCAGACGCACGAGTTTTCTTCACTGATGGGCCTCAATGGCGAGAAAGTGTTTGAGGCGTACGCCCAAAACAATGCTCCCGGCGCGTATCGCATTTTCTGGCACTATGGTCCGGACGAAATCAAGGGCAGGAAACGAACTCCCGTGATCACTATTGTTGCGATCACGCCGCATCCGTGAGGATGGTTGAGCCTGAGGCGACCGGCCAAGACGGTTCATGCCTGAGCAAGAATCATGTTACGATTCGGTCATATGGCTACGGCCCTGCAAATCCCGCTGCATGAATACCTCGGCATCAGCTACAAGCCGGACCGCGAGTATGTGGACGGAGAGGTGCGGGAGCGAAACGCGGGCAAATGGGAGCACGTGCGAGTGCAGTGGCTGCTGGCCGCATGGTTTGGCGCTCATGAGAAAGAATGGGGAATCGTCGGCAGCACGGAGCAGTGGGTTCGAGTTTCACAGAGCCGGGTTCGCGTGCCGGATCTGGTGGTGCTCACGGCCGGAGCGCAACCGGATGTGCTCACCGATCCTCCGCTGCTGGTGATCGAAATTCTTTCTCCCGACGACACCTACTCCGACACGCAGGAGCGCGCCCAGGACTACCGCGCGATGGGCGGGGAAACAGTTCGGATCATCGATCCAAAGACGCGCAGCAGCCGCATGTGTTCCGGAGCTGAATGGGTAGAGTCTTCGCGGCTTGAGGTCAAGAGGACGCCGTTGTATGTCGATCTTCCCGAGATATTCAGCCGGTTGACCTCGGCGTGAGGGTTGGAAGCGCGGCATCCCGACTGCTCTGGTCTAGTTTTGGTTGACGTAGATCGCCGGTTGTGGCAATATCGTAATGAG
>CAZSVJ010000320.1:0-3270 GCA_964610185.1 uncultured Occallatibacter sp. | reverse complement strand
ACCGCATCTTCCACCACCGGTTGCCGCGATCGCACAGATGCAAAGAAATTCTTGAAGTGGTCGTAGCTGTCGCTGTATCCGGCGGGCGCAACGTACTTTTCGTATCCCACCGGCGGCGCGCCTTCCGGGTTCGCAATTGGATACTTCTTTCGGTACTCTTCAAGAAATTCCTTCTGCATCGCCTCAGTGAATGAGCCGATAGCGTATCCCGGCTCCTTTTCGCGCGGCACGCGGTTCATGCTCACTGAGTTGCCGGCAATCTCCATTGTGCCTTCCGAGCCTGTAAAGATCAGCCCTTCGCTCTCTTCGCCGCCGTCCACAAAGTTCACATGCAGGCTCAGGTTGAAGCCCTGCGGATAGTCGAACAGGCCGAGCATCACGTCGGGCACGTCGCGGCCATCCTTCCAAAAGCGCAGCCCGCCGGTGGCCATGCCGCGCGTCGGCCCATGCGATCCGGTAATGAAGTGCGTGCCGCTGAAGAGATGCACAAACAAATCGCCGGCTACGCCGCTGCCGTAGGCCTTCCACTTGCGCCACTGGAAAAACTGCTCCGCGTTGAACGGAATCTTCGGCGCACTGCCAAGAAAGCGCGGCCAGTCGCAGGTTTCCGGCGACGCATCCGGAGGAACGGTATAGCTCCACGCGCCCATGGTTGAATTGCGATCCCAGCGGGCGGTGACCATGTTGAGCTGGCCGATGGCGCCGGCCGCCAGCAGGTCTTTAGCTTTTTGGTATATCACCGAGCTCACGCGCTGGCTGCCCACTTGCAGAATGCGCTTTGTTGCTCGGGAGGTCTCGATCATCTCCGGCCCGTCGGCATAAAGATGGATCATGGGCTTCTCGCAATACACATCCTTGCCGGCCTTCATGGCATCCACGCTGGCTTGCTTGTGCCAGTGGTCGGGCGTGCCGATGATCACTGCGTCGATGTCTTTACGTGCCAGAATCTCCGCATAGTCGCGCGTGGTAAAGATGTCGTTGCCCCATAGTTCCTTGCTGTGATCGAGACGGCCATTGTAGCAATCGGCTACGGCAACGAGCTTCACGCCCGGAACCCTGATCGCTGTCTTGGTGTCGCCTTGCCCCTGCCCGCCCGCGCCGATCAGGGCGATTTGAATGTGATCGTTTGCCGCAATTGGCTTGCCGGGTTCATCTTGAATCCCCAGCGCATGAAGCCGCGTTCCCAATATTGTCCCCGTCGTTGCCGCCCCAGCCGCCTTCAAAAATCCTCTCCGATTCAAAATCTCCACGCCGGCACCTCGCCCTTGGATTTTGCCCCGTCTGCAACGATACACCGCGAGGGGGACTGGCCTCATCTGTGCCCCGAGCCGCTAGAATGGTTCCGGCCTTTGCCGCCGAGGAAACGCACGCCCATGTTGAAATCAACTGTTTGCTTTTTTGCCTTTGCCGTAACCCTGGCGCCCTGCGCTTCAGCCCTGGGCCAAACCGCTCCTCAAATCGCCGTCGAGAGAAGCGTCGTCATGAAGACCCGCGACGGCGTAACCCTGCGCGCCGACATCTACCGCCCAGCAGGCGACGGCAACTTTCCCGTTCTACTGGCGCGGACCCCCTATAACAAGGACAGTTTCGCTGCGTTTGGCCAGAAGGGCGTTGCACGCGGGTTCATGGTCGTCGCGCAGGATGTGCGTGGCCGGTTTGCCTCCGAGGGCGAGTGGTACCCCTTCAAAAACGAAATCAATGACGGCTACGACACCGTCGAATGGGCGGCCGCGTTGCCTCACTCCAACGGCAAAGTCGGCATGTTCAGCGGCTCGTATTTAGGCGCAACGCAGATGCTCACCGCCATCGGTCATCCTCCGCATCTGGCCGGAATCTGCCCGATCGTGACCGCGAGCAACTATCACGAAAACTGGACTTACCAAGGCGGCGCGTTCGAGCAGTGGTTCGACGAGTCGTGGACTTCGTCGCTTGCCCAAAACACGCTCGACCGCCGAGTAGCGGAAGCGAAGAACGCGCTCATCGGCAGCACCGTTCTGCCGCTCAAGCAATATCCGGTCTTCAACGTGTCGAAGGGGCTTGATGGCCAGGGATTGACGCGCGCGCTTGCTCCTTACTTTCTCGATTGGCTCGATCACCCAACCTACGATAGCTATTGGAAGCAGTGGTCAATTGAAGAGAATTACCAAAACATACAGGTTCCCTCGCTGACAATCGCCGCATGGTACGACCTGTTTCAGGGCGGATCCATTCGCAATTATGTCGGAATGAAGGCGCGCGCAGGCAACGAGGCTGCCCGCAACGGCCAACACCTGCTGGTTGCAATTGGCGGACACTCCGGCTGGGGCCGCAAGGTGGGCGATGTCGATTTCGGACCCGACGCCGCCTTCGACGAGGACGCTGCTATTCTCGACTGGTACGACTACCTCTTCCTCGGCAAGCAAAATCGGTTCGCCACCGATAAGCCGGTTACCATTTTTGTGATGGGCAAGAACGAGTGGCGCAATGAGGCTGCATGGCCGCTCGAGCGCGCCGAAAACACTCGCTATCTTCTGGAGTCCACCGGTCATGCCAATTCAGCCGTGGGAGATGGTGTACTAACGGAGGTTGTTGCCGGCAAATTTGCATCAAGCGATGCCTATGTCTACGACCCCGCTAATCCCGTCCCCACCGTCGGCGGTCCTTTGTGCTGCGACACCGTTCACCTTGCTCCCGGCCCGAGAGATCAGCGGCAGGTCGAGGCTCGCTCCGATGTGCTCGTCTACTCCACTCCGCCCCTGGAAGAAGACACCGAAGTTACCGGCCCAATAACTCTTGACTTATTCGCCAAGTCATCCGCGATCGACACGGACTTTACCGGCAAGTTAGTCGATGTAGCTCCGGATGGGACTGCGATCAACCTGACTGAGGGTATTCTGCGCGCGCGCTATCGCGAGTCAATGAGCACGGCAACTCCCATCGTTCCGGGCCAGATCTACGAGTACAAAATCGATCTCTGGTCCACGAGCAATGTGTTCCTGAAGGGCCACAGGATTCGCCTGGAGGTAAGCAGCAGCAACTTTCCGCGCTTCGACCGCAACCTCAACACCAGCAAGAACGCGAGCACCGATGCGACGATGGTGAAAGCGACAAACACCATCCTGCACGACCAGCAATACCCGAGCGCACTGATTCTGCCTATCGTGCCAAGATAGGTCTATTTCAGTTAGTGCGGGACTAGGAGAGTTGCTATTTCCCGCTTTGAAAGGGCGCGCCTTTAGCCGCTATTTCTCACAGGGGATCGATTTGATGGCGGGCAGCGGTGCGGAACAT
>CAZSVJ010000319.1:0-3333 GCA_964610185.1 uncultured Occallatibacter sp. | reverse complement strand
TGACGACCATGCCCCAGAAGACCGCCCAGTAATCGAATTTCTCCCAATAGGCGTAGCGCTCGAATTGCGGCTTCGGCCCCAGCCCCAACATCCAGCGAAGGTGCCCAACCAGATCCTTTACATCCTTCCAGTTCGCCACCATCGAGGTCGCCCCCCAGAAGATTCCCTTTTCGCGATTGATCACTCCGCGCTGGACGATCTCTTTTACGTGAATGAGGAACGCAATGGTCAGAACCACAGCGAACAGCTTATGAAAAAAGATGATCGTGCCGAATCCGCCTACGCCGCTGGCAAAATGGCGCGCCCAGGCGCTCTCGCTGAAGCGCATCGGCAATCCCGTTGCTGCCAGGCCAAGAAACGTGGTGAACAAAACGGCGTGCATATATCGCTGCTCGCGCGTAAAGCGCATGAACCACCGCCCCTGCGCGCCGCCCTGCGCTTGCGTCACCTCTGCGATTGGGTTTCCGTCCGCCGCTTGCTTAAGATCAGACATTCTTGCCTCCTTTGGGCGATTTCTTTTTCACCTGGTCATATCGCGAGCGGATCAGCCACAGAATGGTGTGAAGCATGAAAAACGTAAGCACGCTTGCCAGCAAAAGATTCATGAACAAGCGGATGAAATAGAGCGCCGGATTCAGTTTCCGGTTGCGCGCATTGGCATGAGGCTGATATTGGACAAAGCTGGCATTAGCGCCCGCATGACAGCGGCCGCAGGTCTTTATCAGATTGGCCGGGGCAATGGGCGAGCGCGGATCGGACGCGGGCAGAATCTCGTGCGCCCCGTGGCAGTCCCAGCAGCGCGCCGTCTCAACATAGCCGCCGAGCGAGCCTAGCTGCGAGTGGAACGTGTCGCGATATGTGCTGAATTTTTCTTTATGACAATTGCCGCAGATGGGCGTGGACTGCATGCGGAAGGCCGCGGCGGTCGGCTGCTCGATGGCGTGCGAGGTATGGCAATCGGAGCACACCGGCGCGTCAAGATGGCCGGCGGCGACCGCCTTTCCATGCACTCCGTTTTCATAATCCGCGGTGATTCCCGCGTGGCAGTTTCCGCACGTCTTGGGAACATTGACCTTGTAAGTTGGACTCTGCGCATCGGTATGGCTCAGGATGTGGTGCGACCCATGGCAGCTCTGGCAGTTCGCGGCCACCAGCAGGCCTTCTTTGCTGAGCGCGAATCCGTGAATGGAGTCGATATAGATTGGATAAACATTGTGCAGGCTGTGCTTCTTCGCCATCGCATCGTTGCCGTGGCACGCGCCGCAAGTACGCGGGATGTTGAGCGGATAAACAGCCGACTGCGGATCGCTCTTGGGAAAAATCTTATGCGCATCCCCATGGCAACTGGTGCAGGGATGCTCGGCTCGGGATGCATGCACGCTCCCAACCAGCCCTGCCGCTTCATTTGCGTGACAGGTCTCGCACTTCACCGGAGCGATCTGATCCGGATGAGGATAGTCCTTGATGGTCGTGTGGCAATCGCCGCATTTGAGAACGCCGTGAATGCTGGCGCCGAACTTGTGCGCATCGACCCCAACATTATGCCCGGATGCGTCTTGCATACTCGTATCCGCGTGGCAGGACAGGCAATCCGTTTGCGCCTGCGCCCGGTGAGACGTTCCAAGGAACAGAAATGCGGCCAGGGTCAACGTGATGGAGGGAACGGTCTTCATCTCAGCTCCGAATAGGCCTGCCGGCTCAGGTGTGGATGAGAAAGGCTTGCGGCCTTTCTCATCCGGTATACGCGGCGCGGTCGGGACATTGCTCGCCCACCTGCCTACTTCTGTAGTACGCGAATGTACGAGATCACGTCCTTGATCTGGGCATCGGTCAGTTTCCCAGCATAAGCGGGCATCTTGTTTTTGCCGTTCTTGGTGGAGGCGAAGAGCTGCGCGTCGGGCGCTTTGACCATCGCCCCGTCCTTGAATGAAAGAATCTTCATGCTCTTGCCCATCGGTGTGGCGGCCAGCCCATCGGCGCCGTGGCACATGGCGCACTTGGCCTTGTAGGTATCCGCGCCGGGCGCCTGTGCGAAGGCAGGCCCCGCAATGGAAGCGGCCAGCAGGATCATCGAGGCCGTTCTGAATCTTTGAATCATGGTTTTTGCTCCTTTGCCGGTTCTTGCCGGTCATCGGCGGTTTCCCGGTGTAGTCCCCTTCATACAGGCTGCATTTCAGCCCCGTATGTGACACAGGCCACACATCGGAAGGAGCGCTGTTACAGAATGTGCCTGAAATCACCCGATCTTGCTGTTTCAGAACGCACACCGGCCCCGGCGCCAAGGTGATACGGGTCACATGCCGGCGGCGCTTCCGCTTAAGCACACTGTGTCCGCTGCCGGAGGTGCGAAGGGCACGATTCCGCTTCCCGGCGGGTCCACGGCGGTCTACAATGCGAGTGGCGTGAATTTCATCCGGCACAAGGATTGGCTCGGCTCAAGCCGCCTGGCGACGACCTGGGCGGCGGGTGGCGCACCCTAAGCTTTTGAAATCTTGGCCACCCGATAACTGAGGGTGCCCTATCCTTCGATTGTTTCTATCGAAGGGTGGGCCGGCAGAAATCTCGATCATCGAACCGGGTATAAAATCCCTCTGTAATAGGGAACTCCTTCGTTACCGGCGGCGCGGGTGTATTCACTTCTTGACGTTCAGTTGTTATCGTCGTCAGGCGTTGTTGGACACAGGCCCCGCCCAGACGCAGCTTGTCTACCGGCCTTCCGGGGCGCAGTTTGCGGTCTACAGCGGTTCGCTGGTCAAGGGCACGATTCCGCCGGCACCCGTAAAAGGCAACGCCTGTTTGGGGCCTCTCTTGCACACTGGACCCGCTCCCGGCGCGGCCTCTCGCGTTCATTTTGCGTTGATTCGGCTGTGTTAATTTAGGTACGGGAGTTCGCACAAGATATGTCAGCAATTACTTCGTTTATCAAGGATCATTATCGCCACTTCAACGCCGCCGCGCTTGTCGATGCGGCTGAAGCCTACAACAAGCATCTCGCCAACGGCGGAAAAATGTTTGTCACCATCGGCGGCGCCATGAGCACAGCTGAGCTCGGCCTGTCGCTAGCGGAAATGATTCGCCAGGACAAGATTCACGGCATCTCCTGCACCGGCGCGAACCTGGAAGAAGACGTCTTCAATCTTGTAGCGCACGACTTCTACGAGCGCGTCCCTCACTACCGCGATCTAACCCCCGCCGACGAAGCCGCGCTTCTCGCACGCCACATGAACCGGGTCACCGACACCTGCATCCCCGAAATGGAGGCCATGCGCCGCATCGAGAATGAAGTGCTCAAGGAATGGGTCCGCGCCGACCAGGCCGGCGAGCGCTTCTTCC
>CAZSVJ010000318.1:0-3389 GCA_964610185.1 uncultured Occallatibacter sp. | reverse complement strand
CGTGCACGCCGCGCATGTTCACGAGCGTAAGAATAGCCAGCACGCCAAGGCATAGCCCCAGCGTATGCGGCTGCAAGCTGGGCACGGCGGAGATCAGCGCGCCCACCCCAGCCGAAATTCCCACGGCCGCGGTCAGTGTGTAGTCGATCATCAGCGCCGCCGCCGCCAGCAACCCCGCGCCCTCGCCCAGGTTCCGGCTGGCCACCGTGTACGATCCGCCGCCCTGCGGATAGGCCTCGATGGTCTGCCGGTAGCTGAAATACACGATCAACAGCAGAATGACGATCGCCGCGCTCACCGGTACGATGTACTTCACGCCCACGAGGCCGAGCGGAATCAGCAGCGTGAGCGCCGCCTCGGGCCCGGATGCAGCCGAGCTGAGAGCGTCCAGCCCGAAGACGGGAATGCCGGCGAGTGGGCCGATGTGCTCGGCGCGCTCCTCGCTGGTCGCCAGCGGCCGGCCGAAGAGCAGGTCTTGAATGCGTGAGGTTATAGCCATGCGGTATTCGTCCGGCAGCCGGGGATTCGGTGAGGGGAAAATGGCTGTCGAAAAGATTGTCTCATGAGGCGGGGAAATTGCCGTGAACGCGCCTCAAACACCCATCAAATGTGCAAGGTAATCGCCCGGCGAAATGACGATTACGCCATTTCGGACTGACTCCGGAAAGTGCTTCACGTTTCCCGTCACAAGCCAAGCTCCCGCCGCGTGTGCCAGGGCGAGGAACGGTAGGTCTGTCGGGTCTGGGCACGCATGTGTCCACGGCTCAGGGTCATCAAGCCGCAGGCTCCCCTCAATCAGAAGCTCCAGCCAAAGCGGAGGAAACCCATAACGCTGGAACTTCGGACGCCGGACAGCTTCGCGATACTCTTCCGCAACTGCCGGACTGGTTACCGCCTGTACGTGTCCCTCCAAAACCCAGTCCAACAGGATTTTTGCCGGCGCTCCGCTTGGCTTAACGCCCGCGAAGACGATCACATTGGTGTCCAATAATGCCAGTCTCATTCCGCATTCCGAAGCCGTCGAGAAGCGCGAACCTGGCTGATCTCCTCGTCGATCTCCTCGTCGCTTATCTCGCCGACGGCCTCTGCGAGACGCCATCCCTCGCGCAGGCTGGCCAACGCCATCGCCCGCCGCAGTTCCCGGTCTTCCTTAATCACATCGCCAAACACAGGGACCAGAAAATAGGCAGGACCGTTCTGTCCCACCAGAAGAGTTGTCTCACCCTGAGGAACACGCTCCAGAGCCTTCGCCCCGCGAGTTCTGAATTCACGCAATGAAACGTGGCGCAAAGAACACCTCTAAGGCGACTGTAGCCAAAACGGCTACGCTCGGCAAGAGGTTCTTGAAAGTTGGCCCAACGCCTGCAATAATCGTACGCAATCAATACGTACATTATTGACATTAGCAATCCCAAGCTGTACGATTTGAATACGCACATTTCGGAGTTGAATTATGCCTAGAATAGTGATCGAAGACAATAATCGCATGTCCTTGCGAATCCGGACCGAGGAAAAGGCGCTGCTCATGCGGGCGGTGGCATTAAGACACACCGATTTAACAGACTTCGTCGTCGGGCACGCGCTGCTCGCTGCCAGGGACGTGATCGCGGAAGCCGAGCAAATACAACTCTCGGCGCGGGATAGCCTGCGGGTTTTGGACCTGCTGGAGAATCCGCCCGAACCCAACGCCAGATTGATTGCCGCCGCTCAGGCACTGCCGCAAATGTCATGAGCATCACGGTCTGGCACGAAGAGCCAATCGGCAAACACCATGACAGAGAATCTTTCAATTGCGGCGAGGAAGCTCTGAATGAATTCCTGCGCCATTATGCTCGCAAGAGTCATGAGTCAGGCGGCGCGAAGACCTTTCTTGCAATTGCCGATGGTGACAATAGCATCCTCGGGTTCTACAGTCTGAGCCCTGCATCGATCACATACTCCCGGGTGCCGGAAGTTGTGAGACGCGGTCTGGCGCGTCACGATGTCCCTGCATTCCGATTGGCTCGCCTTGCCGTAGATCGCAAGGCGCAAGGGCAGGGTATCGGGGGCCAGCTTCTGCTCGCCGCAGGAAGACGTTGCCTGCGTGCCGCGACGGAAGTCGGCGGCGTTGCGCTTCTTATCGACGCAAAGAATGAAAAGGTGGCTGGCTGGTATGCAGGGTACGGCGCCGTGCCATTGCTGGATGCGCATTTATCGCTCTTGCTGCCGCTGCGAACCATTGAAGCGGCGTTGAAGGCGGCCGGTAAGTACTGATCCTATTCGGCAGAGGGGCTCAGATGTCCGAACACTTGCGGCAATCACAGCTTCGTTTTTTATTCACTGCGCGCTGTCATTGGCCGCCGGCAGCGTGAAGTGGAAGCGGCTGCCCTGGCCGGGTGTGCTTTCAGCCCAGATGCGGCCGCCGTGCTGCTCGACAATGCTGCGGCAAAGCGCCAGGCCCAGGCCGGTGCCGCCCAGAGCGCGCGAGTCCGATGCGTCGCCTTGCTGGAACCGCTCGAAAATTCGCTCCAGCTTTTCAGCGGCAATGCCGCGGCCATGATCTTCGACCGTGAAGCATACCTCGCTGGTTCCGAACGGGTGCGCAGCCAGGCGAATGACGGTCTCCGGCGGCGAGAATTTAAGGGCGTTTGAAACCAGCTCGTTGAGTACCTGAAGAATGCGTTCTTCGTCGGCCCAAACCGGCGCAGGTTCAGTGTCGAAGCTGAAGCTGATCTGCATCCGCGTGGCCTCTGCGTGCGCAACATCGGCCGCGCGCCGCAACAAATCCGCGGGTTCAAAGCGCTCTCTATTCAGGGCCAGCTTGCCTTTTTTCCCGCTTTCGAAATCAAGAATGTCGTTGACCAGCCGGACCAAACGGTCGCAGTTGCCGATCGCCATCTCGATCATTTGGCGCTGTTTTTCCGGCCGTTTATCCAGCGATCCCGAAGCGATGAGCCCCAGCGATGCCCGCAGCGAAGTGAGCGGAGTGCGCAGCTCGTGGCTCACCGTGGAGATGAACTCGTCTTTCATGCGCTCCAGCCGGCGGCGGTCGGAGACGTCCTGAAAAGCTACGACCATGCCGGAGATCTGGCCATCTTCAATGAGCGGCGTGGCCGTGTACTCAACCGGAATCATGGTGCCGTCCTGGCGCCAGAAAACTTCATCCGTCATGCGCACGGTCTCGCAGCGGCGCATGGCCTGCAGAATCGGGCTGTTGGTTTTGGAATACGGCGTGCCATCGATGTGGGTATGGTGGATGATTTCGTGCATGTCGCGGCCCGTGAGCTCCTCGGGGGCAAATCCCAGCGCGCGCGCGGCGGCCTGGTTAATAAAGGTCACACGTCCGTCAAGGTCAATGCCGTAGATGCCGTCGCCGACCGACTCCAGAATCAACTCGCGCTGGCGCGTGA
>CAZSVJ010000317.1:0-3398 GCA_964610185.1 uncultured Occallatibacter sp. | reverse complement strand
TCATCGCCACATCTGAAAGCGGCCAAACCACGGCGGTGGAGATGGCCGGAAGCTCCTTGCAGCGCTCAATGAATTTGTGAAAGACATGGTAGTCGGCGGGATGGCCGACCAACGGGTCAACGGCAACGGCTTCAGCCAAGGGTGCAAGGTCGCTCATTGTAGATCCTCCTGGCCCGCGCAGCTCTGGCTGGCTAGCCTCACGGATTTATTCTCGCCGGAAGGAAGGCAAGCGCATGTGTCAAAGGTCACAGTCCGGATCGGCGTGCCGCATGGCGGTATCGAAAAAGGCAATCATCTGGTCCTGCCACCGGGCGAATCGTGGTCGGCGGCCCGGAGCCCTGCTATCCAGGTTTTCCTCGATACGAAGGTTAAGCAAACGGTCAGTCTTCTTGAAGTTCGGAGAATTTTGCTTGCGCCTTTAGAAATATCTCGATCCGACTAGTGGTCCAGACGCCGATTCCGGTTCCGAAGAAATCCGCATATTCGGTCCATATCGCGCATGTGAACGCCAATGCGGTTGCAAGCACCGGCCAATCGTCCTCATCGCGACCTCGTAAACGCTCTCTGGCCTCAGCCTCAAAGACATCATAGGTATCCCGGTTGATCGGCCTAACGAGAATCTGCAAGTAGTCAAGCGAGCCTGACACATCGGCTGTAGGTTTTCCCCGCTTCTTTAGCAAAGCAGGGAAATATTTCTCAGCATCGACATATGCGGCATCCGGAGCGCAGAATTGAACCTGAGGGCTTGCGTATTGCTCGAGAAGCTCCCTTACACGCCGCCCCATCACTGCGCGAATGAGAATGTTAGCGTCCCGAACAATCATCTCAGCTGGTGGTCATCTTGCCGCGGCGACGCGACTGTTTGAACGCTGCGACCAATTCTTCTTCGTCAACGTCAGCCAGGGCTTCGGCTAGCCGGTCGGCGGCAGCCCGGAGTTCGGCGACATTGGCAGATTTGACCTGCCTGTGAGGCGTAGGCACGTAAACTCCGAGAGTTTCGCCGCGGCGCGTCACGGCTACAGGCGCATCGGACTCCAGGAAATGCGCAATTTGTTCCCGGAATTCACGTACTCCAACTTTGATTGGGGGCATCGGTGTTCTCCATGCGTACAGTGAAGTGTACACAACCCAGGGCCCAGTATTCAAGCCCCGGTTGTTGGAGCGGCGTCTGTAATGCCAATTCGCGGGCCCTCCCTTTCCCCTCATTGGCCGCGACTGCTATGCTGCGAGCGCATGGAAAAGCGATTTATATAGGGAGACAAGGGCATGTGGTTCCTTGGAATGGACGTCGGTACAGGTGGCACGCGGGCAGTGCTAGTCGATGGCGCGGGCAAGCTGATTGCCGGGGCGTCGTGCGACCATGAGCCGTTCAAGACAGCTCACCCAGGCTGGGCCGAGCAGGATCCGGAAGACTGGTGGCGCGCGGCGCAAGAGGCCATTCGGGGGGCTCTTGCCAGTGCGCCTGAACCGAATGAGCCTATCGCCGCCATTGGCCTCACCGGTCAGATGCACGGCGCGGTGATGCTCGACGAGAACGGCGCGGTGCTGCGGCCGGCACTCATCTGGTGCGATACGCGCACTCAGCCCGAGTGCGATTGGCTGACCGAGAAAATTGGCTACGAGCGTCTTATCGAGCTGACTTGCAATCCCGCCCTACCCAACTTCACTCTGACCAAGTTGCTTTGGGTCAAGGAGCACGAGCCGGAGATCTTCGCAAAGATCCGCCACATTCTGTGCCCGAAAGACTACGTGCGTTATCGCCTGACGGGCGAGTATGCCATCGACGTGCAGGAAGCGTCAGGAACGCTGCTGTTGGACGTGACGCATCGCCGCTGGTCGAAGGAAGTGGCGGAGGCGGCGGGGATTCCCGAAAGCTGGCTGCCCGAAGTATATGAATCGCCGGAAGTCTGCGCCCGCATCAGCGAAGCCGCTGCAGGGCTCACCGGGCTGGCCGCGGGCACGCCCGTTGTGGCCGGCGCCGGCGACCAGGGCGCCGGCGCGGTAGGCATGGGGATCTTGCAGCCGGGCTCGGTTTCAGCAACCATCGGTACTTCAGGTGTGGTCTTTGCCGCCACGGCTGCTCCCACCAAGGACCCCAAGGGCCGTCTGCACACCTTCTGTCACGCCGTTCCGGGGCTGTGGCACGTGATGGGTGTAACCCAGTCCGCGGGCTTGAGCCTGCGCTGGCTCAAAGAAACCTTTTTCGCCGGACAGGACTACGACAGCATGACTGAAGCAGCCGCCAAGATCCCAGCAGGGAGCGACGGACTGGAGTGGGCGCCTTATCTGCTCGGCGAACGCACGCCGCACCTTGACCCTCAAGTTAGGGCAGCCTTTGCCTGCATTTCGACCGTTCATAGCGCAGCCCATTTTGTCCGCGCCGTGCTTGAGGGCGTCGCATATTCGCTCAAGGACACATTCACGCTATTCGCCGAGCTGGGAATTCCCGTCAGTGCTATTCGCCTCGGCGGCGGCGGCGCGCGCGGCCCATTATGGCGGAAGATTCAGGCCGGCATTTACGGCCAGGCCGTCGAGGTGCTTACCGCCGAAGAAGGCGGCGCATTTGGATCGGCACTGATGGCTGGGGTGGGCGCGGGGCATTGGGCGAACCTCGACGAAGCCTGCGGCCAAGCCATCGAAGTCGCGCAGCGCATCGAGCCCGACCCCGGCGATCTGGCTGCCTACAAGGCCGGATACAAGAAGTGGCGCAAGCTCTACCCGGCGCTGAAGAGCCTAAGATAGGGTAGCTAGTTAGAGGGCTAGCGCGAGTATGACCGACATCAGATTATCTAGGGGCTTGTGCGCCGTTGTAGGGAGTGTTCTTACAGGATCACATAGCAGCCTGGATCACCTCTTTATTAATTCAGGGGCGCCTGGCGCACCGCCAAACCTATCGCATTTTTCCAAATGGAAGGAGTGGCTCTTTAGCGCAGGAAGCGACCCCAACGTTGACAGCCTTATGGTTCTGGGGAACATCCTTGAAGAGTTCATGGATGTCGGGCCAGAGAAAGACTCCGAGGTCTACTTGAAATGGGTGACCGACCGTAACCGAGTAGTCAAGGCGCTGGAAGAGAATGGATTTAGATATTTTCGCGGTGGGAGGGTGCTGCCAACTGGACAGATACCAGAAGACCCATCCCCGTCGGCTTCGCCGGTTAGTCGTCCTGGCCCAAGTAAACCTGAGGGAATCGAGGAGCTGCTGCCCATTCTGTTAAAGGGTCTTCAGCGAGCGATGCACCCGCTCACCCACAGGAGAAAAGGGGCGATGGCCCTCTCCTTCTCCACCGAGTACGACGTTCAAGATCTCCTCCACGCACTTTTACGACCATGGGTCGCCGACATCCGGCCTGAGGAGTTTACGCCTAGCTACGCAGGTTCCAGCACGCGGATGGATTTTC
>CAZSVJ010000316.1:0-3417 GCA_964610185.1 uncultured Occallatibacter sp. | reverse complement strand
CCAAAGCCACCTTACACCCTCCTGCCTTTTACACAATCGAATTTACGTCACCCCGTGCCTCATTCATGCGCCTTTTTGAGGCGCATGTGTGGAAGGCCACAGTCGCCGCAAAGACGACTCGGAAAGCGTGACTCGCCTAAGGGGTTCTCTCCGCATGGAGATCGGCCAGGAGATTGTCGACCCTGCCCACCTCGACCAGTTCGCCGCGCCTCGCCGCCTGCATGGCTTCAACTGTCTCCTCGTTCGGTGTCAGAGGGTCGAACGGAAGGGCTCGCTCTACAACTGTGCGCTCCAGCATCATGCGATAGCCTGCGGATTCTTTGCTCTCAGCTCGGCGACAATCTCCGCCGCCGCAACGCGCGCCCGGTCTGCTTGATCGGGGGGGAAGCTAATTGCGCCCACGCGGGCATGTCCGCCGCCGCCGTAGCGCTCGCATATCTGCGCCAGGTTCACCATCTTCGCTGGGTCGGCTTTGGCCCAGGGGTTTGAGCCTACCGAGACCTTGGTGCGGAAGCTCGATTTTGACAACCCGATCGAGTACGTTGCGTTGGGGTATAGATAGTAAGGAATGAACTTGTTATAGCCTTCCAGCGGCTGGTCGGAAATGTCGAAGAAGATGGTGCCGTCGCGCTCTTCGGCCCGGCTGCGGATCAGGGCCGCCGCTTCCTGATGGCGCTCAAGCAGCGGCGGCAACAGGCTGGCCACAAAAGGCTGGCTCAGCACGTCCGCCAGCGGCATTTGGGTGAGCAGCGGAATCAGCCGCGGAATGAACTCCGGGTCCTGGTTTGCTTCGATGATCAACGTCAGCTTCATAGCCGGCGCCGCCATTTCGACGGCGGCCTCGGGGCTCTCATACTGCGCGCCATCCACAATGTCGGCCCAATGAATCAGGTCCGCGACCGGCGCCGTGTTGAAGCCGTAACGCGTCGCGGCAATGTGTGCCAGAAAGCTGGTGCAGGATGTGTAATTGGGATCGAAGAACTTGTGCGCGGCGCAGACCGGATCCTTTTGGCAGTCGAGGAAGCTCTGCTGGTCTTGCGGCGTTAGAAAGGCAGACAGATGATGGTCGAACCACCATGTGATCTTCGGCGAAGCGGAGTATTTGAAGTCGACGATCGCGTTCTCGTCGCCCGTGAATTCGCTTTCGTCAAACAGTGCGCCGGCGCGGTGCACCAGCCCGTGGTACTCATAGTTGGCATCGGAAACGATGCACTCCCGGTGGAAGCGCGTGAACAGCGAGGCTGAGCAGGCTCCGTCAAAGCATTTGTCGTGATAGAAGACGCGAACCCGCAAGACTTTCACCCCCCGAGGCGAAAAATTGAATAAGGCGAACTGTTAAGCATCAAGGGATTGGCCCGCTATGTCAAGGCTGGGAACGATTTCCGGCGCTCTGAAGCGCTCGAACTGTTCGTTTTCGGACGCTTGGTGTCGATTCCGAACATAGCCGCCAGACTGTTCGCCGCATCTTTCCACTGGCTGCCATTTAGAATCAGAGACTTGATGTCTTTGCGGTTTGGCCGGTGGATTGCGGATGCGATTCATATAGTTCCACCGGCATAGTTGTCGTTTTGAGAGGAACCCATGCATACCTTGCTCCAGGATCTGCGCTACGCAGTCCGCCAGTTGTGGAGGTCGCCGGGATTCGCGATCACTGCTGTGCTGAGTCTCGCCATCGGCATCGGAATCAACACGGCGATCTTCAGCAACATGGATGCGGTTGTGCTGCACCCGTTGGCCGTACCCCAGCTCGACCGCGTGGTGACGGTGGCCGAGCAGAATGCGCGCAGCAGTTCCGCAAGCGGCTACGAGCAGGTGGCGCTTGCCAATTACGAGGACTGGAAACGGCAAAGCCGCTCGTTCGAATCGCTGGCAGTCCGCACTCAGGCCGACATGACCTTGACCGGCATTGGCGATGCGGCCCACGTGGAGGCAACACTCACATCGCCGGAGTTCTTCACCGTGTTGCGCGCCGCTCCGCAGCTCGGGCGCGTCTACGGCGAAGCAGAGTCCCGTCCAGGCCAAGACCATGTGGCGGTGCTGAGCTACGGGTTGTGGCAGCAGCGCTTTGCCGGCGACCCGATGGTCCTGGGCCGAACCATAGAGCTCGACCAGCGAACCTACTCGATCGTCGGCGTCATGCCGAAGACAATGCAATACCCCTCGACTGCCGATGTATACCTGCCTTTCGCGCCCACGCCCGAACAGCTCGCCAATCGAGCCGCGCATGACTACGTAGTGACCGCGCGCCTCCGAGACGGCGTTACCGATAAGCAGGCGCAGGCTGAAATGCAGACCCTCGCCGAGCACCTCGCCCAGGCCTATCCCGCCACCAACTCGGGTTGGTCGGTCCACGTCGAACCGCTGCTCGAAGGCATCAACGGGTTCTATACTCCGCTCTACTACAAGTTGGTTTTGGGCGCCACGCTGTTTGTCCTGCTGGTGGTGTGCGCCAACATCGCCAATCTTCAATTGGCGCGCGGGGTTTCCCGCCGTCCCGAAATTGCCATGCGCACCGCGCTCGGCGCCACCCGCTCGCGCATCCTGCGCCAACTGCTTACCGAGAACATCCTGCTAAGTCTGGCCGGAGCGCTGGGCGGCGTCGTTCTCGCTTACGTCTACGGCCACTTCCTGCTGGCAACAATGCCGGAGCGGGTGGCGCGCTACATGTCGGGCTGGTCGAATACCGGCCTCAACGGGCGCTCGCTTCTGTTTTCGTTCGCTCTGGCAGGGCTGTCAGCCTTGATTGCCGGGATGGCGCCTGCTGCGGAGGGGCTGCGCATCAACCTCGTGGACCAACTCAAGGCCGGCTCACGCTCCACAATCGGCTTTGGCCGCTCACAACGTCTCAGAAACATCTTCGCGGTGGCGCAAATTGCGTTGGCCGTGGCGCTCGTGATCGGCGCAGCCCTCATGGCAAAAGGCATGAACGTCTGGCTCCACTCCGCCGATTTTTACGAACCGGGCAAGATGCTCACCTTCAATGTCAGTCTGCCCGCAACCCGCTATGACACCGAGCAGAAGCGGGCGCAGTGGTACGCCGGCGCGCTCGCCCGCCTCCGCTCCCTGCCCGGCGTCAAGCAGGCCGAGCTCACGCCGGCGCTGCCTTACAACGACAACGGCTGGCTCCGCGATGTGGACATCGAAAATCGGCCCACCGTTCCAGGCAAGTTCCAAAGCGCCTTGAATCTGCCCGTCACCGCCGGATATTTTTCCGCTTTGCGCATTCCCATCGTTGGTGGCCGCGGCTTCAGCCAGGGAGACTCCCTGGAAACAACTCCTGTTGCCGTGGTGAGCGAGCGCTTTGTGACGCAGTATTTCCCCGGCCAGAATCCGATGGGTCATCGTATCCGCATGGGCGGCCGCGACAGTCATGAGCCGTGGCTGACCATCGTCGGCGTCGCCAAGGAGACCAGCTAC
>CAZSVJ010000315.1:0-3431 GCA_964610185.1 uncultured Occallatibacter sp. | reverse complement strand
AAGTTCTTATCGGCTTGGAAGGCACAAACTTTTCATCTTTAGATGGCGTGGAGCAGAGGGCGAATTGGAAGGCCAGGCAGGTCGATGGCTACATGGAAGCCATCCGACGGATTCAGGATCGTGGCATCACTGTCAACGGATGCTTCGTGCTTGGGCTGGACGGAGCAGGTGTTGAGTCATTCGAGGATATCTGGACCTTCGTCAAGGAAAGCGGGCTCTACGAGGTGCAGATCACAGTGCAGACAGCGTTTCCCGGAACGCCTCTGTATGACCGGCTTAAAATTGAAGGTCGCCTTCTGCGCGAGAAAGCATGGGAGCTTTGCACACTTTTCGATGTCAACTTTCGTCCCGCGAAGATGTCCGTTGCCGAACTCGAAGCAGGCCTCAGGAATCTAGGCGGCCGGCTCTACTCCGCTGAATTCACCGCCGAGCGCCGTTCGCGGTTTCATCGGAGCTATCGGGAAAAGCGTCGTGAGATGGCGCGGCCATCAAGGGAGGGTTCGGAATGTCAATAAAGTGGATCAAGCTGCTCTTTGCCGCTAGTGGAATCTATGATGCGCTTCTCGGTGCTGCGTTTCTCCTTTTTGGCCTGGCACTCTTCCGCATCGCGGGAGTTACGCCGCCGAATCACATTGGCTATATTCAGTTTCCGGCATTGCTGTTAATTCTCTTCGGGATCATGTTTCTGCAAATTGCTAAAGATCCAACCGGTCGCCGCGAATGGATTCCATATGGAATGGGATTGAAGTTTGCCTTTTTTGAGTGGTGTTCTGGCACAAACTCCATGGCGGCGTTCCAATGCTCTGGATACCATGGGCATGGGCGGACCTTGCCTTCTTCCTTCTCTTCCTTGCAGCATGGACGCATCTCCGCAAGCGGACTACTTTTCGGTAAACATCTTGGCGTCGGCGGGCCACTTGGCGATGGCACTGCCTACAGCCGGCAGATTAGCAGCTCGCGCTCGTAAATCATCTCGGGCGGCAGGTGATCGTGGAGGTCGATGAAAAGCTCTTCGTGGCCGATCACTTCGGTGCGCCATAGCTTGCGATCGACGGCCTGCAATTGGTCGAATTGCTCGCGCGGGAATTCTAGGCCCTCCCAGTGGATGTCCTCGTAGTGCGGGGTCCAGCCAATGGGGGTCTCGTTGCCCTGCGCGCGGCCGCGGGAGCGATCGACAATCCATTTGAGAATGCGCATGTTTTCGCCGAATCCGGGCCAGAGATAGTTGCCGTCGCCATCCTTGCGGAACCAGTTCACGTGGAAGACGCGCGGAGTGACCGAGAGCAGGCGCTGCATCTTGATCCAGTGGCGGAAATAATCGCCCATATGGTAGCCGCAGAAGGGGAGCATGGCCATGGGATCGCGGCGCAGCTTGCCCACCGTGCCTGAGGCCGCCGCGGTCATCTCGGAAGCCATGGTGGCGCCCATGTAAACGCCCGCGCTCCAGTTGAAGGCCTGATAGACAAGCGGGAGGGTATGCGACCGGCGTCCGCCGAAGATGATGGCGCTTAATGGAACGCCTTTGGGGTCTTCCCAGTCTGGATCGATGCATGGACACTGCGCAGCCGGTGCGGTAAAGCGGGCGTTGGGATGGGCAGCTTTGGTTCCGGTGCGACGGGCGATCTCGGGGGTCCAGAGATTGCCCTGCCAGTCGAGGCACTCGCTGGGCGGAGTGTCGGTCATGCCTTCCCACCAGACGCCGCCTTCGGGAGTAAGCGCGACGTTGGTGAAGATGGTGTTGCGGGAGAGCGAGGCCATCGCATTGGGATTGGTCTTGACACTGGTTCCGGGAGCGACGCCGAAGAATCCAGACTCGGGATTGATGGCGCGGAGCTGGCCGGTCTCGTCGGGACGTATCCAGGCAATGTCGTCCCCAACGGTCCAGACCTTCCATCCCTCAAATCCATCGGGCGGAATCATCATTGCGAAGTTGGTTTTGCCGCAGGCGGAAGGAAAAGCGGCGGCGACGTATGTCTTCTCGCCGACCGGGCTTTCCAGGCCGACGATGAGCATGTGCTCGGCCATCCAGCCTTCGTCGCGGGCGATGTTGGATGCGATGCGCAGGGCAAAACACTTCTTTCCGAGCAGCGCGTTGCCGCCGTAGCCGGAGCCGTAGGACCATATCTCGCGGGTTTCAGGGAAGTGGACGATGTATTTCGTATCGTTGCAAGGCCACGGGACGTCGGTCTGGCCGGGGGCAAGCGGGTGACCGACGGAGTGCATGCAGGGAACAACGCGCTTGACGTCTTTATCAATTTCGGCGAAGACAGGAAGGCCGATGCGGGCCATGATGCGCATGCTGACGACGACATATGGCGAATCGGTGAGCTGCACTCCAATCTGCGAGGCGGGCGAGTCAAGCGGGCCCATGCAAAAGGGCAGAACGTACATGGTGCGGCCACGCATGGAATTGCGGAACAGCTCCTTCAGCTTGCGGCGCATCTTGTAGGGATCTTCCCAATTGTTGGTAGGCCCCGCGCCGTCCTTGGACAGGGAACAGATGTAGGTGCTCTCCTCGACGCGGGCAACGTCGCGGGCGTCGGAGCGGGCGTAGAAGCAGCCTGGCCACAGATCCTGATTGAGGCGGGTGAAGGTGCTGCGATCTTCGAGCTGAGCGCAGAGTGAGTCGTATTCCCGCTGTGAACCGTCAACCCAATGAACGGACGCGGGGCGGGTCAGATCGGCCATCTTCTCGACCCAGCGGAGAAGATGCTTGTTGGTGCTGAGAGCCGGACTTGTGACTTGCTTGCTTGCCATAATTGCTCCCCGGTTATCAGTTATGAACGGATGAGATGCGGCACGGACGACGGGGCCGTCTCAGGCAATGGCGTGAGACCGCACAACCGGTCAAGGCAACAGTAACATGCGCTGACCGGCGCCAAAAGACATTCAGGGATCGTGTTACTTCAATTATGCCCCAGCTCAGCTTGCAGTGAAGCAGGCGTTTCAGGTAGGCTTCAGTGCGCTAGCCGGTCAACCCATCAACAGAGCTTTTGCGGGGCCACTGCAATGGATCGCGGCCCCGGATTGAAGAGTAGAGGAGCGTTTATCGATTAAATCGATCCTGGATCGCAGAAGCTTTATTCAGTTGTGCGCGGCGTCGCTGACTCGGGCGGCGCCAACGCCTGCGCGGTCAACGGCGGGCAGGGCCCCCGCATGTGGGCGCAATATAATGGCATCAACCAGATGACCGGGAACAGCCAAAACGTCAACCAGGGGCAGTATTACGACGCCTCGGGCGACATTACCAACGACGGCGTCACGGCGTACCTCTACGAAGGGGTCCCCGTTGACAGGTCTTCGTCAACGGGGCGGGACGGCGAGGGGCGCATCTGCGCCGTGCGGCAGCAGGTCATCGGCATCACCACCATGACCCAGTACATCTACGACGCCGAGGGCAGGCGCGTGGCCAAGACTAACTCGTCCGGCGC
>CAZSVJ010000314.1:0-3456 GCA_964610185.1 uncultured Occallatibacter sp. | reverse complement strand
AGAAACTGCGCATCCATTTCGAACCCGGTACGCGATTCAGCTATTCGGGTGAAGGAATGATCCTGTTGCAGTTCGTGATTGAACACGGGAGCGTGGCGCAGGGGTTGGGGCTGGACGTCGGCGAACTGACCAAGGCAGATTTCAACCGCCTGGGAATGCCCCGCACAAGTTTGATCTGGAAAAACGGTTCCGACCCCAATGTGGCAGATGGTTGGAACGATCAGGGCCAACCGCAGCCCCATGAGAAGCGCAGCAAGGTGCGCGTTGCGGGATCGATGAATACAACCATCTCCGACCTGTCAAAGTTTGCCGCAGCGCTGGTGAGCGGCGATGGCCTGAGTCCGGCCTCGCGCGCCGAAATTACAAAGCCCAGCTTGCATATCGCGACTGCCGGTATGTTCCCGCTTTTCCAGCCCGACCTGCCTCTCAGTGAACAGCGTAAGGACCTGGCTTCGGGGCTGGGTGTCACAGTATTTGACGGCCCACAGGGCCTCGGCTTCTTTAAGGGCGGCCACGATGGACAGACCGCCAATACCCTGATCTGTGTCGAGGCCAGTCAACGGTGCGTGTTGATCCTCTCGAACGATGTTCGCTCGGAAGCAGGCTTCGTCGAACTGGTGCGGTTTATCCTCGGCGACATCGGCGAGCCCTTTGAGTGGGAATATGGCGACCACGCTGGGAAGTCTTGAGGTGCACCGAAGTTAGCCTGGTTCAACGCATCCAATTAAGGTCAAATCATCGCCGTATGCAACATTCAGGCGTCGCGCCACTGCTTCGTTCGCCGGATACGCGTCCTCGCGAATTCAATGCCGGCAGCGGTGCGGCCCCCGCATCCTCGCTGAAAGGGCGTGAGGAATCCATCAGCGCCTGCTAAAATTCTTCTAAACATTCACGTGCCGGCGCACCAAGGCTCTTTATTGGAACCACGACCCAGGATGCGGGAACAGGCGCGGGACGACTGATAGAAATCAAGGCGCACGGCGCAAGCCCCGTTTCTATTCTCTTCTTCGCAGTTGCATAATTTCCTTCCGCGGGTTTCCATGAGGCCTGCCGGAATCGAGAGGTTGGTGGCTGGTTGGCTGGAACCTACATCCCCATGCGTTCCTTCTTCGGCGTCAGGCGCACGCACGGCTCTGGGCTGCGCGTGCTGCTGTTCACGCTTGAGTGCGCGCTGGGGATTCTGGCTGTCGTTCTTGTGGCCGCCTTAGCGCATTGGGCGGGATGGCTGCTGCCGGTATCCGTATTGCTTTATCTCTTGATCGTCGTCCCCACGGCCCTTCTGAGCGGCTTCTGGCAGGCGGTCATCGTTTCTCTCTCCGCAGTCCTGGTTCATGCGTACCTCACCGCGAAGCTGTCTCCGTCTCAATCGCTGTCCAATCCGGCGGCCGATCCTGCAAACTCAGTGACCCTGATCGTTTTTGTGCTGGTGGCGCTGCTGGTCAGCCGGCTTTCCGCTCGCGTTACCGGGCACGCGCGCGAGGCTGAATCCAGGGGCGGCCAGATGCACGACCTCTATGAGTTCACCCGGCGCACACTGCAGATGAACCTCCACGTCGAGCCTGGACCGCAGCTCGTCGAATTGATCCACGAGATTTTTTCCTTGGAGGCGGTGGCTGTCTTCGACGCCGACCTTCACGATGTCTATCAGGCCGGATATTGGACCGTGGATCCCCAGGAAATCGCGCAGAATGTCTACTATTTTGAGACCTCCGATGACGATCCGGAGACCGGAATAGGGCGCAGAGTCGTCCGGCTGGGAACGGTACCGGTGGGCAGCCTGGTGGTGCGCGGCGACACCAGCCCGCTCACCAACAACGCCATCGCCTCGCTGATTGCCATCACCTTCGACCGCTACCGGGCGTTCGCCAATGAGAGCCGCATTGAGACCGAGCGCCGCACCGAGCAGTTGCGCGCCACCGTTCTCGACAGCTTGGCGCACGCCTACAAGACGCCGCTCACCGCGATCCGCGCCGCCAGCACAGGCCTGGGCGAGATGGGCCACTTGTCGGCAGGCCAGGCGGATCTGGTTGCCCTCATCGATGAACAGACCGGCCTGCTGGGCGACCTGACTACGCGCTTGCTCACCACTGCGCGGCTAGACGCCGGCGAGGTCACTATCAACGCCGCGCCCGTGGGTGTCGGCTCGCTGATTGAGGAAGTCGTGGCCAGTCTCCGGGACCGGCTCGCCAGCATGAAGGTTTTTATCGACCTGAAAGACGACAACCTAGTTGTATGTTGCGACCGCCAGTTGATGGTCATGCTGCTCACGCAATATATTGACAATGCTTGCAAATACTCGATTTTCGGCACCACCATTACCATCCGAGTCGTCCACCTGAATTCCGAGGCGATCTTCTCGGTGCATAGCTTCGGCCCCGTCATTCCCATGGAAGATCGGGAGCGAATATTCGAGCGCTACTATCGTTCCGCCACTCACCCCAACCGCGCTTCGGGAACTGGAATCGGCCTTTCCGTGGCCAAACGAGCCGCGCTCATTCACGGCGGCTATGTCTGGGTTACCAGCGAAGAGAATGAGGGAACCACATTCTTCGCGGCCATTCCCGCCCCCGTTTTGAAGAGGTGTTCTTGATGAATATGCCGTCCATTCGCATTCTTATCGTCGACGACGAGCCGGCCATCCGCCGCGCGCTGCGCCCTCCCATGCTTGAACTCGGCTTTCAGGTTGCCGAGGCTTCGCGCGGCGAGGAGGCGCTGCAAATGCTTCGCGGCGCTGCATACGATATCGTCCTGCTCGATGTGAACATGCCCGGCATCGGCGGCGTTGAGACGCTGCGCCGCATTCGTGCCGCGTTACCCCGGCTACCCATCCTTATGCTCACCGTCCGCGATCAGGAAGAGGAAAAGATTCTAGCTCTCGATCTGGGCGCCGACGACTATGTCACCAAACCTTTCAGCACCAGGGAACTCATCGCGCGCATTCGGGCCGCGGTCCGCCGCGTGAGAGCTCCCATCCGCAGCGAAGACGCGCCCATCGAGATCGGCGAAATTCGGCTCGATCCAGCCAAGCGCGTCGTAACCAAAAGCGGCCAATCCATGCACCTCACCCGCAAGGAATTCGACATTCTGCATTGCCTGATGAGCCGCGCCGGCCGCGTTGTTACCTATGCCAAACTGCTGGCCGCCGTGTGGGGCGCCGATTGCCGCGAAGAGGTCGAGTATCTGCGCACATTCGTCCGCCAACTGCGCAAGAAAATCGAGGACGACCCATCCAATCCCGTTTATCTATTGACAGACGTGTATGTGGGATACCGCTTCGCCGATGCCCAGACGTTCAAGCCGGAGACTGCAGAAGACGAGCCGGAGGCGGCAACGGCGGCCACGGACTCAGCCCCCTGAAGCGTTTCCTGAGCTGGGGTCGAGACTGTGCCCGCGCTACTCGTCGTAATGCAGCAGGCTGAAGACGTCGTAATCCTTGAACCGCTCGCGCCCCTTCAG
>CAZSVJ010000313.1:0-3469 GCA_964610185.1 uncultured Occallatibacter sp. | reverse complement strand
CCATTCACTTCGTCAATACCCACCTGCGCCCTGACAGCTTCCCCATGGATATGGTGATTTTCACCGGCGTAGAGAGCGAAGCGGAGTTCAAGCACAAGCGCAAAGAGGAGTATGAAAGGCTGGCCAAGGAGGGAAAGCTGGAGCAGAGAGTTGCGTCCGCGCCGGCGCTTTGGCAGATCAATTTCTCCAAGATCGTTGGATTCACAGCCATCACGATCGGCCTGACTCTCTTGGTGTTGACCCTGAGCGCGTACTTCTTTTAACCTATGCGCATATAAGTCGAAATGTAACTTCATAGTTATGGAAACGGGCGGGAGCGCTTCTGCCCATTTCCGGTTTGCGATTGCAGTCACTGCGGGCATTTCCGCTGAAGCATCTCCTCGTAGGCGTGAACGCTTTCAAAGGGGCTTCGCAATTATTCTTTCCGTATTGCTGTTTGTCTGGCCGCTGCCATACCCGCGGAACAAGAGCTATGACAAACAATTGGAACGCCGCGGCAAGATCGATGGCGGTCTCCCGCGCGAGAACATAATGGCCGAAGAACAACGCCGGAGGAAGACATGGATACGTCGGTTCAATTGGCGCAAACTCTAAGTGAGTTTCGGAAGACACACTCTACAAGCAGCTTGCAACTGGGGGCAGATAGATGGGATTACATCAGGGGAGGGCGAGGCGAGCGAACCATCATCATTGTTGGGGGCGGTGGCAGTACTGCTGAGTCGATGTTTTCGATTAATGTTGCCCTGGAATCCATCTGCCAGGTCATTTCGTTGGGGATTCCCACGAGTGCGAGAACCGTCGAGGATGTGAATAGAGGCATCGAGGGAATTCTCGATTCGCTTGGCCTCGGGGGGGCGATTTTTCTCGGTCATTCGCTTGGAGGAATGGTTGTGCAATCCTTTGCCCTTTGCCATCCTGAGCGCGTATCCGGCCTGGTGCTCTCCGGTACGGGCTTTTATCTGGGTGCGCGCGCAGTGTGGCTGCCAGCTGCCGCAAGAGTGATGACATGGTTTCCTGGTGCTCTGCTCTTGCGCGCGATTGGCGCCTCGATGGCGCGGCTGCTCAAGACCGCGGAGGCGAAGGATTTCTGGCTCGAGTTTTATCAAGAGGAGTTGCGTCAACCGAACTCCGGCGCCCGGCTCAAACACCAGAGCTCCCTCTTGGCTAAGTATGCCACTTCGTTCCAGGGCAATCCCATTCGTTCCAGCCTTCCGTGGGTCAACACCGTTCCGGTTCAAATTATCGTAGCAGAGGACGACCGGGGATTCACGAAACGCGAGATCGCTCATCTGGGCAGCCTGTACCCCAGGTCGCAGACCTTAACTCTGCCAGTGGGTACAGGGCATTTGAGCTTCTTGACCCGGCCGCGCGAATATGTACATACGGTGCGGAGATTCGTGGCTAGCGTATCAAACGAAGATAGCTTCAGTGTTCAAATTCGAGGGAACTAACAAGTATCTCCAGTGTCGAGGGGAACTCAGGGGCAGCCTGCCGCTGAGACGATAGATGGAATTCGGCTAAAGACACTGCGGACTTCTCTGTTAAGGCACCTACAAGGTTTACGGACTCAAAGGGAAACATCCAAGTACGAAAATGGGCGTAACCGCCTCGCCCGCTTCCGCTTTGTGATTGCAGTCACTGCGGGCATTCACGGCGAAGCATCTCCTCATAGGCGTGAATGCATTTAGAAGAAACTTTGCACTTGTTCTTTCCGTGTTGCTGTTTCTTTGGGCTTCTGCCGCGCGCGCCGAGCAAAAGCTGAAAGACAAGGACTGTCTCGCCTGTCACTCCGACGCCACAATGAGTGAAGATGTGAACGGCAGCAAAGTTAGCTTGTTCGTGGATGAAAACAAGCTAAAGCATTCCGTCCACGGCGGAATGTTCAGTTGCGTCGATTGCCATAAGGACGTTAAGAGCCTGCTCCACGAAGCGCCGCCGCGGAGGATTACCTGCGCTCAGTGTCACGCGGACGAGCAGGCTGCGTATGCGCACGGCGTGCACGCCAAGGCGGCGAAAGCTGGTGGAGCGCCGGCGGCAACCTGTGCTGATTGTCACGGAGACGCGCACGAGATTCTGGCTGCCGGCGATGCCAAATCTCCAGTCAATCATGGCAACATTCCCGTTACGTGCGGCAGGTGCCACGGGCAGAAATTCCTGGTTGAAAAGAACGGTGAGAGCGCGCAGACCTTTGTGTCGTACCAGGAAAGCGTGCATGGGCTCGCCACCGAAAAAGGATCGGCCAAGGCCGCGGTCTGCACGGATTGCCATGGCTCGCACGAGATTCTTCCCGCCAACGATGAGAAGTCGCCGATCTACAAATTCAATGTTCCGCAAACCTGCGGCAAATGTCATACCCAGGTCGAACAGACCTTCATGCAGAGCATTCACGGCCAGGGAATCAGTCGCGGTAATGGGCTGGCTCCGGTTTGCACGGACTGCCACGGGATCCACTCGATCAAGGCGCACATCGATCCGAACTCATCGGTGTCGGAGCAGAATTTAGCTCGAACTACCTGTGCGCGCTGCCACGAAGGAGTGCGGCTTTCCGATGAGTTCGGCGTGCAGGGAAACCGCGTCTCGACTTACCTTGACAGTTATCACGGACTGGCCTCGGAGGGCGGATCGCTGGTGGTGGCTAACTGCGCCAGTTGTCACGGGGTGCATAACATCTTTCCATCGAGCGATCCACGGTCCACCATCAACAAAGCCAACCTCGATGTTACGTGCGGAAAGTGTCATCGCGGAGTTACTCAGAAGTTCACTCTAACTAGGGTGCATCTGGACGGCAGCAGGTCTCAGGATATTGGGTCCGTTGCGGTTCGCTGGGTCAGATGGTTCTATCTTGCGCTGATCCTCGCTGTTATCGGCGCAATGTTCTTGCATAACTTCATCATCTGGCGCAGCAAGGCTGTCGCGCGGCGAAGAATGCAGAATCCCAGCATGGTGCGCATGACGGCCAATCAGCGCTGGCAGCACCTGGTGTTGCTGTCGAGCTTTATTGTTCTGGTTCTCACCGGGTTTGCTCTCAAGTTCCCGAACTCATGGTTTGCCGAAGTGCTTGGCATGGGCGAGCATTTGCGCAGCATCATCCACCGTGTCGCCGGAGTTATCCTGATCGGCGCGGGAATCTATCATCTCTTCTATCTTGCCGCCGCGAGGGAAGGGCGGCGACTTATTCGCGCTCTCGCGCCGGTGCCGAAGGATGCATTCGATGCATGGGGAACGATGCGCTACTACCTCGGACTTAGCAGCGAGAAGCCCAAATTCGGCCGCTTCAGTTATGCGGAGAAAGCTGAATACTGGGCGCTGGTATGGGGTACGGCGCTTATGGGCCTGACCGGCATCATGCTGTGGGCCAAGGTGTGGGTTGGCGACCTGCTGGCGCGGTGGTGGATCGACGTTGCTACCGCTGTGCACTTCTATGAGGCGATTCTTGCCACGCTGGCGATTCTCGTCTGGCACTTCTATC
>CAZSVJ010000312.1:0-3487 GCA_964610185.1 uncultured Occallatibacter sp. | reverse complement strand
GGTTGTTCTTTTCCTCGGTGGTGTAAGCTCCGTTGGCGTGCGAGGTCTGGTCAACCATCTTCTCGTAAACCTGCGCCGCGTCATCGTATCGGGCGAGCACATCCAGCACCAGACCTTCGTTGTATCCGGCTTCAAGCGATGTGGGGTCCAGCTTGCGCGCCTTGCGGATGGTCGCCAGCGCATCCTCATACTTGCCCTGCCGCCGCTGGATCTCGCCGATGTGGACCAGCACTTCGGCATCCTCGGGATCGGCCGCCGCCAGTGCTTTGAATTGCTTCAACGCATCATCGAGCTGGTTGGCATTGAGCAGGGCCTGGCCCAGCGTGTCCAGCGTATGCTCATCGCCGGGGTCAAGCTCGGCTGCGCGCTGATAGGCGGCAATCGCATCTTTTGATCGCTTCAACTGCTCGTAGGCCGCGCCCAGCGCAACTTCCATCCTCGAGCTGCGAGCTTCCACCGGAACCGCCTCAATCACCTTGACGGCATGTTCCAGATCGCCACTCTCGGCATACACGCGGGCAAGGTTAAGCACCACGTCCTCTGACTCGGGCTCGATCGCCTGCGCGGTCTTGAATTCCTCTTCGGCCTTCTTTGGGTCGTGCTTCACCGTGTAAAGCTGGCCGAGGACCATCCGGTCCTCCACGCTTTTGGGTGTCAGCGCAACAATCTGCTCGAACTCCGAAATCGCCAGGTCGAGCGCATTGCCCGAGGGTGACGCCGAGGAAACCGCGGTCGAGGCATCGCTCAACTGGCGCAGATAAATCTTTCCCAGCAGCTTGTGCGCATCGATATCGTTGGGAGAAGCCTTCAGCAACGTCCGCGCCGTGGCTTCGGCATCGTGCGTGTGGCCGGTGCGGAAGTAGAGATCCGCCAGCCCGTCGTTCAACTGCGAAGAGCCGGGGTCCGCATTCAGCGCCAGCTTGTACTCCTCGATAGCCTGCGTCACCAACTCAGGCCGGCCCAGCGTTGTCGCATCCTCTTCATAGGCGTTGGCCAGAGCCAGGTGATAGTAAGCCTGGGCGCGTTCCGTCGCGGATGCCTTGGCTGCCGGGTTGGAAGCGGTTCTGTCCGGCGCGGTAGTCTGCGCGTTACCGGTGCCAGGCGCTTTGCCGGGCGCGGCGCTCTCCGGGAGCGATCCTCCCGGCTCTGCCTGGCCATGGGAATACACGGCCGGTTGCAGGACCAAAGAAGCCGCGGAAATCAACAACCAGGAGTGGAGCGAATTAAGTTTTAGTTTCATCATCCAAGGGATCCAGTGTCGTTTCACCCTCCAGATAGGGAAAGCCCGGCTCCGGAGGGTTGAGAGCAAACGCAGGCAGCCGTCAAGAGGAACTCTGCCTATTGTAAAGACGATTCTAACCGTGATTGGTCGCAACGGCACGCCGGAATGCGGGATTCTTGCTGCATTTTTCCTAAATAGAACGCCCTCACACGCAGGACTCGTCGCGATTCCGCTCTCCTCTGTCGACAGAAGCTGTTTACTTCGCGCCTGGATGCTGCCGATGCATATCGCCGGCCTCTTTGCGGGTCTCCTGGCTTGCGCGCAACCAGTCCATCAGCAAAGAAGTCACATCCACCGTGGCGGCCTTGGGGTCTGGGCCAGGAGACTCGAAAATACCGGCTAACTTCATCCGTCCGGAAATTTCCTTCAATTCCGGCTGCAATACCTCAAGGATGTTCGCGATCGGAGCCTTGCCCATCACCTGCTGCATCGCTAATTCTTGGCGCTCTCCGCCCCATTTCTCCAATTCCTTCACTTTGGCGCTATCGTTGGCATTTTTAGCCACACTCAATTCGTATTTCCTGTCGGCCAGAATGGCAGCCCACTGCGGAGATCCGTAGAAGGCAAGCACAATCGAGGTCCTGTCGAAAGTTCCCACTACGGGAACAGTTGGCGCCGCAACCGAAGCTGGAGCCTGAGCTTTTACAGCAAACGGCAGCAAAGCGATGGCGACGACGAACAAAATCTGTTTCATGACAAATCTCCCAACGGGGCGATTTGGGCGCACAATTGCGCCGCGGGCTGCGAAGCCAGAACTTGCGCGCAGTTTATCCCCGCCTGCCGGGGAGATTTGTGCCGAAGATCACCACTCAAGGTTCAGAAACGATTTGAACGCTAGCGGGCCCATCGTTCAATGATTCGAAGGGTCAATGCCTGAAGTGACGAACCCCTGTAAAGACCATCGCCACGCCCAGCTTGTCGGCAGCGGCAATCACCTCTTCGTCGCGCACCGATCCTCCAGGCTGAATCACCGCGGTCGCTCCGGCAGCGGCCACCGCTTCCAGGCCGTCCGGAAACGGGAAGAACGCATCCGAAGCAGCCACCGAACCCGCCAGTGGCAGCACTGCCTTCATCGCTCCGAAGCGCGCAGCGTCCACGCGGCTCATCTGCCCCGCGCCTACGCCGACCGTCTGCCCATCGCGCGCATAAACAATCGCGTTCGACTTCACATGCTTGGCCACACGCCAGGCAAACAGCAGGCTGCGCAACTCCTCTGCCGTCGGCGGTCGCCAGGTGACTACTTTCAGCTCGCCCTCGGTCACCCGCCCGGTATCCGCATCCTGTAGCAGCAACCCGCCTGAGACTTGCTTTACGATTGGCCGCGCTGGAGCCGCATGTACTTCCACCAGCCGCAGGTTCTTCTTGGCTGCGAACCGTTCCCGCGCCTCAGCCGTAAATCCCGGCGCCGCAATCGCCTCCACAAACAGCTTGGCAATCTCGGCAGCCGCTTCACCATCCACTTCGCGATTGATGCCCACCACGCCGCCGAATGCAGAGACCGGGTCAGAGGCCAATGCCTTTCGGTACGCGTCAAGAATCGTCTCGCCGGTAGCCGCGCCGCAGGGGTTGGTGTGCTTGACGATAATGACCGCCGGCTCGTCGAACTCCTGGGCCAGTTCCCAACAAGCGTCGAGGTCAACAAGGTTGTTGAAGCTCAGTTCCTTGCCCTGTAGTTGCGTCGCGCCGGCAATGCCAAGCCCCGAGCCGTCGGCATAAAGCGCGGCGCGCTGGTGTGGATTCTCTCCGTAGCGCAACGACTGAGCCAGCGGCAAATTGATGCGCAGCGTAGCCGGCAAGGCCGTCGTATCCGGCGCAGCGGCAACATCCGGCGCAGCCGCATCGGCAATCGAATCCAGCGTATTGGCAATCTCGGTATCGTATGCCGCGGTCGTTGCAAACGCCTGCCGCGCCAGCCTCCAGCGAGTCTCACGGCTCAATGCGCCACCTGTACTCTTCAGTTCGTCGGCCAGCACAGGGTAGTCGCTCACACTCGTAACAATCGCAACGTCTTCAAAATTCTTGGCTGCGGATCGAACCATCGACGGCCCGCCAATATCGATATTTTCGATGAGGTGACCAAAGGAAACTCCAGCCTGCGCAGCGGTCTTCTCGAACGCATAGAGATTCACCACCACCAAATCGATCGGCTCAATTCCATGCGCGGCCACGGCGGCCTCGTGCTCCTTGTTGCCGCGAATGTAAAGC
>CAZSVJ010000311.1:0-3500 GCA_964610185.1 uncultured Occallatibacter sp. | reverse complement strand
ATGATTCTCACGATTCTCAAATACCCCGAGCCGGTGCTCTCGCAGCCCGGAGAACCGGTCACCGAATTCAACGCGGAGTTGCGCAAGCTGGTCGCCGACTTGTTTGAGACCACCTACGCCAATCAGGGCGTTGGCTTGGCTGCGCCGCAAGTAGGCGTGTCGAAGCGCGTGACCGTGATCGATGTCAGCATGGGCAAGAACCCCAAAGACAAGCTGGCGCTCATCAATCCCGAGATCATCTTCAAGGACGGCAAGGTCTACGAAGACGAAGGCTGCCTGAGCTTCCCGGATATTCGGGAGAAGGTCGTCCGCTCCGCCAAGGTGAGGATTCGCGCCCAGGACGAGCACGGCAAATGGTTTGAGATGGACGGCGAGGATCTGCTGGCGCGCGCCATGCAGCATGAGATCGACCACCTCGACGGGGTGTTGTTCATTTTCCGCATGAGCGCCCTAAAGCGCGACCTCAATCTGCGCAAGATCCGCAGAATGCAGCGCGCGGGCGAGTGGTAGACGCGATGGCCGCGACGCTGCGACTCGTTTTTTGCGGGACTCCTCTGTTTGCCGTGCCCACCCTCGAAGCGTTGCTAGCGGCGGGTCACGAAGTTGCGCTGGTCGTTTCGCAACCAGACCGCCCTGCTGGCCGAAACCAGCAGCTCACCGCACCGCCAGTCAAACAGTTCGCCGTCGCTGCTGGGCTCCCAATCACACAGCAGGAAAAAATCCGCAACAACGCTGAGTTCCGCGAGCAGCTTGAGGCCATTGGGCCGGATGCGATTGTGGTGGTTGCCTATGGCCGCATCGTTCCACCTTGGATGCTCGCTTTGCCGCGGCTAGGCTGCATCAACCTGCACGGATCTCTTCTTCCAAAGTATCGAGGGGCCGCTCCAATCCAATGGGCGGTTGCAAACGGCGACGCCTTCACCGGCAACACCACCATGCTGCTTGAAGAGGGACTCGACACCGGACCGATTCTGCTGCAGCAAACCATTGAAATCGGCCCCGATCAAACCGCCGTCGATCTATTCGATCGGATGGCCAAGGCGGGAGCGCCGCTGATGGTCGAAACACTGGCCGGCCTCGCCGCTGGAACGATTCACGCCGAGCCGCAGAACCACTCTTTCGCTACGTTCGCGCCGCTGCTCGACCGCGAAGACGGCCGCATGGACTTTGCCGCCCGCACTGCGATCGAGCTCAAGAATCGCTGGCGCGGATTTCAACCCTGGCCCGGAGCATTCACCGAGCTCGACGGCAGAAAGCTCATCGCGCATCGCGTGGAAGTCGCCACCGAGCCGAACTTCGCGGAACCGCCTCTCGCCGAGCCAGGCAGTCTTCACATCGAAGGCCATCGCCTCTTCGTAGCCTGCGCGGAAGAGACATGGCTCGAACTCGTCGAGCTTCAACTTGAAGGCAAGAAACGCCTCCAGGCAATTGAATTTCTGCATGGAAACCCATTGGCCACGGGCACAAAGCTGGGGTCTCGAAACCCATGAGCGCTGCGAAGCAACCAGGCAGCAAAAAAATAGCGCCGAAGAATCGCGCGTCAGAAATTTCTCCCGCGCGAAAAGCCGCCTTCGACATCCTCATAGCCATCGAGCGCGGCCAATTCCATTCTGACGATCTGCTTCGCGGCAAGGCTGTCAATGTACTTTCCGCGCCAGACCGCAATCTGGCTACAGCGCTCGTCCTCGGCGTCCTCCGCTGGCAGATTCGCCTTAACCACCAACTCCATGCGCTGCTCAAACACCCGAATGCCAAGCTTGAACCTGAAGTGCTGATCGCGCTCCAGCTCGGCGCTTTTCAAATACTTCACATGGATCGCATCCCCGCCCGCGCAGCCATCGATGAAAGCGTCGAGCTCGCCAAGCAAGCCGGTCACCGCTTCGCTTCCGGCATGGTTAACGCCGTGCTGCGCAAACTGTCCGCCGCGCCTAGCGCTGACTTTTCCGAGGATTCCGCCACCAGTCTGGCGCTCGCCCAAGCTCATCCCGCCTGGATGGTCGCGCGCTGGGCCAATTTCTACGGCGTGGACGCGGCACGCGCACTCTGCCACTACGGCCAGAGCGAGCCAGCCCTCACCATCCGCATTCACGACACCGCAATCGCCGGCGAACTCGGAGCGGATGGCGTTCAGCTCGGCCCCGGCGAGCTGCTCACCGTCGCTCGCACCTTGGTCTCAGGCGACATCACAGGCAGCGCAGCCTACATTCAAGGACGGCTGCGCATTCAGGATGAAGGCTCGCAGTTGGTCGCTGAACTCGCCAGTTGCAGCAGCCAGAATCTCAATCAAGAAGGAAAAAGAATTCTGGATGCCTGCGCCGCACCGGGCAACAAGACGCTCATCCTCGCCCAGCGCAATTTGAAGGCGCACATCGTCGCGTGCGAGTCCAGTCCGCAGCGCTTCGAGCAGTTGCGCGAGCGCCTTTCCCCGCTCGGCGAAAGAATTGAATGCCGCCTCGCCGACGCAACCGCGCTCGAAGAGAGTTCTGCATTCGACCTCGCTCTCGTCGACGTCCCCTGCAGCGGCTCCGGCACATTGGGCCGCAACCCCGAGATCCGCCATCGGCTTCGACTCGACGATCTGGATCGCCAGGCAGAGCGGCAGCGATCCATTCTTCGCGCAGCGCTTCGCGCCATCCGTCCCGGCGGTCGCGTGGTCTACTCGACATGCTCGCTAGAACCTGAAGAAAACGAGCAAGTCGTCGCCACTGTCCTCGCGGAAACTCCAAATGCGCGCCAGGTTTCGCTCGAATCCAGCATTGGATCTCTGGACCGTGAAGGCATTTTAGTTCGCTCCAGCGCGGAACGCCTCATAGATTCACTTACGCCGGAGGGCGCGCTCCGCCTGTTCCCCGGCGCATTTCACACCGACGGTTTCTTCGTTGCGCTGATCGAAAGAATCGCTTGAGAGATACGGCATCGGTCCAGTCTTTGGACCTTTGACTCGCTAGAGAACTATTCCGGCCCCAGCTTTAGCTCCGCGTAATCGCGCCCCAGCAGCCCGCACAGCGCCTCGACTACGAGTTCGTGATCGTCCCGCTGCGCCAGCCCGGAGACGGTCGCGCTGCCCACCACGCCCGTGCCCGCGACGATCAGCGGAAACGAGCCTCCGTGGGTTGCATAGTCGGCAACCGGCAACCCATAGCGTTCGAGGAGAGTCTCGTTCATAAGTGCCATTTTCAGGCCAACGGCATACGAACTGCGATGGAAGCGCGCCACCACATTGCTTTTGCGCCGCACCCACTCCGCATTGTCGGGCGTAGTTCCATCGAGCGCCGCGTAGAACAACTGCTGCCCAAACCGCCGCACATCGATTACAACTCCCAGGCCGCGCTCCACCGCCAGCGACCTCAATCGGGCACCGAGTTCCCACGCCAACTTCATGTCCACTGCCGGCAACTGCAGTTCACGCTCCTGTAGCGCTACCCGCTCCAGATCTTCATTCAATCCCATCGACCCCGCCTCCCGATTGCCACTCATCCCGTCAAGGCCCAAGACACCTC
>CAZSVJ010000310.1:0-3500 GCA_964610185.1 uncultured Occallatibacter sp. | reverse complement strand
GTTGCGCGCGGGTCATGCCCTGCGGCGTGGTGGCGCCGGCGTCGTGATAAATCTTCTCCTCGATCACCGTGCCGTCGAGATCGTCGGCGCCGAAACGAAGGGAAATCTGCGCGATCTTCGGCGTCATCATCTGCCAGTAGGCTTTGATGTGGGCAAAGTTATCCAGCAGCAGCCGGCTCACCGCAATCTGGCGAATATCGGTAAGCCCGGTCGTAACCGGCAGGTGGTCGAGCGGCGTGTTCTCCGGATGAAAAGCGAGCGGAATGAAGGTCTGAAAGCCGCCGGTTTCGTCTTGCAGCGCGCGCAGTTTGAGCAGGTGGTCGACGCGATCTTCGTCGTTCTCAATGTGACCGTACAACATCGTCGCATTGGTCCTGAAGCCGAGCTTGTGCGCCAAACGCGCGGTCGTGAGCCACTCCTCGCCGTCGATCTTGTGGTCGCAGATAATCGAACGCACCCTCGCGGCGAAAATCTCCGCGCCGCCTCCGGGCATCGAATCCACGCCCGAGTCGCGCAGCTTCACGAGTGTGTCCTCAATGCTCAGCTTGGCCCGGCGCGCCAAGTAGGCCACTTCCACCATGGTGAAGGCCTTGATGTGCACTTTGGGGAACCGCACCTTGAGCCCGCGCACCAGATCGAGAAAATATTCAAGAGGCAAGTCGGGATGCAAACCTCCAACAATGTGGAACTCGGTGACCGCTTCAGAGTAGCCGGAGGCGGCCGTCTCCCAGGCTTCTTCAAGCGCCATGGTGTAGCCGGCGGGATCGCCTTTCTTGCGGCCAAAAGCGCAAAGCTTGCAGGCCGCGACACAAACATTCGTGGGGTTGATGTGGCGATTGACATTGAAATAAGTCACGTCGCCATGCATCCGCTCGCGCACATGGTTGGCCAGCCAGCCCACCGCCAGCACATCCGGCGAGCCGTAGAGCGCAAGCCCATCGTTGAAGTCGAGGCGCTGGCCAGCCAGCACCTTGGCGGCAATCGACTCAAGACGTGGGTCGCGAGTTTGAAAAGCGCGGCTCCGAAAATCGGTAGATTCGCGGGAATTGAGCGGTTCAGCCCTCATAGGACCATGATACAGAAGTTCGTTCTTGGCACCGCCTTTAAGCCACTCCACGTTTCCTATTCCCTACTCCCTGTTCCGTATTCCCTGCTCTTTTCACTTTTGCCCGGTCTGCGTTCCCGCAGCCTGCGGCTCAATCACCACGCCGTCATAAAGGGTGGCTGCCACCACGCGCTGTCCCGCAGTCCGCACCAGCCCGATGCGGTAACCCGTCTGCCACCAATTCCAGGTCATGGTCTTGGGATCGATCGCGAAGATTTGCTCGCTTATTTTTGAGCTTACCAGCACCTTGTTCATGGCCGCGTCATAGTAAAGATCGTCCACATCGGTAAATGGAAGCCGCGCGATCCAGCGCCAGGTCTTGCCCTGGTCGTGCGTAAAGTAGACTCCTTCGCGCGCTCCCAACCAGAGTGAGCCATCAGCGGAAAAAATCACGCCATGAATACGCGTGAGCGTCGCCGGAATCCCCATCGGGTCCCAGGTCAAACCGGAATCCTTCGACAGCACCACTCCGCCGGGCCGGGCCGCAACCATCAGCCCATCGTGCACAGCGACCGACAGGTATTCGCTGGAGCCCATCACCTGGCCTCCCTGCCAACTAGCGCCCTGATCCCGGCTGGTCAGCAGTCCGAAGCCGGTGGAGGCAAGCCATACGTCTCCTGAAACATCGATTGCGTTGACGCGGCTCTCAAGCTCAATGCTGGGATCGGCCACTCGCTTCTCCACGTCAACGTGTTCTCCGCGGTGAGTCTCGATGGCCACCTTCACGCTCGTATTCGCGATGGTGTTTCTCGGCTTCCACACGGGGCTTTCGCTCGCGGAGTTCGCGGTTCCAGGGTCCGGATCCTTGGGTCGACTGGCACTCGAATTCCCCGACGATGAGGGAGATTGCGGCGCGGAAGCCTCGGCATTTGCTTCCTGTGTTGCCGGCGGTTGCGTGTTCTTATCGCTGGGGTGGTCCCCCTTGTCCAAGACGAAAATCCCGTGATTGGTCCCGGCCACAATGGTTCCATCCTGTGTCTCGCCGAGCGCAAAAACATCGCGCCCGGCCAGTCCGCCACCGGGCCCTTCGCCGATCTGATCCCAGCTTGCGCCGCCGTTGCTCGAAACAAATACGCCGCCGTAGCTCTTGTCGTTCACCAATCCCGCATAGAGCCGCGCCGGATTGTTGCGGTCGACCAGCAGCGCCTCGACGCGACGCCCTGAGAATCCTTCGTTTGATTGTGCGAACGTCATCCCGGCGTCTTTGCTGGTGAGCACGCCGCCGCGATCGATGGCGAGCAACACATGATTTGAATCCGCCGGATCAACGAAAACATCGTTTACCACCACTTCCGGACCGGTCAAACGCTGGAATGTCTTGCCCGCGTCGACCGTCTTGTAGAGCCCCTCGGTGGTTCCCGCGTACACGACCTCATGATTGCTTGGATCCTGCATCAGGACGCGCGTCCTGCGCGCCGATGAGGGAATGCCCTGGATCTTGTGAAAGAGTTCGCCGGCGTTCTCGCTCTTGTAAATCCCGCTGCACGCGCTCAGATAGACCACGCGCGGCTTGTCCGGATCGATGATCATCGAAAATACATCGGAATCTTCGATCACGCCATTCTTGATGTTGTGCCAATGTTTTCCGCCGTCGCTCGTTTTCCAAGGCAGATGCCACGTACCGGCATAAACAATGTCCGGGGCATTGGGGTCGACCGCGAGCGACTCCACTTCATGAATCTCGTGGCTGCCCGGTGGGCTGATCAGGGTCCAGGACAGGCCTGAATCGGCGCTCCGGTAGACGCCTTCGAACGTCCCCGCGAAAATCACGTTGGCTTGCGAGGGCGATTGCGCCAGAGAGAAAATCGACTGGCCGCGCAGAGCTTCCGCCGCGTTCCAGTGCCTGCCCCCGTCACGGCTCACATACAACCCGCCAGGACGCTGGTTGGGCTTCCATCCGCCCGCGAAGATGACGCTGGCATGGGCGGAATCGACGAAGATGCTGTCAACGACCAGGTCTTCCGCCGGATCCAGTTCCGCCAGTCGATGCCACGAGTTGCCTTCATCGAGCGATTCGTAGACCCAACTATTGGTCGTTCCCAGGTAAAGATGGTTGGGCTGCCCAGGAACCGGAGCGAAGGCGCGCGCATCCCCACCGGAAGGACCGACCGTGGTCCAAAACGCCTGCGCCGCCGATTGCTGCGCCCCCGATCTCTGCGCCGAAAAACCAAATAGAATTGCCGAGATGGCAAGCATGAAGCCGGCGCGCCGGCAGAGAAGATCGAAACAAATCCGCAAACCGTTCATGAAAAGAATAAAGCTCCCTGACTTCAATAGAATATCGGATGCGAATAGGATGCCCATAAAAGTGAAAAGGCTGACCACTATTCCGGTCAGCCTTTTTGAGGAGGAATTGAATCGGCTGATCGTCGAGCCCCAATTACTGCGTGACAGG
>CAZSVJ010000309.1:0-3533 GCA_964610185.1 uncultured Occallatibacter sp. | reverse complement strand
ATAAATCGGGTTTTGAAAGGGCACGGCTTTAGCCGTGCCGCGAAAGCCCCATAAACAGCGGGCTTTAGCCCCTGAGGGATGTTCTGCTGCTCCCCGGATGATATTTGTGCAACCAGCTCTAGTCCGATTTTCCTCAAGTGGACGGGATTTCAACCGGCCCTGGCGTGGGATTCAGTGAGTGGCTGACGGCTAGAATCATAGTCAATCATGGCTGAATTCACCCATCTCCATTTGCATACCGAGTACTCCCTCCTCGACGGCGCTTGTGACATTCAAAAGCTTGTGGACCGCGTTGCGGCGCTGGGGCAGACCTCTGTCGCCATGACGGACCACGGCAATATTTATGGGGCCGTTCACTTCTTCGAGGCGGCCAAGGCCAAGGGGATCAAGCCGATCCTCGGATGCGAGCTCTATATCTCTAAAAATGAAGATCATCGCGCGCCGGGCGAGGGCGACGACAACAACCACCTGCTGGTGCTGGCTGAAAGCGAAGAGGGTTACCGAAACCTGATTCGCATTACGTCGGAGGCTTCGCTGCATGGGTTCTATCGCAAGCCTCGGGTCAGCAAGCGTTATCTGGCGGAACACGCCGAGGGCTTGATCGGCTTCTCAGGCTGCCTGAGCGGGGAGTTATGCGAGGAGTTAGTTGCTGGTAACTACGAGGCGGCACGTAAGGTGGCCCAGCAATATCAGGATATCTTCGGCAAGCGTAACTTCTATCTAGAAATTCAGGATCAGGGGCTTGAAGACGAGAAGAAGATCCACGAATCGCTGTTCCGGCTTGAGCGCGAGCTAAACATTCCCCTGGTGGCGACCAATGATTCTCACTATCTATGCGGCGAAGACTCGCACGCGCATGACGTGATGTTATGCGTGCAGACGGGCTCTAAGGTTCACGACAAGGAGCGCTTCCGCTTCGATAGCGATCAGTTTTTTGTCAAGGGCGCAGACGAAATGGAGCGGCTGTTTCCCGATTCGCCCGCAGTTGTGACGCGAACCATGGAGATTGCCGAGCGCTGCAACCTGAAGCTCACTAAAGTGGACAATCCATTTCCGGAATTTGCCGTGCCGGAGGGACACACCATCGACAGCTACTTCGAGCAGGTGTGCCGCGAGGGTTTGCGCAAGCGCATGAATACATCTGTGCGGCAACTGGAGCTGCGGGGCGTGCTTCGCGCAAAGCCCCATGAATATGAGGCCCGGCTGGAGTTCGAGATCGGGATCATCAAGCAGATGAGTTACTCGGGCTACTTTTTGATCGTCTGGGATTTCATCAAATACGCGCGGGATCATGGCATTCCAGTTGGCCCTGGCCGCGGCTCGGCGACCGGCTCGCTGGTGGCGTATTCAATGGAGATTACAAACATCGACCCCTTGCAGAACTCGCTCCTTTTCGAGCGGTTTCTCAATCCTGAGCGCGTCACGATGCCGGATATCGATGTAGACTTCTGCCAGAACCGGCGCGGCGAGGTCATCGGCTACGTGACGCGCAAGTATGGCCGCGAGCAGGTGGCGCAAATTATCACCTTCAACACCATGGCCGCGAAGGCTTCAATCAAAGATTGCGGCCGTGCCCTCGACATGCCCTACGGCGATGTGGACCGGATTGCGAAGCTGGTTCCGGCGACCATCGGCATGACGCTGGATAAGGCTCTGCAAGAGGTTGCGGAGCTGAAGAAAATCTACGAGAACGACAAAGTCATCCGCGAGTTGATCGACACGGCGAAGAAGCTCGAGGGCCTGGTGCGCGGGTCGGGAGTTCATGCGTCTGCGGTGGTGATTGCGCCGCGTCCGCTGACGGAGCTGGTGCCGTTGTCGAAGACCAAGAACGATGAAATCGTGACTGCTTACGACATGAAGGCTGTCGAAAAGATGGGCCTGCTGAAGATGGATTTTCTGGGCCTGACGACGCTGACGGTCATCGACGATTGCTTGAAACTGATTGAGAAGAGCCGGGCCGGCGATCAGGGCAAGGTGGACGGCAAGCTGGACATTGAGACGATTCCCCTGGACGACGCGGAGACTTTCAAGAAGGTGTTTCATACGGCACTGACTTCAGGCGTGTTTCAGTTTGAGTCGTCCGGAATGCGGGACATTTTGCGCCGCTACAAGCCGGATTCTGTCGAGGAGCTGACGGCGCTCAATGCGCTCTTTCGGCCGGGGCCGATGGCGATGATCGACGACTTCATCGAGCGCAAGTGGGGGCGGCGCAAGGTGGAGTACATGCTCCCGGAGCTTCAGGGAATTCTGAAAGATTCGCTGGGCGTGATCGTTTACCAGGAGCAGGTGATGCAGATTGCGCAACTGCTGGCGAGTTACTCGCTGGGCGAGGCGGATTTGCTACGCCGGGCGATGGGTAAGAAAGACAAAGAAAAGATGGCCGAGCAGAAGGACCGATTCCTGGGCGGAGCCGCAGCGCGGGGCCATAACAAGAACGCAGTGGGCGAAATCTTCGAGCAAATGGCTAAGTTCTCCGAGTACGGGTTCAACAAGTCGCACTCGGCGGCCTATGCGCTGGTGGCTTATCAAACAGCATATTTGAAGACTCATTATCCCGTAGAGTTCATGGCCGCGCTGCTGACTTCGGAAACCTCCAAGCCTGAAAATGTCGTCAAGTACATCGGCGAGTGCAAGGAGATGGGCATTCGCGTGGAGCCGCCGGATGTGCAGACATCCGGCGCGCAGTTTACGCCGCATGGAGATGCGATCCGGTTCGGTCTTGCGGCTGTCAAGAACGTCGGCGGGAATGCGATCGAGTCAATCTTGAAGGCGCGCGCGGAGGTTGGAGGGCGTTTCAAGAGCTTCTGGGAGTTTTGCGAAAAGGTCGACTTGCGAGTGATGAACTCGCGGGTGATTCAATCGCTGATCAAGGCTGGCGCGCTGGACTCGCTGGGTGGCCGCGCGTCGCTGATGAAGGCCGTGGACAAGGCGATGGAGCGTGCGCAGAGAGCGCAGAAAGATGCAGCCCAGGGGCAGACCGGGCTGTTTGGCCTGTTCGATGAAGGGCCCAAAACGGCGCGGGGAGACGACGACCTGCCGCTCGCTGCCGATTGGGAAGAAAGCGAGCGGCTGGCCAATGAAAAAGAGGTGCTGGGCTTCTTTGTTTCAGGGCATCCGCTGGACAAGTACGCCGAGAAGCTGCGCAATTTGACCGGGGTGATTTCAGTGGCTGAGGCGCTTGAGCGCAAGCCGCCGGAGAAACGCTGGGGCACGCAGCAGGACCCGGCCGATGAGATTCAGGTTGCAGGAATGCTGCTTGGATTGCGCGTGCAGAAGAGCAAGCGCGACCAGAAGCTATATGCCCAGGCGGCGCTTGAGGACGCGACCGGCAAAATTGATTTGATCTGCTTCGCTCGGGACTATGAGCGGCTGCAAGGGCAGTTGAAGATGGAGGCTCCGGTGCTGCTGCGTGGAGTGCTCATGGGCGAGGATGATGCAGCGCCGAAGATTGCTGTCAGCTCCATCGCGGCGTTGGAAGCGGTGGAAGTGAAGCTGCCGCTGTCGATTCGCATCCGCATCGATCTGGAACGGGC
>CAZSVJ010000308.1:2251-3593 GCA_964610185.1 uncultured Occallatibacter sp. | reverse complement strand
CGTCAGCGCCTGGTACACCTACAACCCATCCTTCAATAATCCGGACGACCATCAGACCCTCGGTCTCAGTGTCAGCATTCCGCTGCGCATCTTCGATCGCAACCAGGGAGAGAAACAGCGTACGCAAATCGACATTGGCCGCAACCAACAGTTGACTGAAGCCAGCCGCGCGCAGGTCTTCAGCGACGTGGATTCCGCCTACGCAGAGGTCGAAAGCAACATCGCGCTGCTCAAGCCCTACAAGGCCAAATACAACGATCAAGCCAAGCGCGTTCGCGACACCGTGACATATTCTTACGAGCATGGCGGCGCATCGCTCATGGACTTCCTCAACGCGCAGAGCGACTATCGCGTCGTGCAATTGGCCTATACACAACTGATCGGCACTTATCTGACCGCCGCCGGGCAGCTCAATCTAGCTGTGGGACGCGAGGTAATTCAATGACTCCGTATTCATTTGTGAAACCGATTCCTCGGCTCGCCCTGGCAGTTGGCCTGGCTGCGTCGCTGGTCCTATCGGGCTGCAAATCCAAAGAGCAGGGCGACGGCGCGCCGCCGCAAAACCAGAAAGTGATCACGGTGTCCGACATGAACCTGATCACCATCGACAAAGACGACGTGTCCAAGTTTCCGCTCGTTGCTGCCGGGCAAATTGAGTCCGCATCCGAGTTGACGGCCACCGGCACGGTCTTTCCTGACATCTCTCGCGAGGTTCCCGTCATCTCCCTTGCCAATGGCCGCGTAGTCGACATCAAGACTCGCCTCGATGACAACGTGAAGAAAGGTCAGTTGCTGTTCAGAGTGCAAAGCGCCGATGTCTCCGGCGCGTTCGATGCATATTTGAAGGCCGCCAACGACGAGCAGCTTGCCAACAAGGCCTACCTCCGCGCTGAAGATCTCTTCAAGCACGGCGCAATCTCGCAAGCCATGCTCGAACAAGCTGAGGATTCTGAAAAAGACGCCAAGGCCGATCTGACAGCCGCCGAACAGCAGTTGAATGTTCTGGGCGTCGACAAGGATCATCCCAGCCCCGTCGTCGATGTCGTTGCTCCCATCTCCGGCGTCATCATTGGCCAGAACGTGACTAACGCAGCGGCCGCGGGCGTCACACTTTCCGGAACCGCAACCGCCTTCACCATTGCCGATCTCTCCACCGTTTGGATTCTCTGCGATGTCTACGAGAACGACATTCCTAAAATCAAGCTCGGCCAGGAGGCGCGATTCAAGCTGAATGCCTATCCTGACCGCACAATTGTTGGGCACATTAGCGACATCGGCCCCGTTCTCGATCCGTCGATTCGCACAGCAAAGGTGCGCATTGAGGTCGCCAATCCTGGCTTTC
>CAZSVJ010000308.1:0-2241 GCA_964610185.1 uncultured Occallatibacter sp. | reverse complement strand
ATGTTCGGCACGGCAACTTTTACCAGCCAAACCAGGGAGACGCACGCGGTTGTTCCTGCCGACGCCGTCCTTCACCTGCACGATCGCGACTGGGTTTATTTGCCCGCCGGCGGCAATCAGTTCAGGCGCGCCGAGGTCCACGCCGGCAAGATGCTCGACGGAAATCGCCAGGAGATTTTCTCCGGCCTCGCACCCGGCCAGCAGGTCGTGACCAATGCATTGCTCCTTGAAACGGCGGGGAATCAATAAATGATTCGAGCACTTGTCGATTTCGCGCTCAAGAACCGTTGGCTTGTCCTCGGTGGGGTCGTCGTCATCACCGCTTGGGGCATCATGTCGTTCCGAGCGCTGCCCATTGAGGCCTACCCCGACGTCGCCAACAATTATGTGCAGATCATCACTCAGTGGCCGGGCCGCAGCGCCGAGGAGATCGAGCGCCAAGTCACGGTGCCGGTCGAGATTCAGATGGCCGGCATTCCCCACCTCACTCATCTGCGCTCGACCACGCTCGCCGGCTTGTCCAGCCTGATGTTGATCTTTGACGACAACTCCACCAGCGACGTGAACCGCGAGCACGTTCTGGAGCGGCTCAGCATGGTTAGCCTCCCTGCCAATCTGATTCCGCAAATGGGTACCGACTGGAGCCCAGTCGGCCAGATCTATTGGTACACGCTTGAAAGCACCAATCCTTCCTACGATGTGATGGAGAAGAAATCGCTCGAAGATTGGACCCTCGAAAAATCCTTCAAGGGCGTCCCTGGAGTTGTGGATGTTTCAAGCTTCGGCGGACCGACCAAGGAGTACCAGATCAAGCTCGACCCTGAGAAGCTGGTCTCGTATGGACTCAGCATCGCGCAGGTTGAGCAGCAGATTGCCAACAACAACACCAATGGCGGCGGAAGCTTCATCGAACAGGGCGCACAGCAGATCAACGTGCAGTCGGTAGGCCTCTACACAAGTGTCCAGGACATCGAGAAGACCGTCATCAAGAACTCCAACGGCGCGGCCATCAAGATCAAGGACATCGCAACCGTCACTCAAGGCCCCAAGATTCGCCTCGGCCAGATCGGCAGGGCGACGCACCGGCCCGACGGAACAATCGTTGACAATCCAGACACGGTTGAAGGTATTGTGCTGCTGCTGAAGGGTGACGACTCCGATCCGGTTCTCAAGGGGATTCATGAGGAAGTCGCCAAGCTAAACGGAGACAAAGACCACACCGGCATCCTGCCCAAGGGCGTCAAGGTGGTACCCTTTCTCGATCGCTCCGATCTTGTCCGCTACACAGTGGATACCGTCGAACACAATCTCACCGCTGGAATGCTCCTCGTTTCAGTCATTCTCTTTCTATTTCTCGGCAATGTGCGTGGCGCCATTATTGTTGCCATTACCATCCCCTTCGCGCTCCTGTTCGCCTCCATCTGTCTTGACCTTGGCCACATTCCCGCCAACCTGCTTTCGCTTGGCGCATTGGACTTTGGCATGGTGGTCGACGGCTCGGTGATCATGATTGAGAACGTCGTTCGTCACCTGGCTCACAAAGACGACACGCGCACGCCGATGCAAAAGATTCGCGAGGCCACTCACGAAGTGCTGCGCCCGGTCTTTTTCGCGCGCGGAATCATCATCGCCTCGTATCTGCCCATCTTCACACTGCAAGCTGTCGAAGGCCGGCTCTTCAAGCCCATGGCCTGGACCGTCTGCTTCGCGCTGATAGGCGCCGTTGTCTTCGCCATCGTGATTGCGCCGGTAATGGCCAGTCTCCTTTTCAGCAAAGGCGCAAAGGAATGGCAGAATCCCATCATGCGATGGCTGATCCAGAATTATCGCCCCGCGGTCCGTGCTGCCATTGAGCATCGCTACATCACATTGGGAATATCTCTCGCCCTTTTTGCCATCGCAATTTTTCTTGCATTCGGCGGGCCCATCGGCTCGGAGTTCCTGCCTCACCTCGACGAGGGTTCCATCTGGGTGCGCGGTACCATGCCGCCCAGTGAAGGCCCAACCGTAAGCATCGACTTCACAAACAGGGCCCGGCTGGTTATGGCCTCGTTCCCTGAAGTGACCCAAGTCGTCAGCCAGACCGGCCGTCCCGACGATGGCACCGACACCACCGGCTTTTTCAACACCGAGTACTTCGTCGATCTCAAGCCCAAGAAGGAGTGGCGTCCCGTCTTCCATCAAAACAAGGAAGCACTCATTGCGGCTCTGGACAAGGAACTCTCCAAGTTTCCCGGCGTG
>CAZSVJ010000307.1:0-3638 GCA_964610185.1 uncultured Occallatibacter sp. | reverse complement strand
TCCAACACATATTGCACGGGAACATTTTGAACAAATCCTTGCGTTCTCCAATGAATGGCTTGGAAGTTCATGGCCTGGACCGAGAGAAGCTCGAAGGGGGAGTGCTTGGCGTCTATTTGTTTTTTGATGATGCAACCCATGTGGTTACTACCATCTACTTTCTCAATCAGGAGCCGCAAGACCGAAAGTTTCAAACAATGGAGGAGTATCGTAATGTCCGCGACCGTTTCCTCGCCTCATATACCTCCTGTATCCGGAGCAATCTACAACATCCGCTTTGATTTTGCTTTGAGAAGGTGACCTAAATGTTACTGAAACCAGCTCTAGCGACCTTCGCTTTACTCGTCGTGTTCACGGGCTCTGGCTTAGGACAAGCCAATTCTGGCATGGACCACGGGATGGGCAAGCCCGCAGTCCCGGCCGGCCCGCTGAAGGTCACGTTTGGAGACAGATCCGCGGAGTGGACTTCGGCAACGCTGGCCGCACTGCCGCACAAGACCATTACCGTCTTCAATGAGCACGCCAAGGCCAACCAGACTTACTCCGGTGTGGCATTGATTGACTTGTTGAAACCGTTGGGCGTGCCGGACAAGCCGCATGGCAAGGACCTGAGGCTGTACCTGGTTGCCGAGGGATCGGATGGGTATGAAGCGGTCTATGCCGTTGCCGAAGCCAATCCCGATTTGCACGACGGGGCTGTGATTGTGGCCGACACCATGGATGGAAAGCCTCTTGCAGACAGCGGACCGCTCCAGATTGTGTCCACCGATGAAAAGCGGCCGGCGCGCTGGGTGCGGAATCTGGTGGCCATCAGAGTGATGGCGGCTCAGTGATGAGGCTGGGTCCCCATCCTAGCCACAGAGAGAAGAGCGTGGCGAGGATGGGGCACCCAGGATTTAGTTGCGAGCCGGATCAATGGCGTGAGCCGGGGGGCACTGATCTGCCGTGATTGTTGGCCGGGGGGGTGGTGACGGGCTTGCGCTCGATGCGCGGCTTCACAAGCTGCTGACACATGGGTGAATCCTGGCCTCGCGCCAACCCGGGCAGCGCGCCCTGTCCGCTGCAAAGGCGCAGCTTCATAGCGTCGGCATCCCTGCCGCTAACCGGCTGCATGCGATCCAAGCCGCTAAATGAATCAAGATCGTAGCGGTAGATGACATCCTCGGGAGGCTTCTGGTTACCGTAGTCGAAATGGCTCCAGGTGGCCATGAACTCATGGCCATTGGGATCGGCCAATGCCGCGTAGACCTGGTTCCAGGTCACGCCCTGGGGTGGGTTCGCGCTCCAAATCGGAACCGTTTGCTTGCCACGCAACCAGCGCGCTCCCCACACATGATGCGACAGGTCGTAATGGAAGGCAGTGAAAAATGTGTCGGCTGCGCAATCGGTGCAGTTGTCATAGAGAGCGCCCAACTCCCGCGGCGCGCCGTCGGCAAGCTTCAGCCAATCGACGAAGCGCAGATTCACGCCTGAGATAAGCGGCGTAATGGAGTGGCTGGTGAGCGACGCATTCCACACGGTGAAGATGTCCGAGCCGGGCAGGGACTGCGGATTGGCCCGCAACGTGGTGACGACCAGCGCCGAATCGTACTCGACGCCGATTTCGTTGATTTGGGTCCAATGCTCAGGTTCAAGCGACCGCGTCACCCAGGCAACCACGTCGTTGTCGGTGGAGGAGTGGAAGTTGACCCATCGAAATTGATCGGGAGCTTGCTGGGCGGACAAGGGAGTTGCGATGGTGAGCGTTGCTGCGACCAGAAGAGAAAAAAGCCATGATGAGACAACCCGCATGAATTTAGGTATAGCAGAGAGGCGCTGAAGCGACACGCGCATCTTCCCATGTCCGAAATTCCAAACTTGGGGTGCACGGGGCCCATAGTGAAGCACATTGGCCCGAGCGCTATCCTAACCGCTCAGGTTTATGGTACTCTGCTCTCATGCCAACGGTCTTGAGACTGGGGAGCCTGCGCGTCGTAATCTACCCCAATAATCATGGACCGGCGCACGTTCACGCCATTGGGCAGGGAAACAGCGCCATTTTCAACTTGAATTGTCCGGCAGGCCCACTGAGTTTGCGGGCAAACTTCGATTTTTCAGCTCGCCAGTTACGCGAGATGCAAGCGAAGTCGCTGGATCAAGTCGCCGAACCGTGCATGGCATGGGAGGAGATACATGGACGAGCATGAAGAAATCATGGAAGCCGACCGCAGAGGGCAAGAGATGCTGGCAGCAATTCCCCACGCCGTCAGCGCCCGCTATGATCGCCGCATCGGGCGGGTTGTAGTGCGCCTGAGCACGGGGTTGGAGATTTCCTTCTCGCCCCGGGATGCTCGAGGGCTGGAGACGGCCACATGGGAGCAGTTGCGGGAGATAGAGATTGACCCGCCTGGCTTCGGCCTTCATTTCCCCGCGTTGGACGCCGACTTGTACATTCCGGCGCTGTTGGAAGGGTTCTTCGGGTCGAAACGATGGATGGCTGCGCGGCTGGGAGAGCTGGGCGGAAAAGCTCGGAGCGCCGCGAAGGCGCGGGCGTCAAGAGCGAACGGCCGCAAAGGCGGCAGGCCGAAGAAAGTGGCTACCGCAGCCTGAGGACAGCCACCTGCGGTGGGGCCAGCCGCTCGCTTTTCGCGCGCATGGGTTTGTGGGCTCCCAAGTCCGAGAATCCGGACCCTGAGCACCGGGCCACAAATTGACCTACCCCAGCCGTTCGAGAAGCTGCTGTACCTTTTCGATGGTCTGGTCCCCGCTCATCGCACTCTTTCGCGCAGCGTGAAACAGATCGCTGAAAAGTCTAAAACGCGCAAGGATGGGTTCATCAACTGGCTCGGCAAGTTTTTCCTTATCGTAAGGGCTAATAAAGTCCCTCCTAATCTCTAGGAGTTTTCGAGTTGCAGGTCCAATAGGAACATTATTCCTCGATTGGGCCGACAGAACAACTCTACCAGACTGTGACAACTCGAAATCCAGGATCTTGTTGTCACCGTTGACGCGTCGCCTGATGAAGAATGAAAAACCGTCGTCCAGATCGGTGCGGAATTTTTCCGATTCTAACCAATCACCGCCAGATATTGCCTCTGGGACGAAGGTCCAAAGCAGTTTCCCACTTTCTGTCTTCTCGAGGAGTTGCTTGGCCAGCTCTTCCGCCTTATCGCTCATTTTCCCTCCTCATCCAATCGAGCCAGCAAACGTCCATAGACTTCGCTTAACACACTGTTTGCTCCGAGCACTTCTTGGACTGCTAGCTGGAACTCGTCTTTCTTCTCCAAAAAGCCTGGCGCGGAGAGCTGGAGGGCCAGTTTCTGGAACGCGGCTTCCACCGTCTTCAGTTTATCTGAATCAGCGGCAAGAAATCGTGCAAAACGGGCGCGATCCCGTGGAATATGGGCCAACAAATCCCGAACTCGGACCGCAGCCTCGCTCGGTCTCTCAAACTGGAGCAACTGAACGAGGTCTCCGGCAACCCCTCCCAACTCGGAAAATGAGTCCGACGCCTCCCGCTGCCAAATCGCCTCTCTTGCCTCTTTTGCTGCCCGCTTTGCACCAGTCGCTTGAACAATGGCAGCTATGGTGAGAAGCAATCCTACGCCGCCAACGGAGGCATTCGTCCAGTCAAACCAATCGCGCGGAATGGAATTATC
>CAZSVJ010000306.1:2384-3656 GCA_964610185.1 uncultured Occallatibacter sp. | reverse complement strand
CGCCGCCTCCTGGATGGGATGGAGAAAACGCCGGGTGCCCCAGAGCCCGTCCTGAGCCTGCCTAAGGATCTCGATCCCGAGACCTGGGAAACCTCAAACGTCCAAGAAGGAAAACGCGCTTTGAAAGGGCACGACTTTCCGCCGCGGCGGATGGCGCAAAACGTCACAAAGAACTCGCGGGCTTTAGCCCCTGAGGGAAAATCCTCCAAGGAGCCCAAGTCCCTTCCCTCCCTAATCCTCATCGACGGCGGTCTGGGCCAACTCCATGCCGCCGCCGAAGCTTTGGAATCGCTCGGCATCACCAGCCAGCCGCTCGCGTCGATCGCAAAAAAGGAAGAAGTCATCTACGTTTACGGCAACGAAGACGAGCCCATCTTCCTCGACCGCCGCTCACCTGTTTTGCATTTGATCCAACTAATCCGCGACGAGAGCCACCGGTTCGCCGTCGGCTATCATCGCCAGCGCCGCGCTATGCGCGATAGAGACTCCGAATTATTGAACATCCCCGGCGTAGGCCCTCAAACAAGGCAGCGCTTACTAAGCCACTTCGGCAGCCTCCGCGACATCCAGCAAGCGACGGCCGAATCCCTAGCCTCGGTCGTCCCACGAAAAACCGCCGAAACCATTTGGCGGCATTTTCACCAAACGCAAGCCGCAAGCTGAGCGTCGCTCTGGCGCAGCTATGATGGCTCAGTTCCTCACCGTCATGGCGTCTGAGTCGACCGCCTTCTTCCCGGTAATGCCTTCTAGCCCGGCCAGCAGGCCCCGATAGTCGCTTTTGTCGGCTTGGAACGCGATGCCGCCCTTCTTGCCCCCGTCGTCCCACGTCAGGCCGACAAAGTGCTTTTTCGACTTGCTCAGAGCCATCAACGCCCCGATCCCAAATGAAACAAACGCCAAACCGATAGCTGCTCCCACGCGCCGATGCACGTCCTGCCCATAGCTGATTTCAGTCACAGCGGCGGCTGGAATTAACGCGATCTCATCATTGCCCTTCACGATTCGGACCCGGTTACCTTCAATGAAGAGCTTCATGTCGGTTCCAGCTTTAACGCTCGAAATCGATCCGCCGTCATAAGCGATCTTGAAGCTCGCATCACCGGCAAATGCGGTCACCGGAAACAGGATGCAAAGAAAGATAGCAACTAATCTCTTCATGATTCCCCTCGCGCAGGAATTCTACGCCAACGCAGGTTTTCTTTCAGTGACAAAGCCCCGCGCGCTATCCGAGTGACCGAACTCGCCATCCAGGCAGGCGTCACCCGCGAGGCT
>CAZSVJ010000306.1:0-2284 GCA_964610185.1 uncultured Occallatibacter sp. | reverse complement strand
TTGCGGTGATTCAACTTTCCTGTACAATGGCTGAACAATTCCCCCATTGTGCCGATAGACCAGGTATCAACCGAATCTTGGCTCTGGAAAGTTGATGGTGACTATGAGAACCCTCGTAGCGATCCTCGCACTTCTGGTTTCAATCGCCTTCGCTCAGCAACTGGCCTCCGCCTCTACTGCGGCGGGTTCAAGACCGGATTCGCAGCCCTCAACCCAGCCCCAACTCGCCAAGACGAATCCGGCTGCTGAATCCGTCAACAGCTCCAAGCCCACAAGCCTTGCATTCGAGGTGAATGACCAGAAGGGTTTGCTGCTGACGTGCATCGCGCCTGAACTCAACACCAACCCCGATACCGATGTATTCAAGAGCTGCGCCTTGGCGCCAGGCCGCACGCTGGACGATGTGATGCACACGTTTATAGGGGCGATCCACTTTGTACAGAACCAGCAGTCGAAGGAACGCGCCCAGTGGTACAAAGAACTGGATGAGAAATCAGCCCAGAAGGCGGAACAAAAGTAGCCGGATGCTCCAACCGGTGAACTGTCCGGTCAAGGTTGCGTGGCGATGCCGATTGCCACGCAACGCCGAAGGCCAATAGCTACGCACACGCCCTTTCTCTCACGGATCAGTGGGAATGTCCAGGTTACACCCCTCCAGATCGAGAAATTCCTCATCCAATTCCCCTCCGCATTCGTGCTACTCTCTCTTAACCGAATGACAACTTCTTCTCTTTCATATCCTCCTTTCAGGGGCCGATAATGATCGATTCCAACGATCTGGTCGTCCACACTCTCGGGCCGCCAAGCGTCGACTCTCCGCTCGGCGAGTTGCTCGACCAGCACGAACAGTCCGAGCACTATGTCGAAGAGTCCGATCGCGTTCTGTTCGACAATACGCATTCGGCAGCGACTGCGCGCGGCTGTCTTGTCGCCGATCTGCCCGGATTCGAGCCCGCCGGCCCGCGCCGCAAAATCTACTTCGATCCTTCCAAAGCCCGCGCCGGAATCGTAACTTGCGGCGGACTCTGCCCCGGGCTCAATGACGTCATCCGCGGACTTACCCTGCAACTTCTCAGACGGTACGGGGTCGAGCGCGTTTACGGCTTCTGCAACGGGTTTCAGGGCTTCGCGCCGGATTCGCGCCGTCCCCCGATCGATCTGACTTTGGAGGCTGTCTCCGGAATCAATGAGCACGGAGGAACCATCCTCGGGTCCTCGCGCGGCGAACAGGAGCCAGCAATCGTGGTCGATTGCCTGGAGCGCATGGGCGTCAATTTGTTATTCGTCATCGGCGGTGACGGCACGCTGCGCGCGGCGATGAAAATCGTAGGCGAGGTCTCGCGGCGCGGGAGCAGGATCGCTGTCGTCGGAATTCCGAAGACGATCGACAACGATATTATGTACATCGACCAGAGCTTTGGCTTTCAGACCGCCTTCTCTGAGGCCACTGAGTCGATCCGCGCAGCCCACATCGAGGCAACCGGAGCGCCAAACGGCGTTGGGTTGGTTAAGCTCATGGGGCGGCATTCCGGGTTTATTGCCTGTTACGCCTCACTGGCCATGAGCGACGTGAATTTCGTGCTGATACCTGAAGTCCCTTTTCAGGTAGAAGGCGAACGCGGTCTCCTGGCTGTGCTGAGGAGGCGGTTGGAGAATCGGGGCCATGCAGTCATCGTCGTGGCGGAAGGCGCGGGGCAGGAGCTGATGAGCGCCGAGAAAGAAGCTCCGCGAAATACCGACGCTTCTGGAAACAAGAAACTGGTCGACATCGGTCCCTGGCTGCGCGACCGGATTTCAAGCCACTTCAAATCAATCGGGGGCGAGCTGAACCTCAAGTACATTGATCCCAGCTATCAGATCCGCAGTGTCCCGGCCAACCCCTATGACAGCGTGTACTGCGTGCGCCTCGCACACAACGCGGTTCACGCAGCCATTTCGGGCCGCACTGAAACGGTAATTGGCAGATGGAATGGACGATTTGTCCATGTTCCGATGGGCTTGGCCATTCGCAACCGCAATACCGTCGATCCCCACGGAGATCTCTGGATGAGCGTCCTAGAAGCTACAGGGCAACCGCCAATTTTCGGCACCTGACACAATCCTCGCACCCGGCTTGGATACAATCGAATCTATAAACAAGTTAAGGAGCTTGGTTTGCAAACCGAGTCCGTCGTCCGTGAGAAAGCCAGCTTACCCCAGCCCCTTTCGCCGATTCCCGAGCGCACACCGCTTCGGGCTGCCTTGGTACTTGCCTCCGTGCTCGCGGTCGTCACTTTTCTCGTCC
>CAZSVJ010000305.1:0-3676 GCA_964610185.1 uncultured Occallatibacter sp. | reverse complement strand
AGGGTCTGGTTGCTTCAAGCCTCGGCGATCCCACGCCCGAGCGCGGCGGCAAAGCGAAGCGATATTTCCGAATCACAAAGGCAGGGCTGCGCCAGGTGCACGAAACGCGCCGCACACTGTCTAAGTTATGGAAGAAGCTGCCGGAGCTGAAAGGAGAACGCATATGAGAGGGACCGACCCGCCATCTGTCGCAACCTGGATGCTGGAACATTTGGTTCCGGGTCCGCGCAACGACGCGCTCGCGGGCGATCTGCTTGAAGAGTTCCGGCAGGGGCGCGTCAACGGCTGGTACTGGCGTCAGGTCATGGCCGTCATTGTCATCGGCTTTTCGAGGGAGTTGCGTAACCATGCAACTGTCATGCTGTTTGCTGCTGCGTGGTCCATGCTCGCGCCCGCGTGGCTGCTCATCATCAGCAACTTCGAGATGCATTTCAATCTCGACGAGCGGCTTGCTCGCATGGACTGGCCCTGGCCCATCGTCTGCGACGTGGGCTTGTTACTGGCGGCGAACGTACTTTTTATCTGGGCCGGAATAGTCTTGTACCTAATTCCCCGGTTACACGCTGAAGGAATCCTAAGATTCCGGCTACTCGCCAAAGGATTATTGGCCAGCCTCCCTGTGCTCCTCGCGCTTTGGGCGACCCTGGTCGTTTTGCCGAAGATCTTTCTTGAGCAGTCTATCGATCGGCCTGCCTTCATTCCGGCCACTACAGGTCAATTCGAGCATCCGTCGCCAAACTCATCCGCCCAGATGAAGGGCCTCGCCGTCGAACGGCACCCTGCTACTTCGCTCCGCGAGCACCTGATCGAGCATCCGCCGCCAAGCGACGCAGAGCGGATTCGCCAGCACGAGGAGTGGCTCGCAGCGCAGCGCGCCACGGCGACCGACCATGGCAACAGTCCACGCTCCGCAATTATCGATCCTCGGACCAAGGCAATCGTTGTGAGTTTGCCCTTTTTCCTGACAATTCTTTGCGCGCTCTGGGGCGCCGCATTGCGATTCGACCGTCGTCAAACCAGGTTGCCGGCGTAGGCGCATGGCTTCTCCCACACAAATCGGTGTCTCCAGGATTCATGCCGATCGAGATCAGCCGAGCATGACGCGTTTTGTCGGGTTTCTGGTCAGCGCCGGCTTGATCAATGCGTCGATCGCCGCGATCCTGCTTTGTAAGCTACCCGATGCTCATTTTCCGTCGCTCGCCGCGCTGTTCGTGAGAGCCTCGATCTATGTTGCCGTCGCCTGCTTGGCCGGCCTGATGGGCGCACGGTTTTATTGGAATCGCTCGTCCACGCCTTCCAACTCAGACCCTCCACTCTCGTTCAGCCTTTTCGCGCTGGCGAACGCGGCCGGCTGGGTCTGGGTGCCTGCAGTCGTAATTCTGTCCAGCCAGGACTCGCTTGCTTCGCCCATGCTGGCTGGTCTTGGAGCAGCAATCCTCGCAATGGGCCTGCGCAAGATCATTCCCCCAGGCCCCGTTCCGCTGCGTCCACCGTGGTCCGCCGCGGAATGGCCGGAAAGAGAGCTCTTCGAGGAAACCCTCCGCACCGAGCCCCGTGAATTCCATGGTTACCTCATCGCGGTTTGCATTTACATCGCCGCTTATGACATTGAGGACCAATGGAACCTGTGGGCAGCCGGCCTGCTCGCACTGTGCTCCTTCGTGATTGTGTGGAAGCTCTCTCGCGACCCGGACGGCATCGAGGAAGCGCACAGCAAAAGTGCCCGCGCCGCCGGGAGGCTTGCTCTGTTCGCGATGCTCGCCGTTCTCGTCACGCTCTTCGCGTTGATGTTTGGAGTCGCAAGCCGCAATCGAGCCGAAGCCGTTGCGCTCGCCGCTGGCGATCGCGCCTCGCAAGGCGGCGATGCAAACGAGAAACCGGCCCACTCAGCGCGGAATGCGGCCTCTGGAATCTCCGGTTATGAAAGCATCATCCTTTGGCCGGTTCCGGAGAAGAAGCAGATTGTTCCGCCGCTTCCGGCGGAGACTTCATTCCTCGCTCCAGGAACTACGAAGCCACTCATCATTCGATTCGATGCGCCGTACTGGTACTTCCAGCCGCCTGAAAAGCGGCCCGGCCCAAAAGCTTACCAGGCGCACGGCACTCCGCTGGTTGCGAATATCGAAGCCAACAATTTCATCCCGTTGATCATGGAAGCCCACCAGAACCTGGGCAGCTCGATTCGCATCGACCGCTGCCGCGAAGTGAAAGTCTCCATCCTCAATCGCGACAACCGCCGCGGCGTGCTCAATCTGGCGGTGCTGCTGACAGACTCGGGCTCGCCCGGCAAGACGTCTCTCTATTTGGGCCAGCAACCGGTGGTGACGAGCCAGCCCGGATACTTCGCAGTCAAAACTTCCCCGGCGACCGAGGTTCTCTGCTTCCCTGTTCCGGCGCAGGCGAAGATTCACAAATTCGACGAGATCACGGTCATGTTTCTGCCGGACGAGGAGACTTTCGATGTAGGCCCAAAAATTGCCATTCAGGATTTTGAGCTGTTGCCGCGGTGAAAAGAGACTCGAATCCGGGTCTGCTGGAAGTTGGGCTATCGGCAGCAGCCAGTTCGGTTCAATGCAGCGGGTTGGCCCCGCTCACGCGGGGATGGCGAGTTGGCAGGTTGGCGGTTTCAACCCGAGTGCGTTGGCGGGCAACCGATTCCAGCGGCAGATCGAGTCTCGAACGCAAAAAAACTATCCGTGGCCTCAATGGGGGACAAGAATGGCCTTTGCATGTTCGTGGCCCTCCGTTTGCGGCGCTTCTTGTCCGTCGAGGCTGGGCGTTGGCCCTACTTCGGCGGGGCTGGAGTGAACCCTTCGCGTCGTTGGCTGGGTTCCGGTTTCGGCTTGGGCTTCGGCGCCTTCTTAGCTTCTTTTCTGCCTTTGTCTTTGCTTCCCATGATTAGAAGTGTGACACAAGAGGGCTCTGGCGGGAAAGAACAAATTCCTTGCCTTCTACTGATCACTTGCTGGTCGCGTTTGCATTCCAGTAGCCAATTCGATATGATTCAAAGATGCGCTCAGGGGAATCTCTGGGCAGTCATAGGCACCACGGCTTTTGGACCCGTTCCAATCAGCCGGCTGCGGCACGCAAAACGCGTTGGCCGTTAGCCCGGCAATCGGGTTTCCGCCACAGGCGGACTGGCAACTGCGGTGGGAGACGAGGGAAACGTGGCAAGAAAAATCAGCAAGAACATTGTGAAGGCGCGCGCGGCTGTAACCAAGCCTGCGTATGCGCTGCCTGAGGCTGTGGGCCTGCTCAAGCAGGTGAAGTATGCCAAGTTCGACGAGACCGTCGACCTGACCATGAGGTTAGGTGTAGACACGCGCCACGCGGACCAGATGGTGCGCGGAACGGTTGTGCTGCCGCACGGGCTGGGCAAGACCAAGACTGTCGCTGTGATTGCGAGCGGCGACCGGCAGAAGGAAGCCACCGCGGCCGGAGCCGATTTTGTGGGCGGCGAGGAGATGGTGGAGAAGATTCAGAAGGAAAACTGGACTGCCTTCGATGCGCTGATTGCCACGCCGGACATGATGAAGGTGGTTGGCCGTTTGGGCAAGGTGCTGGGGCCGAAGGGGCTGATGCCGAATCCGAAGACGGGCACGGTGACGCTGGACGTGGCTTCGGCGGTGAAAGAGATCAAGGCCGGCAAGGTGGAGTTTCGCGCCGACAAGACCAG
>CAZSVJ010000304.1:0-3696 GCA_964610185.1 uncultured Occallatibacter sp. | reverse complement strand
TAGCCGCTGCGTAATTGCATAACTGAAAACAAATAACTCAGGGGCTAAAGTCCGACATCTCTTTGTTGCGTCTGCGGCACGACTGAAGTCATGCCCTGATACAAAGCCTTTCACCAACAGCGCAACCAAGATTTGGCTGCCTTTTCTTGATACGCGCCCTAGCGATTGAAGATATTTTTCTTCGCGCAACTTGACTGCATATACCGGGTTGCATCTAACGTAACTGGTGATGACCCGCCACTGAAAAGGGCAGCAGAGCGAATAGCTTCCCACTCTGAGGTCATCCGGAGGAAACCATGAAATTCATTCAGCTAGCATTGGCCACATTGCTTGTTTTTTCTGTCCCAGTAGCGTTTGCGCAGCACAAAGAAGCTGCTCCAAAGGCCCCTCCAGCACGCGGACCGGCTCCGGTAAAGTCTGCCAACGTCCATCCTGTCGAGCCAAGTCGTAACTACAGCGACAAGGCCGGCCACCCAAATGTTCCACATGTTGACGGAAAGACCTGGGTCGGCCACGACACTGGCAAAGGCGATGCGCGCTATCATGTTGACCACCCCTGGGCCCACGGTCAATTCACGGGCGGCTTCGGCCCTGGGCATGTATGGCATCTTGGCGGCGGCGGCCCAGGCCGGTTTTGGTTCAACGGCTGGTATTGGGATGTCGCCGCCACTGACATAGCTTTCTGCGACGGCTGGCTTTGGGACTCCGACCAAATCATCATCTACGAGGACCCCGACCACATCGGCTGGTACCTGGCCTATAACGTGCGCCTAGGCACCTATGTGCATGTTGAGTATCTGGGCATGTAGGCGGGCAACACGGGCGAAAACGATTCACGAAATCAATTTATGAAATTAGGGGGCAGGCAATATATCCTGTCCCCATTTTTCTTGTGTGCCGGTTATGAACCGCGGATAGGGCGCACAGGGGCGGCTCAGGATACTTGTTTGGCGTGTGCAGAGGTTATTGGTAGTAAAAAACGAACGGAGTCCGCCTATCGTGTACAAGGTGGAATACGGCATCAATATCCGAGTCGCGCTCAACGAGCTTACAATCGAAAATGATTTAGACTTGACGCGGCCGCATTCGTCGAGTTTTAGCTGAGTTGACGGCGGCGGCTCGGCTGGATTTGCTCAGTTCAAAAAAACAGAATTTAGAGTATGCTGAACGCCATGTCGCTATGAATGAATCCCAGACGCTTGACAGAAGCCAAACGTTCTCTGTGGACCGCCACCCCGGCGGGCGCTCGAAGGGCTCCATCGCATTGGACCAATGGAGAGGACTGGCACTGATTCTGGTTCTGATCTCGCATGGCTTTTTCTTCACAAACCGTGTGAACGGAGCTGGACGCATCGGCGTCAATTTATTTTTCTTCATTTCCGGAATTCTTGTGTATCGTTCGCTTCATAAAGAGGGGGGGCGCGACAAGTTTCATCTTGCCACGGTGTTTTGGTGGCGACGCCTAAGACGCCTGTATCCAGCGCTGATCGTCTACTCGGTTATCATGCTCGGGTTCACGGCGATTCTTCATTGGATACCGAATCTTCGGCCGCGCAATGAGCTCGCGAGTTATTTGCGCGCCATGGTCTGGGCGTTGACCTATACCAACAACTATGGCCCAGGTCCTCCCATTGCGCTGCAACATCTTTGGAGTCTAGCTTGTGAAATGCAGTTCTATACTCTGGCTCCAATCATCTTCTTGTTGGGCGGCAACAGCTACCGCAGGCGAATATCGGTCTATGGCGCAGCCACACTGATTCTTTTAGCGCTTGGATTGATCTACCCGTTGAGAATGCCTCATTACGAGACGGCGAGGTATCACTTCGAAGTTGCGGTCTGGCCGATGATGGTCGGTTTCTTCTGCGAATTTTCGAAGGACCGGCTGTTGCGAATTCCACGTCGCATGGTCAAGAACGTCTTCGGGATCGGCGTTGCCGGGCTGGTCATTGCAATGATTGCGATGCCATTCGGCATGGAAATGAAGAAGCTTGTTATCGCACTCGGGGCTGTCCTGCTCGCGCCGTGCGTACTGGGTTATCTATTTGGTCTGCCCTTCCCGGGAACGATTGGAAGATTTTTGGCGTGGACCGGCGAAAGGACCTATTCGATTTATCTTTGGCAGCAGCCGTTTACAATTTGCGGGTTTTTGCCGACCGCACTGCATCCTGTCGGCGCGGTGGTTTCGATCTTTGTCGGGGCGGCTTCGTTTCACATATTTGAAAAGACCTTCTTGAGCGCGAATCGCGCTCGTCAGGTATCGGCCAAGTCTTAGGCCGTGCTGCGAAATTGACCTTTCCGGCCCATCGTATTTATTGAAATCGAGCGCAGACAAAGCGGCGGGTACGAAGACCGGGCCGGTGAGGGCGGACGCATATCGGGTTTCCGGTAATTTAAGTATGTATGGTAGGTTCCAGGCGGCTTTGAGTCGTTTTCCCTTGAAGTCGCCTTGGCCGGGTTTGTCCTGGGCAATCATCTGGAAGACTATGCAAAAGTTGAGTGTCTAAGTTATGCTTCACTAATGTCTACTGATTCGATTCTTGTCCAAATCGACGCGGAAATCGCAAGGCTCAAGCAGGCTCGCTCTCTGCTGGCCAACATCGGCGAAATCGCCGGCAATGTAACTGAGCGCAAAACCAAGAAGTCGCCGGCCAAGGTAAAGAAGGCCAGGAAGACTCGCACGCTGAGCCCCGAAGCGCGGAAGCGGATTGCCGACGCGCAGCGCAAGCGCTGGGCAGCACAAAAAGCCAAGGCAAAGTCCTAGCACAACGTCGTAGGGACGAATTCGAACAGTCTCCCTGTGCAACCGACCGCCGATGCATTTGAGTTAAGTGCTTACTTGCCCGGGAGCGAGCCTTGCTCGTCGCGGCTGTCAGGTTTGGTGGATGGCGATGCATGGTTATTGCCATTCCTGTGCGCTGGCGGTGTCTCAAGACGCAGCCAGTTTCTTGGCTGCCATGCCTATTGCCGCGAACCAGCCAAGCCCACTTAGCATTTCGACATCTAACTAAGGTCGGACATGACTAACATGCGGGGCTCGGTCATCTCTTGAATGGCGGAGCGGATGCCTTCGCGGCCCAGTCCGGAATCCTTGATGCCTCCATAGGGCATCGGATCAAGGCGCCAACTGGGAGTGTCGCCCACGATCAGCGTTCCTACTTCGAGTTCGCGATAAGCGGTGAGAATGCGGCCGGCATCCCGCGTGAGCAGGCCGGCCTGTAGCCCATAGCGGGAGTGATTCACATCGGCCAGGGCCTGCTCGAAGTCATCGTAAGGCTCAATGGAGACTACAGGACCGAAGACCTCTTCATCGCGCACTTTCATGCCGGGTTTGGTTGCGGTCAGGATGACGGGAGTTATGACCGAGCCGTGGCGCTCGCCGCCGGCTACCAGCTTGGCTCCTGCATCCACGGCCTCCTTCACCCATGCTTCGACGCGCTCGGCTTCGGTAACCCGGACAAGCGGCCCGACCTCTGTCGCTTCATCCGCGGGGTCTCCAGCGGCCATCTTGGCGGTGATCTCCACGACCTTCCACAGGAACGTTTGAAAAATCTTGCGATCGACAAAGACGCGCTGCACGCTGATGCACGATTGGCCGGCAAAACCGAAGGCTGCGTGCGCGGTGCGTTCGGCTGCCTCGTCAAGGTCGAGCCAGTCGCCGTGGACGATGAGCGCGGCATTGCCGCCGAGTTCGAGCAG
>CAZSVJ010000303.1:0-3699 GCA_964610185.1 uncultured Occallatibacter sp. | reverse complement strand
TCGAGCCGGTAGAAAGCAAGCGGGTGGGTTGAGGTAACTGTGGTGACAAAATCCGTCTGCGCATGGATCGCTGTGCATTGCGAAGCAGCAGCGGCCGTGACTGCAACTATAACTGCTCCGATTAACCGACAATGGATGAACATTTGAGCGCGCCTTTCTCCCAAGCTATCGATCGCACGGAATATGAGCCCGGCGCACGTCGATGCATCCTTGCGGAAAGTCCTTTTTCCCGTCAAGGCCAGCACAGTCTATTGCATCGCATCGAGGATTTTCAATCTGAAAGTGTGAGTTATCCGGGAACCAAGCATTGATTCTTTTCCGTTGAGTTGATTCGCCGCCCGCCGCTGATCATTCTTTAGGCGATGAATTCGACCAATTCGCTGGACTCCGGTCCAGCCAGGGCCTTAATGGCTTTGTCGAATGTGGCGAGTTTTCCACCGTGATGTTTGGCTATGCCGAGGAGATAGGCGTCAGTAACTTGCTTGGGGCCGAACATGCGGCCTTCAAATGGTGCAGTGGCTTCAAAGTAGCTGATCGTGGTGGGCCAGAAGGCGTGGCCGGGCAACTTTGTGAACTCGAGGAGTAGCGCCCGGGCATCGCTGAGCGAGTATCGTTCGCCTGTAATCGAAAGAGAGCTTGTGATGCGCAGGAAGCCGGCTTGGGTAAGCGAGCAAGTTGCAAAGGATTTGGCTGCATGCGCGGCAAACCATTTGCGGACCTTGGCTTGCTCCGTGTGCAGCGGCCAGAGCAAGGGGATGAGCACATTTGTGTCGAGTAAATAATCGATCACCCGAGTTCAGCCTGAGCACGCAAGATGTCTTCCGTTGTGATCCATTTGCCGTCCATGGGAATGTCGGCGGTAGGGAAGCCGTCAACGTATTTGATCCTGGGGGGACGGGGCTCGGTCCGTTCAATCAGTTCCGACACAGCTTCGCTCATTGACAATCCCGTGGCCTCCTTAAAGCGCTCCACAATATCGAACGCTTCCGGGGAAAGCGCAATGGTTGTCCGGCGGGGCGCCGGCTTCTCTTCAGCGGTTTCGCCCCTCTGTTTGGCTGGAGGGCGCTGGCTTTGGGGATTTGCGTGCGCTGAAGCGGTTGCCATGGTCATATTATTATGCAGCTTTTTGGAGAGATGTGCAATAAAGTCGAAGGTGATGCTGAATTGATAAAGTTCGCATCAATGAGCGGGAAGTTGTGCAGGGAGACGAACCCGATACAGACGACCGACCGTCTCCGTCTCAACCCTGGCAAAGCCGTGCTGCCCACTTGCGGACTGATTCAGGGCCAAAGGGCTGGCCTTCAGCCTCGCTGGCCGCGAGCTGTACGGCCAGATTGCCGATGGTCGAGCTTTCAGGCTCTCCGATCTCAACCGGCAGGCCGGTTCGCTGCGCGGTCAACTCGGTGAGTAGCTTGTTGCGGCTGGCGCCGCCGAGAATATGAATGCGGTCGAGCTTGCGGCCCAGCATCTCTTCCAGGTCTTCCAGGGCCGTGGCATAACGCGCGGCAAGGCTTTCGAAGATCACGCGTGCAAAGACCGGCTCGTTTCCGGCTATATCGGGAATGGTGGCCCAGCGGCGCCGCCACAACTGATGGTTGATGCGCTCCGGCATGTCGGAATCAAGCAGCAGAGGCTCCGCGTCCACATTGATGACCCCTGGGAAGCCGGAGGTTGCGGCTTGCGCGATCAGGTCTTCGATGTCCCAGGCCCGGCCCTCGGAGCTCCAGGAATCCATGCATTGCTTCAGCAGCCACATCCCGTTGACCAGTGTGTGAAAGCAGAGTTCTCCGGTTGCGGCGCCGAGGTTGGTGTAGCGCGCGTCGAAGGCCTTGCGCGTCGTCACCGGCTCATTGATGAGGGTGCCGACCAGGGACCAGGTCCCGGAGCAGATGTAAAGAGTGGAACTGAGGCTGGTGGGAATGCCGGCAATGGCGGAGGCGGTATCGTGGCAAGCAGGCACAATGAGCTTGGTATCGCGAAAGGTGTCAAAAGAGGCAAGCGGACCCTGCAACCGGCCAACAACGGTTCCGGCTTTGACGATTGGGGGAGCGGCATCGAACGGAATATCAAGCAGACTGAAGAGCTCTCGATCCCAGTCACCTGTCTTCAAATTGACGAGGCCGGTATGCGTTGCGTGTGTATATTCGGCTACCCGGCGCGCACCCAGCCAATAGAGGACATACTCAGGCATGGTGACCCATGGCGCGTGCGGGCTGATCCCTTCGGCAGGGTCGGCCAGCAACTGGTAAACCGTGTTGATGCGCAGCGGCAGAGCCCCGGTGCGCTCGTAGAGTTCGATCGGCGGCAGAAGACGGTCGGCCGATTCTTTGGTGCCCTCTGTGCGTTCATCGCGATAGCAAAACGGATCGCAGAGCGCGCTTCCGTCCGGGGCGAGGCGGACATAGTCGACGCCCCAACTGTCGACGGCAATCGACGCTATGCCCTCCGGCGCAGCCAATGCAGCTTTGCGCAGGCCCTCTTCCAGCCCCGCAAGAATCGAGTCGAGAGGCCAGCGCAGAGAATTGCCGCGATGAACCGGGCCGTTCGCTGTGCGATGAACGACTTCTATCGACGGAACCCCATCTGCCCACCGAAGGAGTGAGACGCGGCAACTTTCGGCGCCCAAATCAATGGCAATCCGCGCGGGATCTCGCATAGGTTCAACTAGATTCAAAATTAAGTTTAACGCAAAATGGCCTCGGTCAGTCCTCCATCGACGGGAATCAGGTGTCCCGTTGTGCAGCGAGTGCGCGGGCTGGCCAAAAAGAGAATCGCCTCCGCGCAGTCGGACGGATCGATGGGCTGTCGCGTCAGGGTGCGTTCCGCATAAAAGCTTGCCAGCAGGTTCCGCAGCTCATCGTCGCTGAGCGATTCGTCGAAGGGGATATTATATTTGGCAAGCGAGGCGCGCACGCGGTCTCGCGGGAACATGGTCGAGCCTTTAACCACCGCCGCCGGACTGACGCCATTGACGCGCACGCGCGGCGCAAGGGAGACGGCGAGCGCGCGAACCAGGTGCGAGAGCGCGGCCTTGCTGGCGTCGTAGGCCTCGCTGCCGCGCTTGGGGACGACCGCATTTGCGGAGCTGGTGAGGACTATGGCGCTGTCGAGCGCCTGGTCGGCAAAGATCTTTCCTATCTCATCGGCGAGCCGATAATTCGCCGTCACGTTGATGTCGAACGTAGTGGCCCACATCGCATCCGGAATCACCCCGTCCGGCGATGAGGGGAACAATGCCGCGGTGTTGATAAGAATATCGACGCCGCCAAAGGCCGCAACGGTGGCGTTGAGCGCCTTGCCGATTGCCTCGCGGCTGCGAATGTCCACCGCCGCGCAGGCAACGAATTCCTTCGAGGTAATGCTCTTGAGTTCGCTCGCGACGCGCTCTGCCGCTTCCGTATCGCGATCGGCAACCACGACGTGCGCGCCGCGCGCGGCCATCTGCAACGCCACTTCGCGCCCAATTCCGCTGCCGCCTCCGACCACCAGAGCGATGCGCCGGCTGAACTCTTTTTCCGGAGGTTGGCGGCGGATCTTGGCCTCTTCCATCGCCCAGTATTCGATGCGAAAAGCCTCGATCGCCGGCAGCGCTACGTAGTTCGAGAATACCTTGAAGCTCTCCGGCGCAATGCCTTCGCCGCATTGCGGAAGCGCGCCCTTTACGTCGCCTTCGCCAAGCAGCGTGGCGCCTTCCATCAC
>CAZSVJ010000302.1:0-3732 GCA_964610185.1 uncultured Occallatibacter sp. | reverse complement strand
CCGATCCTGATGACCTCGCTGGCGACGCTGCTGGGCATGATTCCCATGGCACTTGGAATGGAAGCCGGGAGTGAGCAATATGCGCCGCTGGCGCGCGCGGTTATCGGCGGCCTGGCAGTTTCCGTGGTCGTAACCGTCTTTCTTGTGCCGGCAGTTTACTTGATCATCCACGGCAAGCGACAGAACCAGGCTGCTGTTGTGAGGGAGGCGTGAATATGATGAAGCGATCAACGGCCTGGTGGTGCTATTTGACGTTCTTCTTCTCCGCTGTAGTTGCCTGCCCGATCTCAGTGTTTGGACAGGCCGCAATTTCTACGCCTCATTTACCAGATGCTCCACCGATTCCATTGATGGCCTTGGCGCGGCAGAGTGCAACGGCAATGATCCAGGCCCCGCCGACGCAGGCAGATAACGCTGCTACCGGCGAAAACCCGCGCCTAACGCAGGCAGATGCAGAGAAGATGGCCATCAAGAACAATCCGCGCGTCAGTGTTGCCCGCCTGCTTGCGCTGGCACAGCATCAGGTCGTTCGTGAAACGAGAGCCGCCGAACTGCCGACTGGAGATGCCAGCATTACTGCCGAGGACGCTGAGAATGCCAGCCGCATCTCGGCGGGGTCGCTCACGGCATCGAGTCTCCTTGAACATGCTGGAGCTGGCGGTGGCTTCACGCAGTTGATTACGGATTTTGGAAAGACAAGCAATCTTGTGGCTTCGTCAAAGCTCCAGGAGCGAGCGCAAAATGCGAATGCTCTCGCTACTACCGAAGAAATCGTTCTTGCGGCCGACCAGGCGTTCTTCAATGCTCTTCAGGCCCAGGCGCTGCTTAAGGTGGCGGAACAGAACGTCACTACCCGGCAGACCACCGAAAAGCAGATCAGCGAGATGACAAGGAACAAGCTCAAATCAACGCTCGATCTGAGCTTCGCAGACGTGAACCTGTCGCAAGCGAAGTTGTTATTGCTCGATGCGCAAAACAACGTCGACTCGACGATGGCGGCATTGGACGCGGTGTTAGGGCTCGACCGGCAGGTAACATACGAACTGGTGGAGGACAGTGCTCCATTGAGCGCTCCTCCGGAAGACGCCGATCAACTTCAGCAACTCGCATTCCAGCAACGCCCGGATCTGCAGGCCCTGAACTACAGCCAGCAGGCAGCTATCAAGTTCAGCCATGCCGAGCGCGATCAGATGTTACCGACCATCACTGCCTTAGGAACTGCCGGTATCGTCCCCATCCGCCCTGCAACATACTACCTCAATAATTGGTGGGGTGGAATTGGCGTCAATATGAACATTCCGGTCTTCAATGGCTTTCTCTACCAGGCACAGGCCAAGGAAGCGTCCATCCGAGCTCAGGCGGTTTCCGAACAGAGCCGCGATCTGCGTGACCGGATTGTCCGGGATGTTCGTACCGCATGGCTGGCATCGAACACGGCCTATCAGAGGGTTGCTGTCACAGCCGAACTTCTAGAAGAAGCAAACCTGGCTCTCAGACTGGCGCAGACACGTTACCAACTTGGACTCAGCTCGATTGTGGAGCTGAGTCAGGCGCAATTCCAACAGACGGATGCGGCAATCGGCAACACAGACGCGCAATATCAATACCGTCTTGCCCTTGCTACGCTCAATTACCAGGCGGGAACAACTCCATGATTGAAAACTTCAGAAGGGGACGTTGGTGGGACGGGTTCGGGAACAGCCACAGATGACGGCGAGGAGGCCGAAGGTGGCAACGAACTCGCTGAAGAGCCGGGTGGGGCCGCTGCGGACGTGTGTTGAGGTGGAGAACAAGGGCAAACCGAACATGCGATGTGCGGTGACGACGCCCGCGATGGCTCCAGAAATTTGAGCGGCAATGTAGACCGGGACATGGCGCCAGGCGAAGCCTCCATGCAGGGCGTCGGCGAGGGTGACGGCTCGGTTGAGACGGGCTCCGGAGATGGGGCCGAAGGGGAGGATGAGGGCCACAAGCGCGGCTCCGGTGGCGATGGTGTTGCAGAGGAGCGCGAGCGCGACGTTGCCGCCGGCGAGGCGATCGGCCATGATTCCGGATCCGACCACCGCGGAGAGCAGCAGCAACGTCCCCGTGAATTCAGCAACAAGGCGTCGGAGAAGTGAGTGCATTACGCTTTGCCGATCTGTTGGAGCGTAACGAAGGGCAGGGATAGGAAGAGGCCGATACGGCGGTCGAGGACGATAAATGCGTCGCGAAAAGCGCGGGCGATTTCCTCCGGCGTCCCTCTGACGGCGGCGGGGTCAGGGATGCCCCAGTGGGCGGTCATGGGCTGGCCAGGCCAATAGGGGCAGGCTTCATTCGCGGCATTGTCGCAGACGGTGAAGACAAAGTCGAGGTGGGGCGCGCCAGGGGCCGCGAACTCGTCCCATGACTTGCTGCGCAGGCCATCGACGCCGATGCCGGCGGCCTGAAGCTGGACAAGCGCTTCAGGGCGCGGCGTGCCGGAGGGTCGGCTGCCCGCGCTGTGCGCAGTGAAGTTGCCTTTGCTCTTGTGATTCAGCAAGGCCTCAGCCATGATGGAGCGCGCGGAGTTACCGGTACACAGGAAGAGGACATTGTAGTGGTTTGACATTTTGAGTCAGCCTCTCGGAGCGACTGCGGGTGAGCAGCAGCCGGGTTGGCAGCAGGCAGCCTGCGGCTTCGCTGCACGGATGAAAGCGCTGAGGAATTTGCCCTGGACCTGGGCGGCAATGGCGTCTACGTCGATGCCGGATGTACTCAGGAAGTTGCGGGCGTCCTCGACGTTGTAGACGCGAGAGGGCTCGAAGGAAACATCGCGAAAGCCTGCGGCGAAGAGCTTGGATTGATAGTCCTTCTCGTCAAGAGCACCGGCGATGCAGCCGACCCACAACATCATGCTTTGCCGGACGGCGTCCGGCACCGCTCCGCGCACCACGACATCGGAGACGGCGAAGCGGCCGCCGGGCTTCAGCACACGAAAGGCTTCGCGGAGAACGCGGTCCTTGTCCGCCGAGAGGTTGATGACGCAGTTGGAGATGATGACATCGACAGAGTTGTCTGGGAGAGGGATGTTCTCGATTTCGGCCTTGAGGAATTCAACGTTTTCTACGCCGGCCTGGCGCTGGTTTTCGCGGGCGAGGGCGAGCATGTCGTCGGTCATGTCAAGGCCATAGGCTTTCCCGGTCGGGCCAACGCGCCGAGCGGAGAGAAGCACGTCGATACCACCGCCGGAGCCGAGGTCGAGCACGATTTCGCCAGGCTTGAGCTCAATCAATGCGGTGGGGTTGCCGCAACCAAGAGAAGCGAGAACCGCTTTTTCCGGGATGAGGCTCTTTTCATCGGCGCTGTAGAGATTGGTAGTGATGGGGTCGCAACAGCGAAGTGCCGGGTCGCAACAAGCCTGCACATTGCCGGATTCGGCAACAGCTCGTGCGGCGCTGCCGTATTTCTCTTTGACTTGGCTCTGAATCTGGGACTGTGTTTTCATGTGTTCGCCTTTCGTATTCGTCAAAGCGAATATATACAGGACTGGACATATTTGTCAATGCGTATATTATGAACGTGTGAACTCCCGCGCAAAGTCAACCGGCCTGGCCCCTTTGTTTGCGGCCCTTGCCGACCGGACACGGCTGCGCCTGCTCAATCTGATTGCGGGTCGAGAGGTGTGCGTCTGTTATCTGGTTGAAATACTGCGGCAAGGCCAGCCCAAGATCTCCCGGCATCTCGCATACCTGCGCAAAGCAGGTGTTGTGG
>CAZSVJ010000301.1:0-3737 GCA_964610185.1 uncultured Occallatibacter sp. | reverse complement strand
GAGGGATGCACACGCGCGATCTGACGCCTCTCGATCAGCGATGGACCCGCGGCAACTCCACCGGCCTGGACCGCGGCCTCAACCGCGGCGACGTCGCCGGCGACGACGATGAGGAATTTTCCCGAGCAGATGCTGCGGGCCATGAGCAGCTTGATGTTCCCAGCTTTCAGCATTGTGTCCTGGACCAGAAAACCTGTGGCCACGCTGGATAGCTCGATAAGTCCGATAGAGCTGGTGTCAGACACGAGTTGAACTCCTTCTTTCGGCCTATGCTTCGATCGTCACTGAATCGCTGTTGACCGTTACCACGCCATTGATGCTGGCGTGAATTCTCGCTCCGAGCTTGCCTTGCGGCGGCGCGGCAAGCAAATCGCCTGCACGCACGCGATCGCCGGACTTGACAACTGCGGCAGCCGGAACGCCGGCGTGCTGCTTCAACAGCACGTTCACCTTGCGCGGAGAAAAAGTATAGTCGGAAAGCGGGCCAACATTGTTGAACTCGCCCAAACCGAGCCTGGCGATCAGCCTGCGCATGGGAACGCGGCGAAATTCGGCCATTGGATGCGGAGTGATGGATGCGGGATCGCCTTTGAAGACCAGCCCGCGCTCGCGCGCCAGCGGCTTGGCCTGCACGCACACGTTCTTTGGATCGAGATCTTCCGGGCATGCGTACATGGTGCAAAGATTGCACTCGCAACAATAAAGCGTGGCCACCATGGGGTCGGCGCCGGTCGCAAATCCGAGCGACTGCATGGCGCGATGCGGCTCGATGGGATGTCCAAGCAGAAAGCGCGGGCAGAATTCCGTGCAGAAGCGGCACTGATCGCAGGCCGAGCGCCCGATGCGGTTCACCTGAATCATGGGGGCATTGTGACGCTGGATGAGACTGTGCGAGGCGGGCAGCACGATGATTCCGCCAGTGGTTTTGGTGACGGGAATGTCAAGGCTGGGGGCCGGTTTGGCCATCATCACGCCGCCAATGAGCACGCCGATATTGTCAACCGTCGCGCCACCGGCGGCTTCGATCGCCTCGCCGATGGTGACACCCACAGGAACCCGCAGTGTGACCGGATTTTCGACAGCGCCTGCGACGGTGAGGTATTTGTGAGTCACGGGCCGATCAAGGGCGATGTTGATGAGCGTTTCAACGTTGGAGACAACCGTGTCCACATCCTTGGGAAGCCCGCCCGGCGGAATGACGCGGCCAGTAACGAGGTGGACGAGAATGAACTCGTCGCCCGCGGGATAGCAATCCGGCAGCGGGACGACACGAATGCCGGCGGGCGCAGCACTCTCCAATGCGGCAATAATGTCGAGATATTTTTCCTTGATTCCAATGACGCCTTCGCGCGCGCCCACGATTTCCATTGCCATAAGCAAGCCGCGCAGGAATGGCTCGGCGTAATGATGAAGCAGTTCCTTGTCCTTGTGCAGCAGAGGTTCGCATTCAGCGGCATTGGCGATTACCGTGGAGACATTGGTTCTGAACTTCGCGGCAGCCGGAAATCCGCCTCCGCCCGCCCCAACAATTCCGAGTTCCTCAATCCGATCAGGAGATGAGTGTCGCGACGCGCTCCTGCCTTGATCGACGCGCGACTTGCCCGCAATTGCTGTCATTCAGGCTCAACCTCAGAATTCGGTCAAAATGGCGATTGACTCTGAAGTAGACTGTACTGTATGTTTTAAATTAATTCAAGAGTGTTCAAAATCGTTCAAAAATGAAATGCCTTATTCCAAATATCGGCAGCACTTCGTTCAAGTTCCGGGTTTTAGATATGCCCGGTGAGTCGGTTTTGGCCTCAGGACGCGTGGAGCGGATTGGCCAGCCGGGAGGCGATTGCCCTGACTATCCATCGGCGATTCACAACTGTATTTCGGCAATTACGGGGGAAGGGAATGCTTTGAGGGGTCTCGCTGAAGTGGGTGCGGTCGGCCTCAAAGTGGTTCACGCCGGTGCCCACTCCGCGGCGCAGTTGATCGATGACGAATTTCTGGCGGCGATGGAGGATTTTTCATTCATCGCGCCGGCCCACAATCCGCCTTACCTCACAGCCATTCGGGCTTTTCGCAAAGAGCTTCCCGGCGTGCCGCTGGTCGCGGTAATCGAGACCAGCCCGTACAGGCAAATGGATGAAGCGGCCACCACCTACGCGGTTCCGTACGAGTGGCGCACGGAGTTTGGCATGCGCCGTTATGGATTTCATGGAGCCAGCCATCGCTCGGCGAGTGAACGAACCCAGGCGCTGCTGGGCCGCAACAATCTGCGCCACATCTCCTGTCACCTCGGGGGCAGTTCAAGCGTGGCTGCGTTTCGCAATGGCATTGCGGAAGACACGAGCTTCGGCACTTCGCCCCAGTCCGGACTGCCGCAGAATAACCGCGTCGGCGACATCGACGTTTTTGCCGTGCTGCACATGATGAAGAAGCTCGGTCTTGATCCGGACCAGATGGCTAGCCTGCTCGGAAGCCGCTCGGGACTGGCCGGGATCAGCGGCACGAGCGGCGATCTTCGCGACCTCGATCAGGCTGCTGCCGCTGGAAGCAAGCGCGCTCAACTTGCGATCGACGTATTTGTCTATGCGATTCGCCACTATATTGGAGCGTTCATGCTCAAGCTTGGCGGAATCGACGCAATCACATTTTCCGGCGGCATCGGCGAGAACAGCGCGGCGATACGCGCTGCTGTGTTGAAAAATCTAACCGCTTTCGGAGTTGAGTTCGACGAGGAAAAGAACATGTCGATCAAGGGCGAAGGCGCGATCTCAACCGAAAGTTCTCCGGTAAAGGTGCTGGTGGTTCCGGCGAACGAGGAGACGATTGTGGCGCGCGAGACCGTGGCAGTTGTCGAGCGGGCAAAGGCGGCGGAGCAATCACTGGCAGGGCTGGCAAGGTAAGACAGAATCAATCAGGAAATCTTATGGGAAGTGCAAGCTTAGCGGGAATGAATTCGGTTGGTTCCATCGACAGATCGACGGTAGAGCAAATTGTTCGCCAAGTCGCTCTCGAATACCTTGGGAAAGGGAAGAGCGGCGCGGCGCCGGTGCTCACGGTGCAAACCTCTTCGCGGCACATGCATGTTTGCCGTGAAGATATGGACATTCTCTTTGGACCGGGGTCGGATCTTACGTTCGATCGGCCTCTGTTTCAAGAAGGCAACTTCGCGGCAAAGGAAACGGTGACGATCGTCGGACCGCGCAGCCGGCTGATTTCGAACCTCCGCATTCTTGGGCCGATGCGCAAGCAATCGCAGGTCGAGTTGGCCTTTACAGATGCAATTATGCTGGGTTTCAACGACATTCCCGTGCGTCTCTCCGGCGACATTGCAGGCACGCCCGGAGCCATCATCATTGGGCCCAAGGGCGTTGTTGAATTGAAAGAGGGCGTGATTCGCGCCGCGATCCATGTGCATATGAACCCGAGGGAGGCATCGCATTTCGGCGTTGCCAAAGGTGACCGCATGAAGCTTCGCATCGGCGGCGAGGCGGGCCTCACCTTCAACAACGACCATGTACGCATCGACCCCACGTCCAAGCTTAACGTTCACATGGACACGGACGAAGCCAACGCGTGCGGTTTGCACCTGACCAAAGACATTGAGCTCTTCAAGTAATCCAACGGGTCAAGCAACACAAAGGGTCAAGCAACACAAAGGGTCAAGTAAAACAAGAGGTCAAGCAAAACAACGAAGAAGAGAGGAAGCGATGAAGCAAGCGCTTGGAATGATTGAGACCAAAGGC
>CAZSVJ010000300.1:0-3754 GCA_964610185.1 uncultured Occallatibacter sp. | reverse complement strand
CCGATGATGGGCCCGGATGCAACCGGCGTGGGCCAGGTTTTTTGGTACACGGTCGAAGGGCCATACGACAGCGGTACGCTCCACTCGATTCAAGATTGGTTCATCAAGTATCAGCTCAACTCGGTGCCCGGAGTGGCTGAGGTCGCAAGCGTAGGCGGATTCGTCAAGCAGTACCAGATCGATCTCGACCCCATCAAGCTGCGCGCTTACAACGTCGCGCTCAAGGATGTGGTAGCCGCGGTGGAGCGCAGCAACAATAACGTTGGCGCTAAGGTCATCGAGGCGGGCGACACCGAGGACATGGTGCGCGGGATCGGCCTGATTCGCGGGCTCAAAGACATTGAGCAGATTTCGCTTGGCGCCTTTAACGGCACGCCTGTCACTGTCGGCAACGTCGGCAGCGTGCAGTTGGGCCCTGAATTCCGGCGCGGCGTTCTCGACAAGGACGGCAAGGAAGCGGTCGGCGGAGTTGTCATCATTCGCTACGGAGCCAACGCGCGCGAAGTGATTGAAGCGATCAAGCAGAAGATCGGCGACATTCAGCCTGGTCTGCCAACCGGCGTAACCATAGTTCCCTTCTACGATCGCAGCATTCTGATCGACCACGCCGTGGATACTTTACGCCATGCTCTGATTGAGGAGATCATCCTGGTCACGCTGGCGCACGTACTGTTTCTGTGGCACTTCCGCAGCATTCTTGTTGTCACGATCCCGCTGCCGCTCGCGGTGCTGGGCGCATTCCTCTTCATGAAAGGAGCCGGCATATCGTCGAACATCATGTCCCTTGGCGGAATCGCCATCGCCATCGGCGTGCTCGTCGACGCGGGCATTGTGATGACCGAAAACGTGATTCGCCAAGCGGAGCAATACGAAGAAGAGCACGGCAACTATCGCGAACACATCTGGGAAATCACGCTTAAGGCGGCGCGGCTCGTGGGCAGGCCGATCTCTTTTGCCATGGTCATCATCATCCTTGCTTTCATTCCGGTCTTCGCGCTCACCGGCATGGAAGGCAAGATGTTTCATCCCCTTGCCTTCACCAAAACATTTGCCATGGTCTGCTCAACCATCATGGCCATTACACTGGTGCCGGTCCTGTGTACCTTTCTTATTCGCGGCAAGCTGCATCGTGAAGATGAGAATCCAGTGATGCGCGTGCTTCACGCCATCTATCGTCCGGTATTACGATGGGCTTTGCGGCACAGGCTGGTTACGCTCGCTGCCGCATTGGCCATGTTCTGCGCGGCGATTTACGTTGCTACAACCATTGGGTCTGAGTTCATGCCGCCGCTCGATGAAGAGACCGCGCTCTTCATGCCCATTACCGATCCGCGCATCTCTCTCACCAAGGCGACGGAGATACTCCGCCAGCAGGATGCCGTCATCGCCGCTGACCCTGCTGTTGCGATGGTGGTAGGAAAAGTCGGACGCGCGGAAACATCCACCGATCCGGCGCCGGTAAACATGTCTGAGACCACCATCACATTCAAGCCCAAGAACGGATGGCCGAAGGGTCTCACCAAAGATGCCATCCTCGCCCGGCTCGATGACAAGCTGCAAATTCCCGGCGTCACCAACATCTGGACGCAACCCATCCGCAACCGCATCGACATGCTCTCCAGCGGCATCCGTACGCAGATCGGCATCAAGGTTTTTGGGCCGGATCTCAGCGTGATCGAACAGAAATCCGATGAGATCAAGGAAGTGGTGCGCCGGATTCCCGGCGCAACCGACCTTTATGCCGAGAGAACCACTGGCTCTCCTTATCTCGAAATGACGGTCGACCGGGCGGCTGCGGATCGCTACGGCCTGAACGTGGCAGATGTTGAGGATGCGATTGAGACCGCGGTTGGCGGCAAGAATCTGACCACCACTATCGAAGGACGGCAACGTTTCCCGGTGCGTGTCCGTTATGCCCGCGACTTCCGCGAGAATCCGCAGCAGCTTGGCGACGTGTTGGTGATGGGCAGCAACGGTGAGCAGGTGCCGCTGAACAAGGTAGTCACCATCGACACGACTATGGGTCCATCGATGATCACGAGCGAAAACGGTCTGCTGCGCGGAGCTGTCTTGCTGAATGTTCGAGGCCGCGATGTGGGAGGATTCGTAGACCAGGCTAGAGCGGAAGTGGCTCGGCAGGTGAAGATGCCGCCAGGTTACTACATTGAATGGAGCGGCCAGTATGAGAACCAGATCAGTGCGCGGAAGCGCCTGGAACTGGTCATTCCTGCCGTATTGCTGGTGATCTTCGTTCTGCTCTATCGCACCTACGGCTCCGTGAAGGAGGCTGCGCATGTCTTGCTGGCTGTGCCTTTCGCGCTTTCCGGCGGAATTTTTTTGGTCAAAGTGATGGGGCTAAATCTCTCTGTTGCCGTGTGGGTGGGCTTCATTGCGCTCTTCGGAACCGCCGTGCAAACCGCTGTCGTCATGGTCATCTATCTTCGCGAAGCGGTTACGCGGCGAATTGCCGCCGACGGCAAGCTCACTCATGCAGGTCTGCACGCGGCCGTGATGGAGGGCGCTTTGCTTCGCCTGCGTCCCAAGGTGATGACCGTTGCCACGGTGGTTGCAGGCTTACTGCCCCTGATGTGGTCCACCAGAACCGGCGCCGAGTTTATGAGACCCCTTGCCGCACCCGTCCTTGGAGGAATGGTCAGCTCTCTCATTCACGTTTTGATTGTGACCCCGGTGATCTTTACCTGGCTGTGCGAGCGTGAGCTGCTACAGGGCCTGAAGGAATAGAGGGTCGATTGGCCGGCTATTGAATCAGGCCGAGAGTTTTGAGTTCCTTTTTCAGCTTCGCGGTCTCGATGGGCTTCACCAGGTAGGCATTGCACCGGCCAAGCAGAGCCGTGGTAATGTCCTCCATATCGGTATGGATTGTGGTCACGATGATTCTCGCGGCCTTCAAGATGCCTGATGCGGCCTCCTGCTTGCGAATCTCCCGGATCGCTTCCTGCCCGTCCATAACGGGCATCCGAAGGTCCATGCAGACCAGATCGTAGCTTTGGCGATTTTGGCCGGCGAGGCGGACTGCGTCCACCGCTTGCTTCCCGTCGAGGGCTATGTCACATGTGCCATAGCGGGAAAGGAACGTTTGTAGCAACTTCCGGTTCGTGGCATCGTCTTCCGCGACCAAACTCTTCATTGTGTGCTCCCTTGCCGTGCAAATATCGATTGTTCTCGACGTTTTCCAATTGCGTTGAAGATCGTTCTTCCCGGCTCGCTCGCGGAGAAGCGAAAAGCATGCCGCGCCCAACACCTGTTGTCGTCTGAGGAATCGAACCTCAACTCATCCTATCGGCACGAAAAACTCAGCACGTGAATGCCTGCCGCCAATCTTCGTCTAGCTTGTTCAATCAAAAGTGATTGGCATTAAGCGCGTGTCCAATCATGAGGAATCTCGTCGATTCAATGTCTCGCCGCGAACGTCCTCTATTGCACGGATTTAATCCTCGCCAGACTCTATGCTTAGAGACTTCAACGAGGTTCGTCTGGCGTCAGGGCTGGTCAAATTTGCACGATTTTGGTGTGACTATCCGCGGAAGGAAGCCGTGCTTAACCGTTCATCTGAAGCAGGCAAGTCGAGCGTTATCGAGGCCCTTCGCGACGCTACGCGTTTTATCCACGAAAATCTTGGCTCCAGTCCCTCCATGTCGCGGCTCTTCGCGAGCGATTACACCCTTTCGGAATATCGATTACATCTTGGCCGTCTGCTTGGATTCTTCGAGCCGCTTGAAAGCGCTGCCATGAA
>CAZSVJ010000299.1:1226-3771 GCA_964610185.1 uncultured Occallatibacter sp. | reverse complement strand
GTTGCGCCAGCGTCTGGTTGGCAAAGCTGTTGCTCATCACAAAGCTCGGATGCCCGGTCGCGCAGCCGAGGTTCACCAGCCGCCCCTCGGCCAGTACAAAGATGCCGTGCTCAGCTTGATTGGAAGTTGCCGGGAAGGTATAGAAATCAACCTGCGGCTTGATGTTCAGCTTCGTCACGCCAGGCTCTTCGTTCAGGCGGTCCATCTGTATCTCATTGTCGAAGTGCCCAATATTGCAGACAATCGCCTGATCCTTCATCTTCTTCATATGCTCAAGCGTGATGATGTCCACGTTCCCCGTGGTGGTGACGTAGATATCTCCGCGTCCCAGCGTGTCTTCGATGGTAGTAACTTCAAACCCTTCCATCGCCGCTTGCAGGGCGTTGATCGGGTCAATCTCGGTCACGATGCACCGCGCGCCCATGCCCCGAAGCGAGTGCGAGCAGCCCTTGCCCACATCGCCATAGCCGCAGATCACAGCCACCTTGCCCGCAACCATAACATCGGTCGCACGCTTGATCCCGTCCGCCAGCGATTCGCGGCAGCCGTACAAGTTATCGAACTTACTTTTGGTTACCGAGTCATTCACATTAATTGCCGGGACCAGCAGCTTCCCCTGCTCCATCATCTTATAGAGCCGGTGCACGCCCGTCGTGGTCTCCTCCGAGACTCCGCGCCAATCTTTGACAACCCTATGCCAGTGTTGCGGATCTTCCGCATATACCTTCTTCAGCAGGTCCTTGATGACCTTCTCTTCGTGGCTGCCTGAAGGCCCATCGACCCACTTATCTCCCTTTTCGAGCTCATAACCCTTGTGAATCAGAAGAGTAACATCGCCGCCATCGTCGACCACTAACTCAGGCCCCTTGCCGCCCTTGTGATTCAGCGCCTGGTAAGTGCACCACCAATACTCTTCCAGCGACTCGCCCTTCCATGCAAACACCGGAACGCCGGTCGCCGCAATCGCCGCCGCCGCATGATCCTGCGTCGAGAAAATGTTACAGCTCGCCCAGCGCACCTCCGCGCCCAGGCTCACTAGCGTCTCAATCAGCACCGCGGTCTGAATCGTCATGTGCAGCGAGCCGGTGATGCGCACCCCGGCCAGTGGCTTCGCGGCCGCATACTTGTTTCGGATCGACACCAACCCCGGCATTTCATGCTCGGCGATGGCAATTTCCTTCCGGCCCCAGTCGGCCAGGGCCATATCGGCCACTTTGTATTCCAAATCCGTGATTTCGAGTGTTGGCGTCGCCATTCAGATTCTCCTTGTATCGTCACATCGTGATATGTTGATATGTATCAGAAAGTAGCCTATGCCGTCAATCCTAAAAACTCTTCGCGTCGCTGCCGACCCCAACCGCCTCCGCATTTTGTTGCTCCTGCGCGGCGAGGAACTCTCCGTCGCCGAGTTGCAGGAGATCTTGGTCATGGGCCAGAGCACCATCTCGACCCATCTGTCCCAACTCAAACACGCCGGCCTGGTTGAAGATCGCCGCACCGGCAAGAGCAGTCTTTATCGCCTGAACATTCCTGACAGCATCCTGGCTGGGCTGCTCACTGCGGTGCAGGAAGAGATTCCCGAATCGGCACAGGATCGCGCGGCGATGCGCCGCGTCGTAAAGAAACGCCAGGACAAGATGCGCACCTTCTTTGATAACGTAGCAGGCCGCCTGGGAAAAGACTATGTTCCAGGGCAATCTTGGAAGGGCGTGGCCGAGGCCCTGCTCCGCCTTATGCCGCCCATGGTGATCGCCGACCTTGGCGCCGGCGAAGGAGCCTTTTCTTTGCTGCTTGCCCAGCGCGCAAAAAAAGTGATTGCGGTTGATACCTCCGCGAAGATGATTGAGGTCGCCCGCGATCAGGCTTTGCGCCACGGCGTTAAGAATGTCGAATACCGCCTTGGGGACATGGAAGAAATCCCCATCCGAGACGCTCGCGTCGATCTGGTTTTCTTTTCACAATCCCTTCATCATGCGTTGCACCCCGGCCGCGCAATCAGCGAAGCTCACCGTATCCTCCGCCCCGGCGGTCGAATCGTCATCCTTGACTTAGTCAAGCATCGGTTTGAGGAAGCCCGCGAGTTATACGCCGACGAGTGGCTTGGCTTCAGCGGATCGGATTTGGAAGCCATGCTTGAGAAGGCAGGCTTCACCCATGTGCAGACTTCGATAGTCCACAAAGAGCCCGAGACCCCGCAATTCCAGACCCTCCTTGCCATCGGCGATAAGAGGAGCTAACTCGTTAACTCGCTGAACTGCCAACTTGCCAAAATCTGGACCAATTCCAAGACCGGCTAGCGCTGCCGTTCCGCCTGAAGCAGTTGCCGCTTCCGCTCCATACCCCACCTATATCCGGTCAACGCCCCACTTGCTCCAACAACTCGATGGCAAGGCACCACTAATGCCACGCGATTAGTCGCGCATGCGCGAGCCACAGCCCGCGTCGCCTTACGGTCGCCTAACTCACGCGCTAACTGGCTATAACTCCGAGTCTCGCCGCGCGGAATAGCTCGCAGCGCCTGCCACACGCGGAGTTGGAATGCCGT
>CAZSVJ010000299.1:0-1216 GCA_964610185.1 uncultured Occallatibacter sp. | reverse complement strand
CTTGAATTGCTCGCGATCCACCCGCACCAAGGGCAGGTCCAGAGCCAGATCCTTTGCTTTTTCCGGTCTCGTCCGCATAATCTGCCCAACCGCCGACTCCACCAGCCCCGACAAAGATGGATCGCGCCGCAGCGATGCGAGAGGAAACTCCGCCCGCAGGCTTGCCTCCGCCTCTGCCGACGTTCCACCCAGAGCCAGCCAGCACAGCCCGCGATTCGTTGCCCCCACCACCAGCCACCCGAATGCCGTTCGCGCCGTAGTATACCCAATCGTCTCGCCTCGACCCCCCTTAGCAAATTTCGCGGGCGTCATGCCCAGCGCTGTCCCTTCATAAGCCCGGCTCGACGAACCAAACCCTGCCTCATAAATCGCATTGGTCACGTTGTCTCCATGTTTGAGCGCGCCCCGCAGCCGACCCGCACGCAGCGCCCGCTGATATTGCAGCGGACTTACACCCAGCCGCTGCTTGAACAGCCGCTGCACGGTGAACGGACTCAGTCCAGCTACGCTCCCCAATTCCTTCAGCGGCACACCGCGGTCGACATGCGCCTCAATGTGCGCTCGCACCTTGTCCAAAGGGCTGGCCTGCGCCGCGAACGGCTTGCACCGCTTGCACGCGCGATACCCCGCTGCCCGTGCCTCATCCGCCGAAGAGAAAAACCGCACGTTATCCCGACGAGGCCGCCGGCTCGTGCAACTGGGCCTGCAAAACACGCCCGTCGTCGTCACCGCATAGAAAAACGCCGCTGCCGGGTCCCGCGCAAGAACCTGCTTCCACGCTGTCTCAACCTCGATCGCCGCTTTCCGCCACGGCCCCACTTCCGCAACGCTGTTTTGATTTCTGTTTGTCATGGGAACCATCGTCGCCTACCTGCCGCACAACAAGCCATCCGATTCTTGCGCGCAATTCAGATTTCCGCGCTGTAGCCGACGAATCCGGGTTTCCCAAACCTCGATTCTGAAACCTGGGATTCAAAAAGGCCTATCCACCGTCTCGCATCAAAAGCGCCGCCTCCGCCCTAATCAAATCAGCCTCTGTGTCCACTCCGATCGTGTCCCACGGAGCCTCGGCCACATACACCGCAATCCCGTTTTCGAGCAGCCGCAGTTGTTCCAGCCGCTCCGTCCGCTCCAGCGGCGAAGGCTCGAGCGCTGCAAATCGCTGTAGCGCAGCCTTGCGGTACGCATAGATTCCCAAGTGCTTGCGATAGCCTCC
>CAZSVJ010000298.1:0-3783 GCA_964610185.1 uncultured Occallatibacter sp. | reverse complement strand
GATCTGCTCAAGCAAGCCACGCTCAACGTGATTCAGAACGGCGCGCAGGCCATGCCCGAGGGCGGCACGCTGGAAGTCTCGCTTGCCGAGGATCGCAAGTTTGCAGTGCTGCGCATCGCGGATCAGGGGACCGGTATCCCTGACGAGATCAAGGACAAGATATTCGATCTATACTTCACGACGAAGAGCGGAGGAAGCGGGATCGGGCTGGCCATGACTTACCGAATTGTCCAGTTACACCATGGAAGCATCGAAGTACAATCGGAGATAGGCCGTGGCACGGAGTTCCTGCTGCGAATTCCACTTGCCGCCACGGAGTGGGCGCGCCGGCATTTTCAGCCTGCCGGCGTTCAAAGCGAGAAAGGGATTGGAGGATGAGGTCGCCCGCCAAGAGCGTCGCATGGCTGCTGCCGTTGTTGCTGACGGCTTGCTTCCATAAGGCCCGCCCAATCAACATCACGCAGTATTTGCCGCCGCCGAGTACCGTTCCCATGCCGAGGATTGAGGCTGTCGAGCTTCCGCCTTCGGCAACAACGATACCCAGTGTGCCGCTCACGTCCGACGCGGAAATGGAGCCGCCCAAGCAGCCGGCAAGACGCCGCAGGCAGGTCAACAAGAACGCGGCCGATACTCCGCAGCAAGCCGCCAACATTACTCCGCCCGCGCCGGTCGAGACCCCGGCCGTGAGCGCTATCGGGCAGCTCTCTACCGGCAATTCTTCCGATTCGCGGCAGCAGACGCTGGATTCGATTGCGGCCACGGAGCGGGGCCTGAATGGAATCAATCGGGCGTTGAGCGACCAGGAGCAGAAAACGGCAACGCACATCAAGGAGTTTCTGAAGCAGGCGCGTGAAGCGCTTGCCTCGGGCGACGTGGATGGCGCCCGCACGCTGGCGGCAAAGGCTAAGGTGCTGCTGGGCGAGCTGGGCAAGTAAACGGCGGCAGTTGTTGAGCGCCTCAAGGCGCAAGGCGGCAACCGGTGACACGATTTACTGATTCGCAATCGCACCTGTATGAGACTTGGCTGGCCTTAAGGCCAGTCTTGCGCGCCGTGAAAAATGCGCGAAATCTCAATCGCATTCGGCGTCACCCGATAGACAACGATATAAGGCAAAGGAGCGAATGTCAGTTCGCGCCGTCCGGCCATGCGGCTGCTGGCTCGTCCCAGATTGGGAGAATTCTTAAGGCGGGCGCATTTGTCATAGATCGTTCGAGCAACGCGGCGCGCGGCTTCGGGGTTGTCGCGTTCAATCCATTCGCAGATCTGCTCTAAATCTTCGGCTGCGGGTAACTACCAGCGGACTTCCATCAGGGCCGCAAGAACCGCTCTAGGCGCTGGCCTACTTGCTCATGCGTGAGGTATTCGCCCTCCATTAGCGCTTTGTCGCCACGGTGCACGGCGTCAACGAGCCGGCTCTCATCGTCGAAGTACCTCGCCACGGCTTGCTGGACCAACTCGTCTGGGTTACGGCCCTGGCGAGCAGCGGATCGCGCAAGTTTCGCTTCGATTTCGGGTGTGAAAAGTACTTCCATGACGCTGAGAGTACGGGAAAAAGCCGCGCGTGGCAAGGCCATCGAAGGAGTGAAAGTAGTATCCTGCCCCCAAAGTTGTCATCAGAAATGGCGAAGGACCAAAGCAGATTCCCGCCACGGCGGGACTCACCACCCCCAAACTGTAGAACGTTTGGGCCCCGTTCGCTCAGAATGACAGCCTATATTCTTCTGTTGTGAACTTCTGGGACAGGACACTGGGAACTCGTAAGTTTGTCTCTACCGCTCGCCCCAGCTCAGTTTGCTGCGCAGCGCCTCAAAAAAGCCGCTCTCGCTCATGCGGATCAGATTGACCGTGCAGCTTGAGCGCTGGCAACGCACCTCATCGCCGAGCTCCAGTATAACGGCTTTTTGCCCATCGACGGTCAAGAGCGCCTGATTGGGAATGCCCTCGACACGCACGGTTAGAAACGCATCACCGCGCACCACGATTGGGCGCAAGGTGAGCAGATGAGGGCAAATCGGCGTGACCACCATCGCATCCACATCCGGCGTGAGGATGGGGCCATTGGCTGCCAGCGTGTAGGCAGTTGAGCCGGTAGGCGTGGAGACGATGACGCCGTCGGCGCGGAAGCGGGCAACGCTCTTGCCATCCAGTTCCACCGCGAATTCACCCATGCGGGCAATATCGCCCTTGGTAACGACGACATCGTTCAACGCTTCATAGGTGGAGTGAATTGCGCCTTCTCGCCAGAGCGCGGCGTGCAGCATGACCCTGGCGTCGATAGAGTGACAACCGTCGCACCAACTCTCGAGTGTCGAGTAAAGGTCTGCCAGGCGGACCTCGGTCAAGAAGCCGAGAAAGCCTAAATTCACGCTTAGTATCGGCGTGCCGCTTCCGGCAAAGATGCGTGCCACCGAGAGCAGCGTGCCATCACCACCGAGAACGATTACCAGGCCCGGCTCCCAAGAGGGCAAATCGGCCCGGTTCACGGCGGGAGCGTCGGAAGTGTATTGGCCGCCTTCAATGTCCAGCAGGGGCTCGTAGCCGTGTTGGCGCAGCCACGCGATCAGCTCCGGCAAAAGCCGGGCCAGCTCTTCCTTCTGCGGTTTACAAACAATCGCGACGCGAATCATGCAGTCCCAGTGTACCGGAGCTGCTGCGGTGCGGCAGACGGCGCAAGAGCGCCATTATTTTTTCCGCGCCCGGCACTCGCTCCCAGACCCTCCAAGTCCTCGGCGGCGCAAAGCGAAGAGAGGAAACAGAGGCGAACAACAAGGATCTTTCCGAAGCCTGTTTAGCCCCTGAGGGGAGAGTCCGCGCCCGTTGGCATTCTTTGAACCATCGGGGGCGTTCGCGGTCGAATTTGAACCCGCTTGGAACCATTCCGGCCAAAATTGCGTACACTGGGAGTGGAGAGATCCGGAGCACGAAATAGCCATGAAAAAAATCCTCTTAATCGTTCTCGCCGTTCTTGTTACCGCCGGACTGGTGACCTTTTTCGTCTACCACCAGCAGTCCGGCTACACTAAGGTTCTCACCGCCAAGATCGCCAAGCAAGAATTGTCCACAGTGGTGAGCGGCACCGGTCAGATCAAGCCGAAGCTCATCATGAACGTTGGCGCCAACGTAATGGGCCGCGTCACCCACTTCTACGTCAAAGAGGGTGACACCGTAAAGAAGGGCGAAACCTTGGCGCAGATCGAGAATGTGCAACAGGCGGCCAATGTCGACGGCCAGCAAGCCGTCATTGCCGCCGCCAAGACCGATATTGCCTCCTATATTGCCGCGGAGAAAACCGCCCAGGCCAACCTCGACCATGCCCAGGCCGATCTTGAGCAGAAGAAGCTGGATTGGGATCGCGCCCAGAACCTCTTCAAAGCCGGCATCCTGTCCAAGCAGGACTTCGACTCCAAAAAGGCTGCCTACGACCTGGATGTCGCATCGTTGGCGCAGGCCGTGGCTCAGCTCAATCAAGCCAAGGCGCAGACTGATTCGCAGCGTGGGCACCTTGCAACCCAGATAGCAACGCTGCGCGCGAATCAGGACATGCTTGACAAGACCATCGCCACCGCGCCGTTTGACGGAATCGTCACCAACATGCCCGTTAAAGAAGGCGAAACAGTTGTCACCGGCATCCAGAACACCGCTGGCTCCACGCTGATGACCCTGGCCGATATGAGCGTTGTCACCGCTGAGGTCAAAGTGGACGAGACCGACATCGTCAATGTTCAGTTGGGTCAGCCCGCCGAAGTCACCGTCGACGCCATCCCCGGCAAAGTCTTCAAGGG
>CAZSVJ010000297.1:0-3824 GCA_964610185.1 uncultured Occallatibacter sp. | reverse complement strand
AGCCGTCAGGCCCCACCACTCTGGCCGTTACTTTGTACTCCGCTGCCGCTTTCTTGAAGCCTGCCGCCGCCGTCTGCCAGTAAGGCAATGCGGCATTGGCTGAAATCAGGTAGTACACCTCTTTGGCAGAGTGACGGTCGCCACAGCCGGATGTAAACGCAACACCGAGCGCCAACATTGTCAAAGCTGCCTTTTGGATTGTTTTCATGATATCTCCCAGTGCAAACTTGGATTGGATTGAGGACCGGCGCCGGACTTCGACCGGGCATGAGGCCTCTCGAACGATTTGGGCTGGATGGTACGCCCACACAATTGGCGTTGTCCAATTCCAGCCATAGGGCACCGTTATAGCACTGGCGGAAGGGATTGATGGTGATTCAGAGCACATTAGAGGTGTCAATGCACCCCCAGCGCTTCCGACTGCGGTATAACCAGACTTGAAGCCTCCCTCTGAGGATTGATGACGGATTCGAAAACCAGGCCGGCGGCTCTGCTCCCTGCGGGGATTGCTGTCCGCGGAAATAGCGGCGACGCGCTGACGCAGCGGGTGCACGCCGAGCCGCCGCACCCGTATCGCTCTCCTTTTGCAAGAGACAGTGCGCGGATTCTTCATGCGCGGGCGTTTCGGCGGCTGGCCGGCAAGACGCAGGTATTCACGCGCCGGCTAGGCGACCCGCCAGGGGACCACTTCCGCAGCCGGCTCACCCACACATTGGAAGTCACGCAGATTGCGCGCACACTGGCTGCGGCGCTGGGGCTGAACGCGGAGCTGGCCGAGGCGCTGGCGCTGGTGCACGACATTGGCCACCCGCCCTTTGGCCATGCCGGAGAAAAGGCGCTCGATGGCTGTTTGCGGAACTTTGGACTCAGCTTCGACCACAATCTGCACGCGCTGCGCATCGTGACCTGGTTTGAAGAGCGCTACGCGGGCTTTCGCGGCCTGAATCTGACCCTGGGCGTGCGCGAGGGCATCGTAAAGCACTCGCGCGATTATTCAGCAGCCGAGCACCCGGAGCTGGCTGCATATTTTCTCGACCAGTTTCCTCCGCTTGAGGCGCAGTTGATCGACCTGGCCGACGAGATCGCATACCTGACCGCCGATCTGGACGACGGGCTGGACTCTGGCATCCTGACACTGGAGCAGGTGCGCGAGGGTGTGCCGCTGTTTCGCGAATTCCATGATGCGGTACTCAGGGAATATCCGGCGGCGACTCAGAAAACTGCCATCTATGAGGCGCTGAAGCGAATGCTAAACGCGCTGGTCACGGACTTGCTGGATGAGGTGCGGGCGCGCGTGGCAGCGATTGCGTCGACGACTCTTGTGGATATTCGGAGAGCGCCCCAACGGCTAGCGGTGCTGAGTGCGGAGATGGAAGAAGCGCGTGCCGCGGCCAAACAGTTCCTCTACGCGAATCTCTATAACACTCCAGGGATGGAGGAACTGCACAGGCACGCGGCCAGGGTAGTCGAGGAATTGTTTGCGGCTCTCATGGCCGATCCGGGGATGCTGCCCGAGGATCATCGGGCGGAGATTCCAACCCAAGGGCTGGCGCGGACGGTGGCCGATTATATTGCCGGGATGACGGATGGCTTTATCGAGCAGGCTTGGGGGCATTGCGGGGGGCGTTGAGCTAGTTGAGCAGGAGCACTTATTTCAAAGGCAGGAACTCAATGCTTGCCATGTCAGCTACGTCTTTGAAGTCGTAGTCCGCGGTCACCAGTATATGAGCGGAAGAATCCATCGCCAGTTCAATGGCAATGGCATCTGCGTAGGCAATTTTGCGGTCAACTTTGATCCCGGCGGCGCGAATGGCCCGTTCGCCACTGACCGGAACTATCTCGCACTCAGTGGGGAGAAGGCTGCTCATGATTCGGACTTCTTGCGATGCGCCTAAGCGCTTGCGCAGGTTTCCTGCGACCTCGCCCCATTGCATGGCTGAGATGTTCACGTCTGCATTCCCCGCGACGCAGGCGCCGAAGATTTCTTCTATACGATCCGCGCCCGCTTCATCATCGATATATCGCAGCAAAGCGGAGGCATCTAAAACATAAATGGTCATGTTAAGGCGCTACCATCCCTCTTTTTCCAACTCCCGCTTACGCTCAAGCCGCCGGTCCTCGAGCAATATGGCTGTTCCTGAAGGCAGGCCCGCGGTGCATCCTCGCATCTCTTTGATTCGCCGCAGCTTGGCTGCAAGCGTATCCGGCTCCAGAATCAGGCGCGTCCCCTCCTGGCGGATCGCAACGCGCGTTCCTGGCTCGATCCCGAGCGATTCACGGATTTGAGCCGGGATAACCAGTTGACCTTTGGTGCTAATGGTTGTGAATACCTGTCCCATGACTTACATATTAACGCAAGTAAGATTATTAGTCAAATGTAGGTATCGAAATTCAATGTAGGATTATAGTTAAAATATCTTACTTTGCTGCGTCGTCTTACTGCACCGTCCCCTTGGGCCTCAGCCGCCGCAGATCTAGCGCGCACTCGACGGCGTTCTGCGCGTTGAGCCGGAGGTTGTCTGAAGCGGCCCAAAGCCAGAGGCGCGAGACTTGAGCAGGATTGCGCGAACTCGCCTCTGGACGCAAGCGGACGAGGACGTCGTTTTGGCCGGTGGCGGCGAGATTGGAAGGCGAGTCGGTGTCCTCGAGGACGAGGTCGACGTGGTCGCCGCTGAGAGCCTCTTCGAGCGCGGAGATGTCGACGGCGCGCTCAAGTTCAATCGCGATGGACATTGTGTGGCCGTGGAAAACCGGCGCATGAACCACCTGCAAAGCCAGCGCGGGCCAGCGGCCGGCGGAAAGGGCGTCATAATGGCGGCGAATCCGCGCCTCCACCGAGCTTAGATTCACGGCAGCGGTTTCGCCCAGTCCGCTGAGCAGGTTGAATGCCGCTTGCGCGTCGTAATTGGCGCGGGGCAGGCTTTGGAAGCTGAGCAGAGCTACGGTTTGCTGGTGCAGTTCGTCCATGGTTTTGCGGCCAAACTCGCTTGCCGGTTCGAGCAGCGTAGCGGCGGCAAAACGCACTGGCGCGGCCATTTGCAGACGGTCTAAGAGCAGGCCCAATGCCAGCGCGGCGGGGTGAGCGGGAACCACGGCGGGGGTAAACAGGTCGGGAATGACGGCCTCAGAGCCAAGCCAGGGCGCGCGCACCAGCACGCCGGTCTCCTGGTCAAGCGCGCCGGAGAGATCGAGCACAGTGGAACCGGAGCGGAGCGCCTGGCGCCAATGCTTGCGGGTCAAGTCTTCTGAGCCGGCGAAGAAGGTGAAGTCGACTTGCTCGAAGGCATCCGGTTCGATGGCCTGGACGATGGTCACCTCGTCGCCCACCTGATCCAGTTGCCCGTGAGCCGATTCCTCGTCCAGCAGGGTCATTTTGGCAGCCGCCAGGGGCGACTCCGACAGGGCGTCTTTCAGCTCCCGGCCCAGCAGGGTAGAGGCTCCGGCGATAGCAATCTTGTACACAGGCGTCCTTTGGTTGGAGTGGTTACGCTTGTTCCACGATTACAACGGTCTTAGCGGATTCGGTTCAGGCGCGCCTGCATCCGGATCGAGAGCGGCGGCTGGTCGCCTGCGCCGGCGGCGAGACCACGAATACGCGGCTCGCGCCCAGATGCCGGAGAACATGTAGATGAGGGCAATCGCGAAGAGTACGACGTTGGAGTAGCGGATGCAAACGTACAAAACGATCGACAGGACAAACAGCAACTGAAACGGATGGGCGCGGGAGAAGTTGATCTCCTTGCCGGACCAGAAGCGCCAAGTGCTGACCATCAGGAAGCCGCTGAGACCCACGAACAGCAGCCAGAGAAGCGCAACCCACCAGT
>CAZSVJ010000296.1:0-3834 GCA_964610185.1 uncultured Occallatibacter sp. | reverse complement strand
CGTCCGTTACACGATTGCGCGTAAACGCGGCAATCGCCAGTTGGAGAACGATCTCCAGAACGATAATTGCAACAATCATGCCAGCCACCTTGTTGAGCGAGTTCTGCTGATGCAGGAAGAAGTAAGGGACGTACACCACAAGCTCCGCAGCAAGCGAGGCGTAAAGAGTCTTCTCCCGGTAAGAAAGGCTAACGCTCATTGCAAATCACTCCTTGTCAAAAATCTTTAACATCTAGAGAGTGCACAAAATCTCGATGAATGTCAAAGATTTTTTACAAATGTTCTGACTGCGGCGCAAGAAGATATTCTTCCTAGGAAAAGCCCCTGAGCGCTTGCGACCCCAATTTGGCGACCATTCTTAATAAACGCTTTAATAAAACTTCGGTGACCTAGCCTCTTTTGAAGCGTGACCGGGAACACTTTGGGTAGGTCGCGGTGTCTAAGACAATAGAGCGCGCGGGACATTGGCTGGAAGGCAGGTGTTCCGTTTCCCGCGCACTCGGGCAGCATAGGATTGCGGCGGCATCTTTTTAGCCGCTAATTTTTCCGGATTGTGACTAGGCTGAGAAGCCGAAGCAAGGCCGAGTGGCCGCAACAAGCAGGTTCGGGCGACAGGATTCGCGCATTCGGTATCCGGGCTAACCGGCTCGCCGCGAAAAGGTCGGACGCAACGGATTTGCATGTTGAGGTAAAGTGGGAGGACACTGGAATGCAGGCGGACCTCACCATGGGCAATATAGCCAGCGCTTTGACGCTCCAATCCAATGAAGCGGCCCTGATCGAGGAACTGCGGGCCGGCTCGGAAGAAGCTTTTGCTTGGCTGATTGCGCGCTTCCACCAGCCCATTTATTCGCTGCTTGCGCGCACCGTGCAAGACCGGGCGGATGCCGCCGACCTGACCCAGGAAGTCTTCGTGAAAGTATTTCGCGGGGTCAAGAATTTTCATGGAGAGTCGTCGCTGCGGACGTGGATTTATCGGATCGCCCTGCGCGAGGCCTCCAATCAGCGGCGCTGGTGGATGCGGCACAAGCAGCAGGAAGTGCCCATCGACCAGGAAACGAGCGAGAGCGAATACGGATCTTCAACGCGGCTGATCGATATGCTGGTAGACAGGTCCGAGTCGCCTTTTGAGGCAGCGGTTCACACGGAGAATCGGGAGCGCGTCGAGGCGGCGCTGAAGCAGGTGCCTGAGCCATTCCGCACCACGCTGATCCTTCGCGATATTGAGGGGTTTGTTTACGAAGAAGTGGCGGAGATTCAGGGTGTGAATCTGGGTACGGTCAAGTCGCGGCTGGTGCGCGGAAGAGCCTGCTTGAAGTTGATATTGACGGCGTCCGCGGCTGGCGCAATTCGCCCGGCGCGTGCGGGATACGATGTAGCTCTTGGAGAGGAGGCGCGATGAACGGTTGCAATGCGGTGCAGGCAAGATTCACTGAGTATTTGGATGGCCGGCTGAACGGACAAGAGATGCAGCGCATCGCAGCCCACCTTAAGGATTGCCAGGGGTGTGCTCATGAGTGGGCATCGCTGCGCCAGGTGCAGTCGTCTTTGTCCGTCCTGGGCCCCGTGCCCGAACCGCCAGACCTGTTGTTGCGGATTCGCGTGGCAGTGAGCCAGGAGCGGGCGCGCAGCCGCCGCAGCCGCTTCCAGTCCTTGAATCTGGCCTGGAAAAACAGCATAGGTCCCTTCCTGCTGCAGGCCTCGGCCGGCTTCGCCAGCGCGGTGCTGCTGCTGGGCACGGTCATCCTGCTGGTCAGCATGTTCACCGTGCCGGAGTCGGCGCAAGCCGCCAAGGATGAGCCGCTCGGGAACCCGACAGCGCCTCGCTTGGTTAGTTTCTCAACCGGTGCGGGTAACAATCAGATCGACACCTTTTCCAGCCCGGTGGTGGTGGAGGCCTATATCAACGGCCAGGGTCAGATGTACGACTATCGCATCGTCTCCGGACCCAACGACGACGCCACCCGTTCGCAGATCGAGAACATGCTGCTGACCAGCCGCTTTGAGCCGGCGCGATTCTTCGGCCAGCCGGTCCGCGGCCTTGCCGTGCTTTCGTTCTCCGGCGTTTCAGTGCGGGGGTGAAGCAGGGACTAGGGACTAGGGAACAGGGAATAGAAAAGCCCCGCCCAGATTCTTCGCGCCCCCCGCAATGGTTCCCACTCCCCTGCCCCTGCTCCCTCGTCCTGAGTCCCAAGTCCCTGCTCTTCCGTTTGACCCTTCCAGCGCGTCTAACTAGACTTGCAAGCAGGGATTCTCATGACGGTTCGCGCTGTTCGATCATTCGCCTTTCTTTCGGCTTCGATTTTTTGGCTGTCGGTGGTTTCCGCCTCCAACATCGCTCGCGCCCAAGCTCCTGATAACAGTTCGGCCAAGAATCAGAGCTCATCCTCAATGGCGTTCCAGCAGGAAAAGGCGCCGTCGCTCGTCGATCCTGCCGGCCCCACCGTCTCGCTGGTCAGCTCCGAGCCGGTCTTCTTGATGGCCTCGGCTTTGAACGCATGCGGCTACGATGAAGGATTGGACGAGAGCGCGCCGGTTCGCAAGCGTGTCCGCGACGAGATCAATCAAGCGCTAGCCAAGAGCGAGGACGCCCGCGCCAAACGCGACAAACTCTGCCTCTATATTGCCCAGCATCGCATGACAGGCACGGAGCGGGACGTTTCTCAGTACGTATCTTTGGCCTTGTATCTGACGCCGCCGCCCCAGATTGAGATCTCGACGGATTTGACGCAGATGCCGCCCGACTCGACCCAGGTAGTGGAGATTGTGCCCCTGCTCAAGGACTTTGCGGACTCCGTGGATCTGCACGGAATCTGGCTTGCCGTTCATCCCATCTACGATCATGAGGCCGATCGTCTTCACGATCCGCTGTCGCGCATGATCGTCGGCACAAATTTCTATCTCAAGTTGCCGGCCTCAACTTCCCAAGGCAGCCGGTTTATCGTGGTCATCGAGCCGATGCTCTCGCCGCGCACCGTCAATGCCCGCATCTACGGCACCGACTACGTCGTGGTGCTTTCGCCGGTGGACGGGCAGATTCGCATGGGCGATGTGCGTCACACTTATCTGCACTACGTGATCGAGCCGCTGCTCTATGCGCGCGCCAACGCCATCGACCGCGCCCAGCCAATCCTCAAGGAGATACGGGAGGCTCCGATCGCGTTCCGTTATCGCAACGACACAGTTCCCTTGACTGTGGAATGCCTGATCAAAGCCATTGAGGCGCGGACCATGGATACCGGCGTGCCGATGTACACGATTCCCGCGGGCACGGCGCGTTCCGATCTGCCGCGCTACGAGCATGAGCGGCAGATTTACGAGCAGAAGGTCGATGCCGTCCGACTGGCCGCGGTGCGCCACGACATGACCCAGGGATTTGTGCTGACGCAGTATTTTTACGAGCAGTTGATTCAGTTTGAGAAGGATCCAGCCAGCCTGCGCGACACAATCGGCGAAATGGTCTACAGCATGGATGTGGATCAGCAGGTGCATCGCGCCCGCCAGATCGAATTCGACAAGGAAGCGGATGAAGACGTGCTGGTGCAGAGCAAGCCGCGCAAGCTGACGGGGTTGGATTTGGCTGAGGCGCGGCTGGCCGGCGGAGACGTGGCCGCGGCCAGCTCCATCGCGAAGCAGGTCCTGGCGGCGCGCAGCGATACGCTGGAATCCGTGGCGGACGGCGCGCGCGCCAACTTCATCCTGGCCAGGGCAGCGGCCATGACCGGGCATCCCGAGGCTGCGATCGACGGCTTCCAGCGGACGCTGGCCGCCACCAAGGAGCCGCGGCTGCTGGCCTGGTCGCACATCTACCTGGGCCGGATGCTGGACCTGGAC
>CAZSVJ010000295.1:0-3879 GCA_964610185.1 uncultured Occallatibacter sp. | reverse complement strand
GATCTTGCCGTTGGAAACCTGGACAAGAATGCGATTGCCTTCGCCGATGGGAAGAAGAATCGCGTCGAGCATGGTGTTTACGCCGCGGACAATCTCGGCGTAGGCGCCCTGGAATTGCTCCGGCTTGCCGCGATCTGAAAGCTGGCCCTCCTTCGATGCATCGGTCAGGCGCACCAGCTCCTTTTGCAAACCCTGCAATACCTGAGCAACGGTGTTGATGGCCTGCTTCATCTTTTCGTGATCGCCTTTGTAGGTTTGCGAAATCAGCTCGTCGATCTTGCCGCTGGAAACCTGGGCAAGAATGCGGTTGCCTTCGCCGATGGGAAGCAGAATCGCGTCGAGCATGGTGTTGACGCCGCGGACAATCTCGGCATACGCGCCCTGGAACTGCTCCGGCTTGCCGCGCTCCGTGAGCTGGCCTTCCTTGGACGCCTCGGTAAGCCGCGCCATCTCTTTCTGCACACTCTGGACCACGACGGCGACATTGTTGACCGCCAGTTTCATCTTCTCGTGATCGCCTTGATAGGTTTGGTTGATCAACTCATCGATTTTTCCCGACGAAATCTGGGCCAGAATGCGGTTGCCTTCGCCGATGGGCAGCAGAATCGCGTCCAGCATCTCGTTGACGCCCTGGACAATCTCGCGATGGACGCCGTTGAAGATTGTCGCCTTGCCGCGCTCGGTGAGCCGCCCCTCTTTTGAGGCGTCCACCAGGCGCATGATCTCGTTCAAGACCAGCGTGGAGTCGTCTTCAATTACTTGTTTTGGGCTGCTTGCCCGGTCGTGGGCTCCATGCCCGTTCCCGCCATTGCCGTTGCCATGCTTCCGGCCTTCAGTCAGTACACTAGTCGCCATGAAATTCGTCCCTCCGTGTTGCTTGAATTCGTTCTCGCCGGCATTCAATGGCCCGCTCACCGCGGGGCTTGAACAGAAGGAGCACGAGACTCAGCTGGTTAAGCCGTTGTTTGACTGGCGCTGGAAATCTCTCCAGCTCCGACGAAACCCTATGCAGCTATCACCTTCCGGCCTTGGCTCTTGCCGGCGTCTCCCGCCTCCGCGCCCGGACGCCCGCGCGGGCCGTTCACAATTGACCGCACCGCTTCCTGAACAAGCCGCTCCGGATCGAGAATCAAGGCCACCGTGCCGTTGCCAAGGATGGTGGCGCCGGAAACAACCTGGACATGACGATAGAAGCGGCCGAGGTTCTTGATGACCGTCTGGCAATCGCCCAAAACCTTGTCCACAACAAAGCCGAAGCGCCCCTGCTCGGTTTCGACCACCATGATCTGCTCGATTGCGGGCGGCTCGGAGCGAATGTTGAAGTACTGGCGCAGATTGATATAGGGAATCAGCTCTCCGCGCACGCTGGCCAAATGCTTGCCGTTGGCTCTGCGGATGTCTTCGCGGGTGAGCTCGATGCACTCCAGCGTGTTGGCCAGCGGCAGCACGAAGCAGGCTTCTCCGACGCTCACCAGCAGGCCGTCGATGATGGCCAGGGTCAAGGGCAAACGCAGCGTCACGCTGGTTCCGGAACCTGCCTTGCTGACGACTTCGATGGTTCCGCGCAGGCTTTCCACCCTTTGCCGCACCACGTCCATGCCCACGCCGCGGCCGGAGACATCGGTAATTTGCTTGGCCGTTGAAAAGCCGGGTTCAAAGAGCAGCGCGAAGGTCTCGGCCTCGGTGAGCGCGGCGTCGGCGGCAATCAAGCCCCTCTCAACGGCGCGGCTGCGCACCGCCTCCGCGTCGATCCCGCGTCCGTCGTCCGAGACGGCGATCAGCACGCTCGCGCCGGAGTGCCGCGCGGAGAGATGAATGGTCGCGGTGGGGCGCTTGCCGCTGGCGACGCGCTGTTCCGGCGATCCGATCCCATGATCCATGCTGTTGCGGATCAGGTGCATCAGCGGGTCGCCCAACTGGTCGATCACGGTCTTGTCGAGCTCGGTTTCGGCGCCGTCGATGGTGAGCTCGACATTTTTTCCCAGATCGCGCGCCAGGTCGTGGACCAGGCGGCGAAACTTCTCGAAGGTGGCGCGAATCGGCGTCATGCGGATGTTCATGGAGTTCTCGCGCAGTGCCGAGGTCAGGCGCTCGATCTCCTCCGCAACTTCCGCAATCTCGGGGTCGTCGCGCCGCGCGGCCAACTCGTTAAGCCGGGCCTGCACCGTAACCAGCTCGCCAACCAGGTTGACAAACTGGTCCAGCTTGGCGGCCGGAACACGCAGGCTCGAGGCGTTGTCGGGCTTGTCGTAGGTGCGGCGGCCTCCGGATGGGGCGCGATCGTCCTTGAGCGCTTTCGCGGTCAAATCGGCCTCGCAGGCCGGCGCTGTCCCTGCTTCGCTGTCAACGGACTTCAACGCCGGCTCGATGCACAGCTCGCAGGTGTCCTCGACAAAGATGAACACATCGCGGATCGCATCCCGCTCCGAGGTGGTTTCGAGCACCATCTCCCAATTCACGTAGCAACGCTCCGGGTCGAGTTCGCTTAGTGGCGGAACCGCCGCCATGCTGGCGGTGACCGAAAGCTCCCCCAATTGCCTCAACTCGCGCAACTGCATTGCCGGATTCGCGCCGGTCAACATGAATTCCGGCCCCGGAGCAAAGTGGATGGCCCACTCCCCCATCTCGCCCTTGGGAGCAATGGAAGGAGTATCCGCGTTGAGTTGGGACGGCTTTTCAGTGGCGGGCTGGGGTTCCGGCTTGCCGGTCAGGAGCCGAACCTTAACCAGAATCTCGGCGCAGGCGGCGGGGTCCGCTTCCGCAGCCCCGGCCGTGCCCTCTTCGAGCATCGCTCGTATCTGATCGAGCGCCGAAAGAGTCAGATCGATCAGCTCCGAGCTGATTTGAAGCCGCCCATTGCGCACCTCGTCGAAAGCGGTTTCAAGATTGTGCGTGAAGGCGGCCAGACTCTCGAATCCGAACATGGCGCCCGAGCCCTTGATGGTGTGCAGGGCTCGGAAGACCCGGCCGACAAGCTCCAGGTCGCCGCGGGCTTCGTTCAACTCCAGCAGAGCCGACTCCAGGTCGACAAGAACCTCGCGCCCCTCTTCGCGAAAGGCATTCTTGAACTGGTCGGCATTAGCTGTTACTGACAACCTGGCACCCCGTTGACTCCTCGGCATGAAGTAATGCTGAAAGCGACAGGAAGCCGGCTTCGGCAAGCTCGGCGGAAACCGCATCCGGTACCGGTTCGGAAATGCAGAACCCCACGCCGGACTGCCGCGCCTGCCGCTCTGCGGCCCAAAGTAACTGAACCGCGGTCACATCCAGACCGGTTGCATCGCCGACTGAAATGCGCACGTCGGCGCCGGAGTTGAGGGCATCGAGCAAGAGCTTCTTCAACTCCGCCGCGCAAGAAATGTCGATCGTGCCTGCAAGCGCGATCGAGACACCCGCATCGTTTTTATCGAGAGAGATTCCCATGAGGGCCTGGCGAAGCGTTTCACGCCGGTGAGGGCGCCAAGCCAATTCCTTTCTAAGTAACGCAGAGAAGGTGACAGTCGAGGCGCAATGATTCCGTTCCGGCGTGAGAACGCTGTTGACTTCAGGGACCGACGATGCCGGTAACGGTCGGCCTGGTGATTGGAGCGCTCTCAGACTTCGCGCCATGGGATGCTCTTCATCCCTGAAGAACAAGGCCAATTGCCTGAGCCTGACTCCAATCCGAATGCAAGCAGTTCGTTAGTAAATTCTTGATGTCTAGGATTAAATTGCGCTAAGAAGACTGTAGACCGCCGCGGCTCAATGGGCGGGTTTTTCGAATCTTATGTCTCAGAAAAGGGCGAGCCGTGGAGTCTGTTACGAAACTCCGGGGTCCTTTTTAGAAGAGCGCTCCCTTCGGGGAGCGTTCTTTGTTTTTGGGGGTTGGATTGGATCAGG
>CAZSVJ010000294.1:0-3893 GCA_964610185.1 uncultured Occallatibacter sp. | reverse complement strand
CCAACATCAAGCTCAACCCAACCCTGGCAGATAGCGACTTTATTATCAAAACCGGTAGCAAGACCCAAATCATGAGGTAAGGTGAGCACCAAGCAGCAGCTATTAATAGGTGTCTCGTTTCAATACATTGTGGAAAACAAGGCCGAATCTAGGAGCGCGTTTTTATCGGCAAGTTAGTCTGACCTCAGAAGTCTTGGTTACCAATGCGCAATCGCTGATTACTCCTCTGGCTGCCAGGCCCCTCGCCCAGATTCTCCACCGTCAAATTCCCCTAAATTACTGTCTTCCTTCCCTCTGGGGGCCATCCCGGTCTGACGCGTTTCTGATTTTGCGAGCCGCTCCCGCGCGAATGGCCGATTTTAGGGCACAAACACCAAAGAGTGAAAGAGATACGCGCGAAGTGTTTTGTTTACTATTTAATAATATAGTAACCACTTTTCGCAGTTACTACAAACCGCGTAAAGTCGCGAACACACCGCGTCTTCTTGCCTATCCGATGGTGCATAATCGGGCTGTAGCAGGTAACAACGGGCCCAAGGGGAGGAGAATTTTGCCGGGGGCTTGCCCCGCATTCGATTCTCCCGATTTGTTTAGCGCGCACATCCCCGACGACCATGGCCGGAAAGCGCCAATCGCTGTTGCGAGTGGCAAATGAACGGCGAACCGGTTAAGCGGGAGGCGCAAGGAGCCGCATTGGATCGGTCTAAAGCTTCCCAGTCTCGCTTGCCAGGCTCCAAAATCGCGGAGCCGCCAGAACCTTCGATGAGATTGTCAAGAGTCCGCGGAGAGTGGTCATTCGCTGATGAGGCGATTGAGCCTGGCGCCGGACGAAGCGGCGGTCAGCCGGTTCTTTCATTCGCAGGTTTCCGGCTTGAAGCTGACGGCACACTTCTGCGCGGGGACGCTGTGATTCATCTGGCTCCCAAAGAGCTGGCGGCGCTTCGTTTTCTCCTCGCCCGCCCCGGTGAGATTGTCACGCCCGCCCAACTGCGCCAGGCGATTTGGGGAGATGTTCACGTGACTGCCGAGAGCGTGCCGAAGTGTGTGTCTTCGTTGCGAGCGCATCTTGAACCGGAAGATTGCATCCAGACGGTGTACAAGCGCGGATACCGCCTGACCGCCGAGGTGCTTTCTAACAGCGCGTCGCCGTCGGGCGTGCTTCCCAGGCTTGCCATTTCGCCCTTCGCCACAGAGTACGGGATCCCCGAATATCTTGGCTCAGCGGTTGCCGAGGAAACGATTACACGCCTGAGCAACGCAGCCGATCCCGCCGTGACGGTGCTTGCCAGGGATTCCGTTTTCACATTGGCCCAACGGCGCCTGACTGCGCAGCAAATCGGTGAAGCCCTCAAAGCAGACCTGGTGCTGACAGGAACGATTCGCGCCGTGCCTGCTCATTTCCGCCTGCGCGCGGAGATGATCCGTGTGGAGGATGGCGCGCAGATTTGGGTGGAAGACGTGCTGGTGGATCGAAACCGCGTGGCCGGACTCGAACGTGAGTTGATCGAGCGCCTGGCCTTCCGGTTGCAAAGCGGCGCAGCCATCGGCCAACGCCGGCACGAATTGCTCTCCCCCTCCCCGCATGGCGGCAAGCAAGCTTCGCCGCGGGAATGGCAATCGGAAGGCCTGTCCATCGCCGCCGTCGCCGAGCCCGACGCCGAACTTGAAAGCGGCGAGTCAAATCTAGAGGCCTACGAAATCTACCAGCAAGGGCGTCATGAGTGGCAAAGCCTGGAGCGCCATCGGATGCAGGACGGCCTGCAACGCCTGCACCGCGCCACCGAATTGGACCCCTCGCTGACGGCCGCCAAAGTCGACCTTGCGCACCTCTGCATCACCCAGGCCTTTTACGGTTTCATGCCTCCGGCCGTTGCCGCGGATATCGTGCGCCGCACGGCCGACTCGGTGTTCCCGGCGAAACCAGCTGGCCGCCAGGACGATGATTCGGGCTTTCCGGAGACGGGCGCTCATCGTTCCGCCAATCAGTCAGCGGCCATCCTGCCTGATCGGTACGGCGCAATCTTGCCGGCACTCGCCTGGGTCAGTTTCCATGTTGACCGAGATTTGCCTGCAGCCATTCGAGGATTCTCCCGCTCCGCGCATCTTCCTCACGATCCCTGGATCACCCGCGCGCGTTCAATGTTCTCGCTAAGCCGTTATCGCTATGCCGAGGCCATCGCGCTGCTTCGCGCCGCTCTTCATCAGGATCCGTTTGCCCCCTGGCTGCACGCCCGTCTTGCGTGGGCATTCCACCTCGCCGGCCAGGCCGAAGAGAGCGTCCGCCAGGTCAATCACGCGCTGGCTCTCTTTCCCGAGCATGAAGGAGCCGTTCTCTACGGCTCAATGATTCTCGCCTTCAACGGAGAGGCCGCACGCGCCGCCGAACTTGCGCGCGGCCTGGTTCAGCGTTCGCCCTACTTCGATCCGCCTTCCGCCGCGTATGCGTATGCGCTGGCCCGCGATGGGCGGGCAGACGAGGCCCGCGCCATCCTCGACCGGCTGCAATGGATGAGCCGGGAACGCTTCGTTCTCAACTCCATCACCGTCGCCGTTCATGTTGCCCTCGGAGACCACGATGCCGCTATCGCCGAACTGCGGACCGCCAACGAAATCCGCTGCCCATGGTTCTTCCAGGCGCTTGCCGATCCGCGCATCAAGCCCCTCCACGGCCATCCGGAGTTCGTCAAGATGCAGTCCATTCTGGCGCGAATGGAAGCCGCCACCAAAAACCTGAAGCTGGAAGGCTGAAGAAATCCTATCTTCTTAGTGCTTGTTTCGAAGCCCCGCTCGCCGCGGCGAGTATCAGGCATGAGCTCAGTCGTGCCGATCCCAGTTTTTTCCAGCCTGAAAGTTCGAGGGAAGTTTATCCGCAAGGCGGCTTTTGGCGCGCAGGCTGCATCGTAGTAGATCAATGAGCCTATCGAGGGTTCTTGCTCTGCGGCAGCCAATGGTCGCCGCGCGTAAGATAAATGAGGTGACCCCAATGAGATCTGACCGCCCCCTGATCGTTTCAATTCTGTTGCTTGCAGCTGGATTCGGTTTGATTCTCGGATACGGAAACGGCAGCGCCACCTTTAATGCTGCCTACCCGGTTTCCGCGGCCAACCTGCAACTCGCAATCACCACCACCGGCCCGGCCGCTCTCGGCGGGCTGATCCTGACCGTTTTGGGCCTGCTTGCGTTGATTTGGGCGCTCATCTGCGCGTTCATTGGTCCTGTCCAGTCGATCCGCAAGACTGAGAAAGAAGTTGTTCGAGTCGAGCGGGAGCCTGCCCATCTCAACGAGCTTGTGCATCCCCGAGAGTATGTTGCCCGGGAGACGCGCGAGTACTCACCAAAGATTTGATTCCATCGGGATTGCCTGGAAACATTGCTCCGCCATGCTCGCTCCATCTTGCCTACGCCGTGCCTCGATGCTCGCGCGGCAAACTGGGCCCGGAACGACGAGTGCCGCGTGCGCCTGGCGGTGGGGAGACTCGCTGGGATCTCCCCCGCCAGTGGGGTGAGACGTCGGATATGCCGCTTCATCCTGGCTGCTTCTTCCAACTTCCGCGAGTGACCAGCATCACAATGCCAACGTTGCCAATTCCTGAATAATCGTGAAGGATGGCCATGAGTGCGGCCATAAGTTTGCCTTTTCAGCGCGCGTGCTGTCCATGGCTCAGTGCCTGCGCAATGGAAAAATAGGCCATAGGCCGGCTGAATCGGAGTTATATCTATGTACAAGATCGTCGAAGCTCGCACCGTCGGCCTCAACATCAAGCAGTTTGTCATCGAGGCGCCGCGCATTGCGCGCAAGCAAAAGCCCGGCCAGTTCCTCATCCTCCGCCTCCGCGAAAAGGGCGAGCGCATTCCGCTTACCATCAAATGTTCCGACCCCGAGGCCGGCACCG
>CAZSVJ010000293.1:0-3931 GCA_964610185.1 uncultured Occallatibacter sp. | reverse complement strand
GCCCCGTCATACTCCCCTCAGGCTTGCAGGGCTCAATCCTTCAGTCGGAGGCTACGGAATGCGTGTGTTCTGGGTGATCGTTGGGATTTTAGCCATGGCGCAGCAAGTTTGCTGCGCCCAGCCGCCACCGTCTATCCCGGCTGGCCAGCTTGTGCGGGAAGTCGTCTTTAACGAGCTCAACGACCATCACGCGCACGGCTATTGGCGCTATTGGGTGCTGCACAATACTCCGAATGGGATGCGCCTTGACGACCAGGTAGAGACAGCCCAGGGACCGGTCACGCGCCTCTCGCTCAGCAACGGCCAGACACCGAGCGTGGAAGCTGAACAGCAGGAACAGGCTCGGCTACGGCGCCTGCTCACTTCAACCGACGAGCAGACAAAGCATCTCCGCGAATATCAGGAAGACGAAAACCGCATTGGCCGGATTCTTGCGCTGCTGCCTGACGCCTTTCTCTATGAATACGACGGCGACGAGAACGGTAGCCATCGCCTCCGCTTTCGGCCCAATCCCGACTATCCCGCCCACTCCATCGAAGCCAGAATCTTTCACGCCATGACCGGCACGCTGTGGGTGGATGCGCGCATGAAGCGCCTGGTTCGCCTAGATGGCCGCGTCCGTGACAATGTGGATTTCGGATACGGAATCCTCGGCCGCCTGTACAAGAACGGCTGGTTTCAGTTAGTGCGCGTGCAGGTGAGCGCCACGGACTGGAAGACCGAGCGGCTCGAAGTCCATATGTGCGGCCGCGCACTGTTGGTCAAGAGCTTTGCGCGGGACACCAGCGAGCAGAGGGGTGGTTTTACCTCGGTTTCCACGGGCATGAGTCTGGCTCAGGGAGCGGCGCTGCTCGAACAGTCCGAAGCTCAAGCACAAGCGCTGACTCGGCCCACTCTGGTTGCTCCCACCGACCTTGCTCTGCGCCGGTAGCCCGGCTCGTCTCTGGCAGGCTGCGGGAAAACTCGGGATTTCGGGTGTGATCGGCTTAAAATGCCTTCCCGTGGCTCGGCAGTGTCTGACGAATCGAATATAGCCGAACGAAGCTGAAAAGAGCCCGCAGGGGCTGAAGCCCGACTTCAAGTTCCAGCGTTTTCGGCATGACTTAAGTCATGCCCTGATACAAAACAGTTGATCCCAAGATTCCTCAGAGAATCCCTAAAGCCCGCGTTAATTTATTGGCAATATGCGGGTTGAAACTTCGCCTCCCGCCAGATTGATCTTTTTCTCAGTCTGTTAAGCCGCACGCCCAGGCACGTCCCAATGTCTTATATTCGGACAGTTCTCAAATAGCCTAAAGTTTTTCTGCTGTTGGCCGATAATAGGAGACATGGCAAGCCCTTGAAAGCGCTCTGAACCTGGAGACCAACCATGGGAATCACACCGATCACAAACCTCGCGCCTCTGCCCCTGACTCGCGCCATCGAGAAGGAGCTGGAGCCGCTGCCCATGGAGCGGGTCGACAATACTGCGAGAACCGGCGACGAAACCTACTCCCCCAGCAACCAGAGCTCGGCTGGCGGGGCTGAAGACGACGGGAGCGAAGACGGACCAGAGGATAACGGTCCAGAAGACGACGGGCCGGAAGAGGAATTTCAGAACTTGGCCGTAGAAGACGACGTACAGCCCACCCCGCAGCCCGACGCGGAGCCTTCAACCCGGCGAATCAGCTTTTTGGCCTGAATAACACAGTTGGCGAAAGGCCGGGTCGGTGCCTTCCGCATGGACTGCCCCCCAGGAACTGTTGCACATCTCATTGATTTCAAAGTGACTGTGGATAGGTCATTCTTTTTTTATCGAAGAAGCTTGCAAAATAGTGGATTCTAATATAGTTTACTAACTGGTTAGTTAATAATGACGCCGACTACCCCAACTCGCACCCAGGCCGATCGCGCCGACCAGACCCGCGCCCGCATTCTTGACGCCGCGCTTAGCGAATTCAGCTTCAACGGCCTTGCCGGCGCACGCACCGAGCGGATTGCCGAGGTAGCCGGCGTCAACAAGGCCCTCATCTATTACTACTTCCAGGGCAAGGAAGACCTGTACGCAGCCGCCCTTGAATCGGTGGCCGAGCAAATTTCAACCGCTAGCATGCAGGTTTTGGCCCTTGAGTGCTCGGCTGGCGAGCGCTTACTTCGCTTTACGCTCAACCACTTTGACCGCATCTACTCTCAACCTGTCTTCCAGAGCCTCATGCAGCAGGAGATGATTCGTTTCCGCAAAGGCGAGTCGAACGGCATGAGCCCTTTGGTAGAGAAGCTGTTCCGCCCGATGGGAGAGAAGATGCTCGGCGTTGCAATGGAGGGAATCTGCTCCGGCGAGCTGATTCCGGTGGAATCCTCTCAGGTGATGTACGCCGCGCTCGGACCCAACGTTTTTTACTTTCTCTCCGCGCCCATGATGCGCTTGATTGGCGTGGAAACCGACCCCGTCGACCCCTCGGCGCTTGAGTTTCGCCGCAAGGCCGCCATCGAGTATCTGGGCCATTCGCTCTTCGTCGACCGCGAATACGGATCGGCGGTTGCCGTGCGTGTTTTGGCCTCAACTCCCATGCCCCAGAACATCGTGAGCGGACCTCCGGTTGTTGTCCCGCTGGGGTCGCGCAGTGAAATTTAATCCGTGAACCACAATATCGAAGCGAAATGAACGACTGAGGAAGCATGAGGCACGCATGAATGCACGCAATCGAGTTTTTCTGATCCTGGGTCTGCTTACAATTGGATCGCTGATTTGGTACTTCGTTACCGTCCGGCAATCCGGCGACCTGCAACTGATCGGCACCGTCGATGCCAATGAGGTCGTGGTCAGCGCCAAGATACCTGGGCGCATCCAGACGCTCACCGTGGATGAAGGCGACACGGTAAAGGCCGGCCAGCTTATTGCCGTGATCGAGAGCGAAGACCTTCAGGCCGCGCGCGCCGCCGCTGAGGCCACTGCCAACAGCCAGAGATTCAAGCTTGGCGAGACTGTTGAAACCGAACGCCAGACCGTTGGCGAGGTAGGCAGCGCAGCAATCAATGCCGAGGCCCAGGTGAAGGCCGCGCAGGCGTCGCTGGCCCAGGCGCAGGCAAACTACGATCACCAGCAGGCGGATACTAGCCGAGCCGTTGGGCTCGCTGAGCAGGGAATTATGAGCGCCCAGGCTCGCGACGACGCCGTTACGATGCTTCAAGCCGCGAAGGCTGCCGTAGATGCAGCTCGCCAAAATGTTGCAGCAGCGGAAGCTTCACTGCGCCAGGCTCGCGCCCATGAACTGCTTGCCACCGTGGCCGCGCGCACGGTGGACGAGACTCGCGACCAGGTGGCGAATGCCCGCGCCCTAGCCGAGCAAGCCAAGGTCGAGGTCGGCTACTCTCAGGTTTTCGCGCCAGTCAGCGGGAAGGTCAACGTCCGCGCCGCGCGCCAGGGAGAAGTGGTCGCTGCCGGCGGGCCCATTGTCACCATCATGGACCTGACGCAGACCTGGATTTATGCGCCCCTCCCAGAGACTCAGGCCGACACTGTTCAACTGGGCGATATGTTGCGGGTCGTCATGCCTTCGGGCGCAACCATTCAGGGCAAGATCATCGCCAAGGCGGCAGAGGCCGACTTCGCAACCCAGCGCGACGTAAGCAGCCGCAAGCGCGACATCAAGACCATCCAGTTAAAGCTGATCATCGACAATGCCGGCGAGCGCTTCGTCCCCGGAATGACCGCGGAGGTCTACATACCCAAGAGCAAGCTGGTGAAACAGTGACCGCGCCGACCCAGCCCGATTTTGTTCAGCCCGGCCCCGCGATCAACAGCAATGGCGCGATTCAACATCCGGCCATTGCTGTTGAAAACATCGTCAAGCGTTATGGCACGTTTGAGGCCGTCAAGGGAGTCAGCTTCTCCGTTGCCGACGGCGAGATATTCGGCCTGCTGGGTCCCAACGGCGCAGGCAAGAGCACG
>CAZSVJ010000292.1:0-3943 GCA_964610185.1 uncultured Occallatibacter sp. | reverse complement strand
GGGCGCACATCTCCTGCACCACGATCAACGCGATGGTGATGGGAATCATGGTCCATAGCAGGGTGTATCCGTATTGCGCGCCGGCTTGGGAGTAGGTGAGGATGCCGCCGGAGTCGTTATCGACATTGGCGGTAATAAATCCGGGGCCGAGAACGGCCAGAAACAGGAGTATCCGGATTCGCCAGCGCTTCAACATTCCCGAGGTCCTATGGGGGATTCATAAAGTTTCCTCCCTGACCATAACAGGCGAGACCCGTGTGCGTAACCCTGCCGAACGCGAACTTTGCGAAGGCCCCGAATTGAGGGTTGACAAGCAGCGCGTACCACGGTACATTGGTACTAATGTAACAGGAAGAGTTTATGACTTCAGAGCAGCAAAAACGTGAACCCGTCGTAGTCGAGCGCGTTCAGACCGGCGTCCGGATCGAAAAACGCATGTTGAAAGTGCTCAAAGCAGTAGCCGAACAGAAAGATATGACGCTCGGCGATTTGCTGGAGGGAATCGTGCTCCATGCCTTCGAGGGCAAGGCCGTTCCCTTCTCCGCGCAGACATTGAAGGAGATCGAGCAGTTCAAGAGCCTCTATGGGATGACACTGAAGGCCTCGGACAGCCACAACTTGAAGGAGCGGAAACGATGAAGGGATTCTTGTTCCGATTGCAGACGGCGGGCGAGCATTGGCGGCGCGCGATCAGTCAGTTTCTCGCCAGCGGCAAACGGAGCCAAAGCCCGGCCTGGCCGAATGAGCCGGAATTAAGAACTCATCCTTAAGTTGCGCATTCGAGTAGCGCCGCTCTCCGGAGCGGCTGTACTGGCGGCGTCCACGCTGCCAGGTTTCGCGTGCGGGCCAGGAGGCCCACGCGACAGCCGACCTGGAGGTCGGCGCTCCTTGCATACGGATAAGCATTACGCAGTAGCCAGGACCAGGGGTTCGGCCTCGTCGGCCGTCTCGGAGGCAACGCCGCTCAGGAGGGATCGCACCACGTCGGCGGCGCTGTAAGTCTCGCGGCCAGGAGCCAGGAAGCTTGCAATGGTGTTCAGGTCGTCGCCGACGGTGACCAGAGCCGGCTCTACGACATCGTCTTTGCGCGACTGCGCGTGGCCGACGTTGGCCATCAGCGCGTTGCACAGGCATTTTCTGCCCACCGTATCCTCAAGCTTGCCGCCCTTGGCGACATAATTGTCCACAGGCTCGGCCGCGCAACGGTAGCCAATCCGGCCATCCTGTCCAGAATATGGCTCGCGGAGATAGCCAAGATCGCAGACGCGCTTCCGCTCTTGATAAATGGGGAACTCCGATGAAGTACCTTCAAGCAAGGCCACTTTGAACGGGAACCCGGTCGGCGAGGCCAGAGGATCGGTAAAAACGACACCGGAATTGGTCTTGGCCTGGGCCATGAGCCGCTTCTTGAGGTCGGGGCGCATGCCGGATTCCCGGCTGAACGCGAACGCAGTGCCGACCTGGATGCCCGCGGCGCCCTGGTCGAGCGCTTCACGCAGTTTCTCGGCGTTTCCATATCCGCCGGCCAGCCAGAACGGAACGCCAAGCGCACGCAGTTCTTCCAGGTTGACCCGATCGCGCTCACCATATACAGGTTCTCCGGCGGCATTGAGCTGGAGCTTTCCTCGTGGCGGCGCATTGTGGCCGCCTGCGGTGGGGCTTTCGATTACAAATCCGTTGACGCGGCCACTGGCCCGACGCAGCATGGTGGTGGCCAGCGTGTTGGAGGAGACGATGGCCAGGAACTGGGGCCGATGAAGCAGAGGAAGCGGACCCTCGACATAGTCCGCCGGATCGAAGCGCATCTGCGTATCCTGGCCCGGCAACGCGCCCGCAACCGACAACTTGTATTCGGCATCATGGTGCGCCGCATAGGCATCAAGTACGCCTGGAATGTGAAGGGGAATCCCCGCGCCCATGAGCACATAGCCGACACCGGCCAGCATCGCTCCATAGATTGAGGACAGATGCGGCATCTGCACCTTTTCAAGAAAATTGATCCCGACCGGATTCTTATGCCCCTCGCGGGCCAGAAAGACCTCAACGAAGTTGCTCACGATGCAGAGTTCAACCAGCTTGCGCGTGTCTTTGCGCTGGTGCATCGGAATGGCCGGATAAGGCACATCGCTGGGCTTGCCGCCGGGTACAAAATACTCCTGCCAGATGCGCCGCGCCATTTCCGGAAACGGAAAGGCATCCAGTCCGCGGCGCAAGTGCCCGCCCTCGTCTCCATCGACGAGGCGACGGACAAACAAGGAATCGAGCGCCGTGCCCGACACGACGCCGAGCTGGCCGAGTTTTGAGACCGCATTTGCCAAGCGCCAATTCGAGACGCCCACGCCCATGCCGCCCTGGATGATTTTGGGAAACTGGATCATCCTTGAATTCTTTCACAAATCCGGATAAATTCGTGGATTTTCTCTCAGCATAAGCCCATAAGTGGATTAGAAATGACCAATTTTGATCAACTTTGGCCAATTTGGAACCTTTTTTCAGGGCGCATCGGGGCCTTCCTAGAGCCTTTCGCGCAGTAGGCTGATCACCTGGTCGGCCTGAACCACGCCCACCATCCGGCCCTGGGCATCGACTACCGGAAGCGCGTGCAGGTTGTACTTGTCAAAAAACTCGGCCAGGTCGTCCCGATGCATATCGGCGGGGCAGGAAAGCACGCGGGGTTCGGCAAGAACTGCCAGGCGCGTCTCGGGCAGCGCCATCACCAGCCGCGCTAGCGAGACGGCCCCGCGCAGCACGCGTTTATCGTCGAGCAGGAAGACTTCAGTGACGCTCTCCGGGTCGCCGTCGAAGCTGCGCAGCGCTTGCACCGCCTGGGCCACGGTTGACTCCATGCCAAGATAGATGAAGTCGGTGGTCATGCATCCGGCGGCGGAGCGCTCATCGAACTCGAGCAGCTCCTCGACCTCATGCCGTTCTTCCGGTTCCATCTCTTCTAGAATGGCGTCGGATTGCTCCTCCGAGAGCTCGGCCAACAGGTCGGCTGCCGCGCCGGGGTCCATCTCCTCGACGATGTCGGCGATCTTTTCCTCGTCGAGCTTCTCGAGCAAGGCCTTTTGCAGCTTTGGATCGACCTCTTCGAGGGCTTCCGCAGCCACTTCTTCGTCGAGCGATGTAAACACGGCCTCGCGCTCAGCGGGCGCAAGATCCTCCAAAATTTCCGCCAGGTCGGAGGGGTGCATCTCCGCCAGCCGTTCGTATGCGATGCGAAGCTTGACCCGCCGCGCTGGGTCGACCTCGATCACGTCGACGAATTGCCACGGAATTCCGTTGGCGCCGAGCTTGCGCGAGATGGAATCCAGCGTTCCCCGAGGCAGCAGCCCTTTGAAGACCCTGCGAAAAGCTCCGCGCAGACCCACCTCGACCTCGGCCACGCGCAGCAGATGCGCCGCGCCGCGGCCCAGCCACTCCAGGTCCACATCGTTCACGCGGACCACCTTGCGGCCGTGAATGTCGATGATCTGCCGGTCCACCAGATCCTGGGCCAGGTAGAGGTAGTTTCCGTCGTCCTTCAGTGGAACCATGGTGCCCGACGATCGCAACTCGAGCGTGCCGGCGGGCGTTTCCAACACGTCCTGCGAGGGCACGATGCAGAGTCCTGAGCGGGTTTTAAGCACCAGGCCGGCCACCTTGCCTGCATCGGGACCTGTGGCCACGGCGATATCCTTGAGCCGGCCGCGAAAGTGGCCTTGCGCATCGGTGACGGGAGTGCCCAGCAGCGCGGTCAGGCTTACGCGGGATGTGGTGCGAGGCTGCATGAGGAGAGTGTATTCCCTCGACGCCGGGTTGCGCCCGTTGCCCGCATCCAGCTTGATAACTGTCGCGCTTGGGGCGGGTAGATTCATCCATAATGCGAATGTCAAGGTTTGACATTCGATTCGAATGTTTGTACCCTGAAGCCAGCGAAATGAGTGGTCGAGTAGGAGGGCCT
>CAZSVJ010000291.1:0-3949 GCA_964610185.1 uncultured Occallatibacter sp. | reverse complement strand
CGGGCCTGTTCCACGTTCATCACGTCCATGATGACGCCGCCCTTGAGCATCTCCGCCAAGCCCACTTTCAGTCGCAAGTTGGTGGTTGCTGTGTTTCTGTTTCCGTTCTGTTCCGGCATCGTCAGTGACCCCAACCGCGGCGCCATTCGTGGCTGACGCCACCTAGCGCGCGCTTTTCTCTCACCTTCCAGTGTAGCAGCGATGTTGCAGGCGGAGCGGCTTGGTCGCGCGAGGTTTTTCTGAGCCGTCTCTAATGAAACTGTCCCAATTCTGGGCACAGTTCTGCATGCTTCCTAAGCACATGGCCAGCCCGCAGACAGCGCCGACGCCCGCAGACAAGCTGCCCCATCCGGCCGAGAGGGCCGCATCGGTTGAACTGGCGGCGGAAAGAGCGCTGGTGCCGGTGACCCATCAGGCCGAGGAAGGCGATGTCATAGCGCTGAGCGGCCCGGTGGCGCGGATGCCAGTCGAGATGGATGTGGTGATTCCAGTGCGGGAGTTTCGCGTGCGCAATTTGCTGGCCCTCGGTCCGGGACAGATTATCGAGACGCAATGGGCGCATGGAGAAGATTTGCCGCTTGCCTCGGGCGATGTGCAACTGGCGTGGAGCGAGTTCGAGGTCGTTGAATCCCAGCTGGCGGTGCGGATTACGCGGCTGGCCTAAACGGTTTCAAGAAGTCTTGTTGCAAGGCGCGCAGAAGGATGGGATGAAAGACACGATGATGGAGCGGCGAGAGGACGGAATAGTCACGACGAACCGGGCACTAACTGGCGGGCTGACGGGCTGGCTGCTGGACCGGCTGAGATCGACGCGCCGTCCACGGCCCCGGCTGGCGCTGCTCGAACGCATTGCCTTGGCTCCTCGGCAATCGCTCGCCCTGGTCGAGGCGGAGGGAAGGCGGTTCCTGGTTGCAACGTCGCCCGAGGGCGCTCCGGCATTCTATGCGCTGGATGGTGAGATTCGTCCATTCCGCGCGGCCAATTCCGGAAACCCGGCCCCACGCCGAAGCCCGATGCCGCGCCTGGTTGCGCGTCCGGTTGAGCGCCCGGTTGAATGTCCGGTCCCGCGTCCGGTGACGCGACAGGCTCCGGACCGGCCGGCGAGGATTTCATGGTAGGCCTCGGCGCCGCGCGGTTGGCATTTGCCGCGCCCACAGCTCTTCTGCCCGACTTAAATTCGAGACTCCATCCTTCCGATTCGACGCCGTGGACGATTCTTCTCGTCCTGACCATGATCACTCTGCTGCCCTCGATTCTGATGGTGATGACTCCGCTGGTGCGCTTGACGGTGGTCTTTCACTTTCTGCGTCAGGCGCTGGGCACGCAGACCGCGCCATCAAACCCCACCCTGCTGGGGCTGGCCTTGATGATGACCTGGTTCTTGATGACCCCGGTGCTCAACCAGATCGATCAACAGGCGGTTGAGCCTTATCGCGCCGGACAGTTGACGGGCTGGGAGGCAATCGATAAAGGCGCGCAGCCGGTGAAGCATTTCCTGCTGCGCTACGCGCGCGAGAAAGACCTGGCCCTGTTTACGGCGGCCGGACAAATCGCGCGGCCCAACAAGCCGGACGATCTGCCCATGCAGGTAGTGATCCCGGCTTACGTTCTCTCCGAATTAAAGGCCGGATTCTCGATCGGCGCTGTGCTCTATCTGCCGTTCTTGCTGATCGATATTGTCACCGCCTCGATCACCACGTCGATCGGCATGTTTCAACTTCCGCCCGTGGTGATCTCGACGCCATTGAAGATTTTGCTGTTTGTGATGGTGGATGGCTGGAACCTGCTGGCCAATTCGCTGCTAAAAAGCTTTTAAGGGGGAAACGATGACGCCCGACCTGGTTGCCGAACTGATGCGCCAACTAATGAGGGAGTGCATGATTCTGGCTGCGCCGGTGTTGGTTGCCGCGGCGCTGCTGAGTTTCCTGCTCAGCCTGATCCAGACGCTGACCAGCTTGCAGGAGCAGTCGCTGACCAGCATTCCCCGGCTGGCGGCCGTGGCCGCGATCCTGCTCGTTGGTATGCCCTGGTTCCTGGGGCGGATGGCGCACTACGCATTGTCGTTGCTTAGCGACTTTCATCGTTATCTGGGCTGAAGAAGCAGCTTCTTGTGTGGTGTGTCGGAGGTTCATTGAAGAAGACAGGCGGGCGAGATGCAGGTCCCCGCCACGGCGGGCAGGCTTTCGACTCTCCGCCGCGGCGGACTTCGCTCAGGATGACGGCCTCTTTTGTGGGTCTTGGGATAAGCGAGCGGGAGCTAGCGGCTAGAAGCTGAAAGCTAGCTGCTAGAAGGTAATGGCGACGATGCCGGAGTGGAGCAACTTCTTGAGCGCAATGACGCTGACCCTGGTGCGGGTGAGCGGCGTGATGGTGTTCGCTCCCTTTTTCTCCTCGACGGCGCTGCCGATACGCACTAAGGCGGTCTTTGCGGGCCTGGTGGCGTTTCTCTTGGCGCCGCTGGTAGCCAAGCTGCCCTTTGCCCAGACAACTATCAGCTTTTCCGCGCTGTTAGGCGAGGTTGCGGTGGGGCTGGTTTACGGGCTGACGTTGACGCTTCTGAACGAGATGCTCCTGTTTGCCGGCCAGATTGCCGGCGTGCAGTTCAGCTTCTCGATGGTCAATCTGCTGGACCCCACTTCGCAGATCCAGACTCCGCTGCTGGGCGATCTGTTTCAGTTGATGGGCACGCTGGTGATCCTGGCGGCGGGGCTGGACCGGATTCTGCTGGCCTCCATGGTGCGCAGTTTTCGGGCCGTGCCTTTGGGCACCTACGCCCTGGCTCCGCAGAGCGCGCTGGCCATCGTTCATGCCGCGGGCGGCATCTTCCTGGCCGCCGTCGAATTGGCCGCGCCGGTGCTGGCCGCGACCCTGCTGGTGGAGATTGCAACCTCTCTGCTGGGCAAGATCAGCCCGCAACTGCCGGTGATGAACCTGACTGTGCCGTTCAAGACGCTTACCGGCTTTGCCATACTCATTGGATCTCTGGCCCTGTGGCCGCGCTTTATTGAAGCGCGCTTCGCGGGCCTGCTCGATATGGCCGAACGGCTGATCTCCACGCCCGGGACGGGAGGATAGCCGATGGCGGGAGAGAAAACAGAACAAGCAACGCAGCACCGCCGCGATGAGGCTCGCAAGGAAGGCGACATCCTGCACAGCCGCGAACTGACGGCGGCGGCGGGAACCCTGGCCGGGGTGATGGTGCTGGGGGCGCTGGCCAGCCATGTTCTTATCGCATGGCGGGATACATTTGCCGCATTTCTCGATCTTGGCGGGCCGCTCCACTGGGAGCCTTCCACGATTGCGCCAACGCTCGCCTCCATTCGCAAGCTGTCAATGACCATTCTTGGGCCGGCGGGCGTGGTGATGGCGGCGGTGGCCGCGGCAGCGTTGGCGGCAGGGGTTGCGCAGACGGGCGGAATCAACTTCTATGCCGGGGCAATTGGCTTTAAGCCGGACCGCATCAACCCGCTCAGCAACATCAAGAATCTGTTTTCCATGCGGGCCGGGGCCCGGCTGGCGAAGTCGCTCATTCCCGCCAGTTTTCTGGCCATCTTTGCCGTGCAGCGCATTGCCCGGCAGTTGACCTTGCCTCCGTTCTCGATTACGCGGCTGGAGATGCTCGGTTCCGATACCTACGGCCTGCTCTTGACAACCGCGTGGCTGCTCTTCGGCTGGTCGGCGATCGACTACCTGGTCGAGTGGCAGAGCCGGGAGTCGCGGCTGAAGATGAGCAAGCAGGATATGCGCGAGGAGATGAAGCAGACCGAGGGCAATCCGCAGATTCGCGGCCGCATTCGCAACCTGCAGCGCCAGATGCGGCGGCGCCGCGTGAAGGCCGATGTGGCGAAGGCCGCGGTAGTGCTGACCAATCCCACGCATTATGCCGTGGCGCTGGGCTTCGACTTCGTGACCATGGAAGCTCCCAAGGTTCTGGCCAAAGGCCGCAACC
>CAZSVJ010000290.1:0-3952 GCA_964610185.1 uncultured Occallatibacter sp. | reverse complement strand
TTGCGGTGGTTGCGAACGAGATCAAGGAATTGGCCAAGCAGACGGCCGAGGCCACCGAGGACATCAAGAAAAAGATCGCCGGAATACAAAGCTCGACGGGCCTGGCCATCACCGACATTGGCCAAATCACAACGGTGATCAAGGATGTAGGCACAATTGTGTCGAGCATTGCGGCGGCTATTGAGCAGCAGGCCGCGGTCACCAAGGATGTGGCCGGCAACATCGCGCAGGCATCGGGCGGCGTGCGTGAAGCCAACGAGCGCGTCTCGCAGACCGCCGAAGTGTCGAAGAGCATTGCGCGCGACATTGCCGGTGTCAACCTGGCTGTAACCGACATCCGGCAGGGCGGCGAACACGTGCAGGCTAGCGCTGTCGAGCTTTCCAAACTTGCCGAACAACTGGGCGCGCAGGTGGCGCAGTTCAGGGTGTAAAGGAAAACCGAAGACGGTCGGTTCAAAGAACGGAAGTTCATTAAGGCTTGGCAACAAGGGAACGAGGCATTGAGTGTTGAATCGGCTTAAGCTTTCTGGAAAAATCGTCGGCACGATCGTCGTCGTTCTTGTTGTTACTTCGCTGATCAGCTTCTGGATCACTCAACGCCGTATCAACCAGCAGGCGGAAGAGGCCTTTCGCGACAAGGTTCGCCAGATTACCGGCATGGCGGGCACAACTCAAGCCTGGTTCTCAGACAATCTTGACACACTTGTGCCCGATCACAACTTCAAAAGCCTGAATCAGGTTCCAGTCGTTGCGGCTTGGAGTGTTGCCGAGAGGTATGCAGACAAGAACAACATGACGTTCCATACGCCGTCGCTCACGCCGCGCAACCCCAAGAACCAGCCGGACGAGTTTGAGCGGCGCGCCCTGGAAGCGTTTCAAAAAGATCCCGCGCTGAAGGAGTTCTCCGAACGACAGTCCGTAGGCGACAAGGATGTGATGCGCTATGCACAACCAATTTACCTAACCCAGGACTGCCTGGTCTGCCACGGTGATCCTGTCGGTGCAAAAGATCCTTTTGGGAACACCAAAGAAGGCATGAAAGTCGGGGAACTGCGCGGCGCTTTCGCGGTAGCCGCATCGACCGATCAGTTGGCATCGACGGCTAGATCGAATTCAGTCGCGACATTCTTGCTGAGCTTTTTCACGCTTCTGGCTTCTGGCGGAATCATATTCCTGGTAATTCGAAAACTCGTCATCGAGCCGCTCCGCAAATCCGTTGAGCTGGCCAATCGCATTGCGAACAGCGATCTCTCCGCGGCAGATTTGATCGTGGAGTCTTCAGACGAAATTGGGGACGCAACCACAGCTCTGAACAAAATGAAGAACAACCTGCGCACGCTGCTGGTGGGCATCTCCGGCGGAGTGCAGACGCTTGCCACCGCCGCCATGGAGCTTTCGGCCGTATCCAAGCAAACAGCCTCCGGAACAGCCTCCATGTCCGACAAGACGCATACAGTTGCGGCTGCGGCTGAAGAGGCCAGCGCCAACACTTTGTCGATCGCCACAGGCATGGAGCAATCCTCATCGAGCCTGTCCTCCGTCGCCAGCGCCACCGAGCAGATGAGCGCCACAGTCGGCGATATTTCCGCCAATACGGCAAAGGCTCGCGTGATCAGCGAGCAAGCCACCGGCCAGGCGCGGACCATTACCGAGCAGATGCAGAAGCTGGGAATTGCGGCGCAGGAGATCGGTCACGTGACCGAGACCATCACCAACATCTCGGCGCAGACCAACCTGCTGGCGCTGAACGCAACCATCGAAGCGGCGCGGGCGGGCACGGCGGGCAAGGGCTTTGCGGTGGTTGCGAACGAGATCAAGGAATTGGCCAAGCAGACGGCCGAGGCCACCGAGGACATCAAGAAGAAGATCGCCGGGATACAAAGCTCGACGGGCCTGGCGATTACCGACATCGGCCAGATCACGGCCGTGATCAAGGATGTGGGCACAATTGTGTCCAGCATCGCCGCGGCCATTGAGCAGCAGGCCGCGGTGACCAAGGATGTGGCGGGCAACATCGCGCAGGCTTCGGGCGGCGTGCGTGAGGCCAATGAGCGCGTCTCGCAGACGGCGGAAGTGTCGAAGAGCATTGCGCGCGACATTGCCGGGGTCAACGCGTCGGTCTCGGACATCCGGCAGGGCGGCGAGCATGTGCAGGCCAGCGCGGTTGAGCTGTCCAAACTTGCAGAACAACTGGGCGCGCAAGTTGCGCAGTTCAGGGTTTGAAGCGAAGTTGAACGAAGGAGGGCTGTGGTGAAACTGAAGATCCGCGCACAACTGCTGGTGGCATTTGGCGTCGTCCTGTGTCTGGTGCTTATCTCCTCCGCGATTGTCTTCGTGAAGGCGGCCGCGGTTGCCAAGAAGCTTGACTACATGAAGGAGACGCGAGTTCCGACTCTGCTCATGACGGGCAGATTGGAGGAGAGTTTAACCAAGGCGAGATCGGATGTCCGGCTTGTGGTCCTGTCTGTCGCCTTTGGAAGAACGGACAAGGCGAAGGCGGCAAGCCAGAAGATGGAGCAAGACTGGAAGATGATTGACGCGAACTTCGCCGAGTTGCCGGAGCGGAGCAAGCAATTTGTTCTGCAAGCGAACCGGGACAGGGTGGGAAAGCTTGCTGTCGAATTGCCGTTGCTTCATGCGGAGGACACAAAGATCGATGAGGAGGCTATGAATGCGGGCGAGGGCCGCGCCGCGCCCATCTTCGATGAACTGCTAACGAAGGTTGAGCCGCATGGAATTGTAATCAGGGATATCTCCGCGGCGCTCATGGACAGCCTGACGGGGCTGATGAATGGTGATGTCGATGCTCTTCGCCAAAGCCAGACTCAGACGCAATGGATCCTGATCGTCTCAACGCTCCTCTCCATGACGATCGGCATCGGAATCGCGCTTATGTTCAGCGGCAGGGTTGTTGGCGCTCTGACTCCGGTCGTGGAACGCCTGGTGGCAATTGCCGGCGGCGACTTAAGCGGCGCAAAACTGTCCGAGAAGCTGCTTGCCAGGCCGGACGAGTTGGGGGAACTGGCTTCCGCCTCGCAAACCATGAGCGAGAACCTGCGCAAGTTGCTGGTCGGCATCGCCGGCGGAGTGCAGACCCTTGCCGCCGCCGCCACGGAACTGTCGGCGGTATCCAAACAAACAGCCTCCGGAACAGCCTCCATGTCCGACAAGACGCATACCGTAGCGGCCGCGGCTGAAGAGGCCAGCGCCAACACGCTGTCGATCGCCACCGGCATGGAGCAGTCCTCATCGAGTCTGTCTTCCGTGGCCAGCGCCACCGAGCAGATGAGCGCCACGGTGGGCGACATCTCCGCAAACACTTCCAAGGCTCGTGCCATCAGCGAGCAGGCCACCGGCCAGGCGCGGACCATTACCGAGCAGATGCACAAGCTGGGCATTGCGGCGCAGGAGATCGGTCACGTGACCGAGACCATCACCAACATCTCGGCGCAGACCAACCTGCTGGCGCTGAACGCGACCATTGAAGCGGCGCGGGCGGGAACGGCGGGCAAGGGCTTTGCCGTGGTGGCCAATGAGATCAAGGAACTGGCCAAGCAGACCGCCGAGGCCACCGAGGACATCAAGAAGAAGATAGCCGGGATACAAAGCTCGACGGGCCTGGCGATCACCGACATTGGCCAGATCACGAACGTGATCAAGGATGTGGGCACGATTGTGTCGAGCATCGCCGCGGCCATCGAAGAGCAGGCCGCAGTGACCAAGGATGTGGCCGGCAACATCGCGCAGGCTTCTGGCGGCGTGCGCGAAGCCAACGAGCGCGTCTCGCAGACCGCCGAAGTGTCGAGGAGCATTGCGCGCGACATTGCCGGGGTCAACGCGTCGGTAAGCGACATCCGGCAAGGCGGCGAGCAGGTGCGGGCCAGCGCCGTCGAGCTGTCCAAACTGGCGGAACAACTGGGCGCGCAAGTGGCGCAGTTCAGGGTGTAAAGGA
>CAZSVJ010000289.1:0-4008 GCA_964610185.1 uncultured Occallatibacter sp. | reverse complement strand
GGCCGAAAGGCATGTTGTCTCTCAGAATTTTGAGTTCTTTTCCATTCTCCTCGATGACTGTCAGCGCGTTATGCGCCGACGCCGGCTTCTCGGCGTCGCTCAGTTCGATGTCTGAGAGTTTCCTGCGGCCAATGATGCGCTCCTGTGCCTCAATGGAAAGCGCATTCCATGCCTTCATGTTGTGAAGGTACTTTTGCACGATGACATAGCTGCCCCCTGCAAAGACCGGGTCTTCGCTGCCGATCACTGCGGCATCACGAATGGCCTCTCCTCGCGGGTTTTCCGTGCCATCGACGAAACCGATGACATCGCGATCGTCGAAATACCGGAATCCGTGAGCCTCATCGGCAATCGAAACCGCATCCCCGATTCTGTCCATGATCTGGGTCGCCAATTCAAAACAAAGGTCCATGCGTTTAGCTCGAATGTGGAACAGGATGTCGCCGGGGGTGGAGACGGCGTGACGGCCACCTGACCGAATCTCTCGAAACGGGTGAAGCTCCGCGGGCCGTGGCGATCCAAAGAGTTTGTCCCAGGCACCGGACCCGAATCCAACGACGCACGTAAGGCCCGCTTCGATGTCCCGAAACTCTACGGCGCGGATGAGCCCAGAAAGGTCCGCGCAGAATGACCGCAGAAGCGCCTCGGCGTCCGGGTCCTGGCGAATGCAGACAACCAGAAAAATCGCCGCGCGCGTGAGCGGAGCGACCACATTCTGAGGAAGAGCAGTCTCGTTTAGCTCCTCGGGTGCGTCCATCGCGTCAATCTCGATCCTCGAAGATTCTCATCCATCGAAAGTATCGCATTTCTGGATTGCCCTGCACATCTTGCCTCTTGACCGCCGCCCCCCCGAACAATAATTACTCGAGGTGCGGTCACAAATTCTCCCCAATCAGGCATCGACGGCCGCCTTCAATCTTGCTCGCCCCATGTTTGCGCATAGGTCTTGCCATAGGGATAGAAGAGTTCCTTGCGGCCCTCGTTCCATGCGGTCCTTATTTCCGGCGTCGCGATGTCCCAATCAGGCCGGCACTTTCGGGTGACCGTGCGAAGGTCCTGGCGGAGATCCTCAAGCGTCGGACGGCCGAAGAACCAATAGCCGTTGTAGATCTTGTATACGACGAGACCCGGCTCCAGAACAACGACGTGGGGAATCATCGGATTGTGGTCGGGTCAGTGTATTCGGCAATGTCGAGATCTTTTTGAACGATACGCCCGGCGTCGGAAAGAAACGGCCAATGAGCGCCCACGCCCGAGCGGTACTCGTTCGTTAAAGTGATGTTGTCGGTGCTGACCGTGACCAGACGGCAGTATCCAACTTCCATCTCACGGTGGAATTGGACCAGGAGTTCGGCTTGCCGGCGGTCTTTCGGACAATATCCCCCGCGGCTGAGAACCAGAACCATCGGATGCTGGCCCTGCAGTTCGGAAAGCTTCCTGCGCTTTGTTGCGTGATCTGTGAGTTCGTAATCGGGGAAGAGCGCACCGGGAACGATGTCGGATCGCATGGCTGGAATGCTCCTTTCGCTAATTTATGCAAATTGAAATCGCAACATACGGTAGTGATGAGGAATCATGTTGAGCCACGTACTTAACGCGGCCTGCGGAGGTTTAGCTTCGGATAAATGCCAGGAGGTCCGCATTGATCACGTCGGCATGAGTAGTCATCAGACCGTGAGGTAAGCCGGGGTAGATCTTGAGCGTTCCATGCTTGAGCAACTTCGCCTGCAACAGTGAAGCGTCTTTGTAAGGGACAACTTGATCGTCGTCGCCTTGCATCACGAGGGTCGGCGCCGCGATCGCTTTCAGATCGTCCGTTTGGTCTACCTCGGAGAAAGCCTTGATGCCTTCGTAGTGAGCTAATGCGCTGCCCATCATCCCCTGACGCCACCAGTTCCGGATAACTCCCTGCAAGGCCTTCGCTCCGGGTCTGTTGAAACCGTAAAACGGACCCGAAGCGAAATCGAGAAAAAACTGCGCCCGGTTCTCAGCCAGCACCTTGCGGAATTCGTCGAACACTTCGATCGGCGTGCCGCCCGGGTTCTCTTCGGTCTTGAGCATGAGCGGGGGAACGGAGGAGATCAGCACGGCCTTGGCTACGCGGCCTTGAGGCTGGCCGTATTTCGCGACATAGCGCGCCACCTCGCCACCACCCGTCGAATGGCCGATATGGATCGCATTCCTCAGGTCGAGATGCTCTACCACTGCGGAGGCATCGGACGCGTAGTGGTCCATATCGTGGCCAGTGCCCACCTGCGAAGAGCGACCGTGACCGCGCCTGTCATGCGCGATGACGCGATAGCCGTGGGCAAGGAAGTAGAGCATCTGATTGTCCCAGTCGTCCGACGAAAGAGGCCAGCCGTGATGAAACATGAGAGGCTGTGCGTCCTTCGGGCCCCAGTCCTTCAAGAAAATCTGTGTACCGTCTTTGGTTGTAACCGTTGGCATACCATTTCCTCCTGTGTTTGGTTGTTAAGTTGTTGAAGCCGTCATCCCACGTAAATATGGAGCCGGTTCTTAAGCAATGATCCCATGAAGCTTCGATAGAAATAAGCGATCTCATCCGATTTGAGATTGAGCACGAGGCGGCCTGTGTTGAGTACGCGGTTAGTGGTTCATTGGAGGTGCGGTCTTCTCTGGGACAACAAATGAGACTGTGTCTTTGTCGAGCGGTTGATGGTTCGCGTCCCGCAATTCAAGAGCCACTTTGTGCGGTCCTGGCGGAAGGCCTATCAGGATGACGGGATTTCCGCTCGCATCCGCCCAATCCCACGGGGCATCGTCAAGCCGCACATGAACGTGGCCGACGCGCGGCGACGCGGCTAGAGCACCGGCGCCGAACACCGGCTCGATATGAATGTTCTGGGCACAATACTGAATGATGACCACCCCACGGTAGGCAAGCGGCTCGGCCAGCGGAAGATCCGCGACAATCTTCGCTGGCGGTTCAGGGGGCGTGAGCGGGATAACTTGGGCGAGCCCGCACTTGTCCGTTACGCTTTGTGCCGCGGCGCCGATTGCGAACAGCGTGACGGCAGCGGCCGTTAGGAGAGGCGCACCTTTCAAAATCATAGACTTTAGATTTGCCATGCTCTTCCTCCTTCGAGTTGACCTCGCTCGAAAGCGAGATCTGTTTTATGCGAGGGTCAACAAGCGAAATCGCCCGTCCCCAAAGGAGCTGCTCTTGCCGCAGTGGGCTGGCCTCACATGGTCAGTACGACGCGGAACTCAGCCTTGCCACTCATCATGCGGGCGAATGCTTGGGCCGCCTGTTCAAGCGGATAGGTTTCAATCATGGGGCGCACACCTGTAAGGTCGGCGAAGTGAAGTGTGTCTTCGGAATCCGCCGGAGTTCCCGTGGACCAGCCCTGAAGGCTTCTACTTCCGCTAATGAGTTGGATCGGCGTGACCTCGATCGGATCGAATGAGGCTCCCACCACAATGAGCTTGCCGTTTGGCCCCAGCCCGTTGACCAGCTCGGACATTGCTTTCGAACTTGGCGCTGTCGCAAGAATTACCTTTGCCCCGCCCAGTTTTTGCAATGCATCGGCGGCGTTCGTCGCCTGGCTATCGATGTACACGCTCGCTCCCAGTTTCTTCGCGAGCGCGGCGTCTTCGGGTCCGCGCCCGATCGCCGCGACTTCGTAGCCAAACTTCTGCGCGAATTGAATCCCAAGGTGACCCAGACCGCCGATACCCAGTTCGCACCCAGGCCTTCGTTATGGGCCACCGCATCTTGTACGATGAGCGCTTGCACCCGCTCTGTGTGGGCCAAGGCAATACGAAAGCCAACCGGTCCACCGTAGTCTTGCATGTAAAGCGTGTAGCGCGACAAGCCAACAGCCAGCGTAAAGTCGCGCATGACCGAAGCGATGCGGTCAAAGGTATAGTCGAACCTCTTCGGATCTGGCCAGTCGCTGTGGCCGTAGCCCGGATAGTCAGGCGCAACCAGGTGGTAGCTGTCGGCCAGCCGCGCCAGCAGCGGCTGAAACATTCGCGATGACGATG
>CAZSVJ010000288.1:0-4047 GCA_964610185.1 uncultured Occallatibacter sp. | reverse complement strand
GTTTCGTCGATGATCTGCTGAATATCGCCAAACTCGACGTCGTGCACCTGGAGAAGATCGACGTAGTCGGTCTTAAGCCGCTGCAACGACTCCTCAAATTTGGCCGTAATGTGACTCGCGGAGTAATTGAATTGGTCCACCCCATATCTGCCACACTTGGTTGCGAGGACAACCCTGTCGCGGCGTCCGGCGAGAGCTTCCCCCAGACGCTGCTCGGCAAGCGTAATGCCGTAATAGGGAGAAACATCGAAAAAATTGACGCCATGTTCGATGGCGAGATGAACTGCGCGCTGTCCTTCCTTCGGGTCCGTTGTGCGAAAGACGTTGCCCAGCGGGGCCGCGCCAAATCCGACAACAGATACGTCGAGACCTGTATTGCCTAACTCCCTGTACTCCATGACCTGCGCGCCTAAGCTTCCCATACGAATGACCTGCTTGCTGACTGTCTTCCCTTCACCTATTCACGCCGCTCGAAAGAAATCCGCCATCGACGACGAGAATCTGCCCTGTCGTGAATGACGCCGCGTCGGACGCAAGATACACGGCAGCTCCCACCAGTTCTTCTGTTTCTCCAAATCGACCCATTGGCGTTCGCATCAGGAATTCGCGCCCGCGATCCGTATGATCCAGCAGGTGCGCATTAATCTCGGTACGAAATACGCCTGGTGCGATCGCATTCACAAGCACGCCCCGCCTTGACCATTCAGCCGCAAGCGAACGAGTCAACGATCCAACGGCGGCCTTACTCGCGCCATATGCGGCAACCTCAAACAGGCCTACAAAAGTGGAAAGAGAAGCAATGTTGATGATTCGGCCATAACCGCGCTCGAGCATCGGCTCCCCGAACACCTGGCATGCGCGAAGCGTTCCGGTAAGGTTAGTATCCAGAATCTGGTTCCACTCTTCTTCCTCAAGATCGAGTGTCGGCGTGCGCCTGATCATCCCGGCGCAATTAATCAGAATGTCCACTTTGCCGAATTGGCTCAACATGCCATTCCTGAGGGCAACAAAAGATTCCCGGCTGGTCACATCCAATGTAATGCGCAGCGTCTTTCTGCCCTCTGCCTCAATTGCGCTTGCAGTCCGGTCCACATGTTCCGCGCGGCGCGACGAAGCGACCACATCGGCGCCGGCATCTGCCAGTCCCAGAGATAAGGCTCGCCCTATCCCTGTCGTGCCTCCGATGACGACCGCTACCTTCCCGCTCAAATCGAACAGTGCCACCGGCTTCTACCCTCCGTCTCGTCCAGCAAGTCGAATTGACCTCTGCCGATGTGCAGATTGCCGTCCAACTATGCTCCCTAAGCGATAAAGTAGAGGATATCGCAGCATTGGAGAGTTGTCTAGCGTATCCGCCGCATTATCTCCGATCATTTCGACAACAACGCTTGGCAGGTCTTTATCGATCTGTGGGGGAGGCGCCCGGGAAGACATGAATGGTGTCCGCACTCACTCGTATAATGTTTCGAGAGCGCGATGGTAGGACGGAAGTAGATGCGTGCAATATCTCAAACTGGCGGCCCATCGCGAATGGGCATTTTCAAAGCCGGCTGTTTTATTATTCCCGGAGCCACAAATGAATGGATCGACTTGTAACAGGGTAGCGCCCATCGAAGGCAGGTTACGGCGTTTACGTCACACCGGATGGTTGGCCGCATTTCTGTTCGCTTTATATTCTATTTGTTGCGCTGTTGCGCAGACCGGCGCGCAGTCCCCTTCAGGGCATGAGCTCTTCGAGCAAGGGCAGAGTCTCGCCCAGGAAGGCCGTTTGGCCGAATCCGAAGTCGTGTTGGAAAAGGCGACGGAGCTTTCGCCGGACGACCGGACAATCCTGACTTTGCTTGCGAAGATCAAGGGCCGTCTCGGTGAGTTTCCAGAAGCAATCAGCCTCTTTCAACGGGTTATTGCCTTGAACCCAAAGTCCGCGGAGGCGCATGTGGATCTCGCGATTGCACTTTCCGATTCCGGGAATCTACATGACGCGCTGGAAGAAACGGCAAGGGCTCTTGCCATCGATTCGAGCCTTCCGTCAGCGCATTTGAATCGCGCAAGAATTCTTGACGATCTGAGAAGAGAGCCCGAATCCGAGGCAGAGTTCTCCATTGCGCGAAAGCTCGCGCCAAATGACCCAGACGTCTGCTTCTACTGGTCATTTGTCGAGCGAGCGCTGGGGCATTTTGATAAGGAGACCTCGCTGCTACAGCGGGTCATCGCATTGCAGCCCGCAAACGAAAAGGCCCTACTCCTGCTGGGGAAAAGCTTGCTTGAGCAGTCGAGAAACTCTGAAGCCGAGACGGTGCTGCGTCGCGCCCTGGCGATCGATCCCAAGTCTGCCGACGCAACTTATCTGCTCTCGCGTTTGCTCATAACGACCAAACCGGCTGAATCCAAGCAACTGGCCGCGCGGTTTGCGGCGCTTCGCCAGCAGAGCGCGAATCTCGATCGCAGCAGGTCTATCGGCAATGAAGCATATGGCGCCTCTCTCGATCAGGATTGGCCGAAGGCAATCGATCTCTATAAGCAAGCGCTCCAGGTGTGCGATGGGTGCGAGGCAGAGGAAGCGCTGCGGAGGAATTTGGGGCTCACCTTATGCAGAAGCGGCAATACAACCGAGGGCGAAATAGAATTGCGCAAGGCGCTGGCGATGGATCCGGGCGACCGCCAAGCAGTGAAGGCGCTTGCAGTTCTTTCCCAGGGGCATGAAAATCAGTAAGCCGTCTTGTGGTTCAAACATTCCGTCGCAGTGCCCTCATTGCGCACTCTCGCGCCGGTGGGAAGAGGAGCAGACGGATCAGGCTCTAGTGCCCAAGCGGGCGTAAGCGTTGCGGTGAACAAAGAAATCCCGCGACGCCGTCTCCAGCGCCGCGGGATGCGTGAATCGATTCAAGCAATGCTTCTCCTTCGAGCCGGCCGGGCTAGAAGGTGAACTTACCGCTCATCTGAATGGTTCTGGTGCTGCCGGCGGTGCTGGAAACCTCTCCAAAGGTGGAAGCTCCAAACGCGCTGTTGGGCTGGCCCCAGATGGACAGGTTGAGGGTGTTGAAGGTGTCAAAGGTAAATCTCGCGGCATAGCGTTCCTTGAATCTGACTTCCTTGAAGATCGACATATCGGTGCCCTTGTAGAACTGGGTGCGCAGGTTGTTGCGTCCGGTGGCGCCGTATGTAAATGGCGCCGGATCGACGAATGCGCTTGTGTTGAGCCAGTTTAGCGCGGTTTGATGAGCCGGCTTGATCGAACCGACAATGTTGGGACGCTCGTACGGCCACCACGAGACGCTGCCGATGTTGGCGATGTCGGCCGCGTCGGTGACGTCGTAGGGGGTGCCGCTGTGGAACTTGGCGAACCCGCTGTACTGCCATCCGCCAACCAAGATATCCAGGACCCGGTTGTCCACATTGAGCGCCTTGCCGCGTCCCACTGGCAATGCATAGTTCCATGTGACTACTAGGCTCTGCGGCACATCGAATGCAGAGACGCTGCGTTCCGCGCGGATGTTATATATCTGTTGAATGTTGCAACCCTCAGAGCCGAAAAACCCCGAGCAACCTTCGTCGATCGACTTCGACCACCCGTAGGCTACAGTGGACGCCAACCCATTGTGGAAGCTTCTGGTCAGCTGCACTTGCATGGCGTTGTAGTCCCCATTTCCTTTGCTCAGCGAGTAGAAAGTTGGGCTGATGTACGGGTATGGACTGCGGAGAGCCGGGTTTCCTGGGCCGGGCGTCAACGCCGTGTTGTAGAAGTCGCCATAGTTCAGGCGCCTGTTGGCCGATCCCACATACGTTGCCGAAACCACGGTAGCGGAATCCAACTGGCGCTGAACGCCGAAGTTCCATTGCAGCGAGTAGGCATCCTTCATATTGGGATCGACGAACCAGTTGAACTGATCGAACGGGGTAGGAGAGGGGAACGCCGTCATGGCGGGAAGGTTCTTGGTGGTATAGCCAGGAAAGGCCGTCGTGCTGTTGGGGAAGTTGATGTTGGACTGCGCTACCTGGCCAACGGAAGGCCAGTTGCCGCTCACGCCGCGCAGGTTCTGCACCAGG
>CAZSVJ010000287.1:0-4066 GCA_964610185.1 uncultured Occallatibacter sp. | reverse complement strand
TTCATCGGCGCGCAGGACTGGTCCAGCCCCGAGATTCGCGCCTACCTCAAGAGCCTCTAAACAGCAAACCAGGCCGCGCACATTCGATTCAAGGCCCGCATCTTGCTATCATTCATCCATGACCACGGTGGAGATTCTCTATCGCTACGAAACGCCGCCCACTGAGCCTGTGGCCCAGGCGCTGGCAAGCACCAAGGACGTCTACGGCATCCGCCGTCTCAATTTCGATCGAGCGGCCAACACGCTGCGCGTCGAGTACGACGCCACCCGCCTCAACTCCGCCGACGTGACGCAACTTATTCGCCAGGCAGGCCTCGATGTTGAAGAAGCGCTGCCCGAGTCTGCGCCGCCCCCAGCCCCTGAACCGGCGCCCATAGCTTGAAGCGCCTTTTCCGCATCGCTGATTCAATTGCGCCGGCCTGGAATCCCTGATAATCTGTCTATGGTTTCGCTTGAAGCCGTCCCAGTGCGCCCGTAGCTCAGCTGGATAGAGCGACTGACTACGAATCAGTAGGTCGGGAGTTCGAATCTCTCCGGGCGCACCACTAAATCAATCACTTACAGCTTCCGATCACGATCAAAATCACTGACTACGATGTGATTTATGACATAGCACGCTCACGCTGCTGCCGGATCGCCGTCGCTATGCGGTGGTCTTTTAAGAGCCCTTACCGGCTTACGAGAACGAACGCTCCCCAATAGAAGGGAAGATCCTTGCCGTAGCGCTGGCGCACGATTTCGCGCTCGTTCAGTTGCGCTTGCCGGAGCGCTTCAGGCTTGTCCAGGCCTCCGAGCCACTTTGCATAGAAGAGAGCCATCAATTCCTGCGTCTCCTGGTCGGGAACAGACCACATGCTCATCATCACCGCGTCCGCGCCGGCTTCCTGTAGTCCGCGCCGCAATCCGAACACGCCTTCGCCGTTGCTCTGTTGGCCCAGGCCGGTTTCGCACGCGCTGAGTACAACCAGCTCCGTGCCCTCAAGATTGAGCTGGCTCGCTTCAAATGCGGTCATCACACCGTCATCGAGACCAGCCACTGGCGCCGAGCCGGACTGAGTCCGATTCGCTCCCGCGAAGAAGAGGCCCGAACGCAGCATCGGGTCTACCATCGCCGCGTGTTGGCCGCGGGGAGCTTGTGACTTCTGCGCGAGGTCCCGATCTGTGAGAAAGAAGCCATGCGTTGCAAAATGCACGATGCGCGGACTGCGCAGTCGAAGCACAACTTCCTTCAGCGCACGATCGCCGGTGAACGGCGCCACCTGCCATGCGGAGTCACTAAGCAGCTTTCCAATCGCGTTCACTTCAACTTGAGTGCCTGGGAGCGGATTCAGAGGACCGCCGGAATAATCACCCGAGCGTCGTTCAGATTGAAGCACGGGGTGAGGCGAAGCAGCCGGCTGGGAAGGCTGAGCGACTCCCATTTTCAGTGCGGCCAATGCCGCGCGCTGTTCCACTTCGGTCAGGTCGAACTTCGGATTGCCGACCAGTGTAGCGGTCTTCAATGACGCTGCGTGTCGCGGCCGGAGAATATCTTTCGTGCTGTTGACGGTTCGCAGATCGTATTTCTCGAGCAGCAGATTGCCGTTGCTATCGGCAAGGAGGCCAATCGGAATCTGGTTGAGAACGCCGTCAGGCGACACATAAACGCGCTTTGTGTTTGCCAGCGCCGGCTCCAGCGGCTTCCAGAATGCTTCGTATGCGGCAGTGGTGTTGGCGCCGGCCGAGCCCGGCATCGTCAACTCTCCCGGCGCAGCCTCCGCAGAGAAGCCGCGCTTGAGCCCGACACTTGCGCGGTAGCCGCCCATGGGCGCCGACTCCAGCTTCTGCGCTTCGCCCAGAACGATGAAGTTGGGATTCCTCGATGCGGGCGTTACAACGAGTGCAATGTAATAGAACGCGCTCGTGAAGCTCTTTCCATTATGAAATTGGAAGCGCTCGATTTCGACCGCAGCTTCGCCGGGTTTGAGGGCCTTTTGCACATCGCGCCAAGTGACGGCCGAAAGTGTCTTGTCCTCTGCCAAAGCAGACGAGCGCTTTACGATTTCCTGCTCGATCTGGTTGGCTTCCTGTGAAAGTTCTGCAATCTGTTTGCGGCGGTCTTGTGGGTCGCCCTGTGTGGACGAGACGAGGCTTGCCAATTGCGTCTTCTTTGCCGTGAGCTTGTCGAGCAGCGCCAGAGTATCCTTGTCGCCGCTGGCCAGAATCTTGGCGCGCAGTGCGGCGGCGCTCGCGGCAATGAAGCCCTTTTCCTGTAGCAATAGGTCGTATACCTTCCTGGCCAGGGCTGGATCGCGATCATGATACTTGAGAGCGAAGCTGAAGAAGAGCGGGAATGCGCCGGGCACCGTTCCGAGAAACATGAGCCGGTCCTTCTCGCTCATGTACGAGGCATTGGATCGAAATTGATCGATCAGATTCCCGAGACGCTTGTCGAAGTATGGCCCAGCAAGCTCAGGCTTGTCCCAGCCATAGTAGAGGACAGCCAAGTTCATCTGTGCCTCACCGGTGTTGGGGTGATCGGGCCCGAATGAATTCTCATAGATTGCCAGCGCTCGCCGAAACAGCGGCTCGGCCTGAGGGTATTTGCCGTCATCTTCGTAATCCGCTGCGAGCCCGATGAGATCTCCAGCCACGTTGGGGTGATTTGGCCCGAGTGACTTTTCTGCAATAGCGAGAGCTTGCTGGTAGAGCGCCTCCGAATCGGCGTGTTTGCCCTCATATTCAAAAACCTCAGCCAAAAGGTTCAGGCTCGGCGCAATTGCGGGATTGCTAGAGCCATAAGCTTTCTGGTCGATTGCCAAAGCCCCGCGCAGCAGCTTCTCGGCGTCAGCCAGCCTTCCTTCCTCGAGGAAAAGGCTCGCTGTATTGTTTAACAAAACCGCAACGCGCGGATTTTCCTGGCCGAGCGTTTTCAAGTCGATTGTCATGGCGTTACGATACAGCGTCTCGGCATCGCTCCACTTGCCCTGTTCCTTGTACAACTCGGCGAGATTGCCGAGGCTTAAGGCCACCTGGGGATGGTTTGGCCCGAGTGTCTTCTGACGAATGTCGATGGCGCGGCGATAGAGTGATTCCGCCTCCGCGTCCCGGCCCTCATCGAAGTAAAGCGCGCCGAGACTGTCCAAGATGGTCGCTACGTCAGGATGATTTGGCCCGAGAGCCTTTACCCGGTTATCGAGCGCGCGCTTGAACAAAGGCTCAGCGTCTGCATACCTGCCCTCGTCGCGATACAGGACAGCCAGATTTCCGAGGTCGGTTGCGACAGCAGCGCTATCCGGGCTCGACACTTTTTGGTCAATGGCCATTGCCCGCAGAATGACCGGCTCGGCGGCGGAATATTTCCCTTCATCCACATAAACGCCCGACAGAAGGTTAAGGTCGTTCGCAACCGTTGGATGTTCGTTGCCATAGGTCTTGACGTCCATGGCGATGCCTTTGAGAAAGAGCTGCTCCGAGTCGGGGAATTTTCCTTCCTTTTCATAAAGGCTGGCGAGATTCACCATTTCCCTGGCCACGCCGCTGTCTTCCGGCGTTTGCATTCTTTGATCGATGGCAATCGCGCGACGATAAAGCGGTTCAGCATCAGCGTACTTTCCTTCGCTCACATAAACAAGCGCCAGGTTGTTCGCGTCGACAGCCACGGCGGGATCGTCGGCACCGAGCACTTTTTGGTGAATGGAGAGGGCCTGCTGGAAGAGCTTTTCGGCGTCGGCATACCGGCTCTGGATTCGATAGAGATCCGCGATGTCGTTCAGAATCGACGCCACATTGGCGCTTTCCTGTCCCTCCGCCTTAAGGCAAATACTCAGTGCGCGGCGATAGAGCGATTCGGCGTCGGCGAACTTCTCCTGATTTTTTTCGAGCAGACCCAGAACGGTCAGCGACACGGCGACTCGCGGACTATCTGAGCCGAATGTCGCTTGCGCAACGCGCACCGCTTCTTGCGCTAATGGAATCGCTTCGGCAATCCTTCCCTGCTGACGTAACTGGATCACCTGCTCGCTCAACTGACGCCAGTGAGCATCCTGAGCAGCAGCCGGGAGAAACGCAACTGCGGCAATGAACG
>CAZSVJ010000286.1:0-4076 GCA_964610185.1 uncultured Occallatibacter sp. | reverse complement strand
GCGTGCTCGCCGCCCAGGTCGCGGCCGGCGCTGGCTTCGATGGGCACGTCGATGATCGAGTAAATCATGACCTCGTTGCGCAGCGCCTGCTCCAGAGCCTGGGCGTAGGTGGTGTTCTTGGCCGTGTCGCCGCCGTCCGAGACCAGCACCAGCACCTTACGGCCCTCGCGCGGGCCGAGCCGCTCAGCGCCGAGATAAATGGCATCGTAAAGCGCGGTGGCGAAGTCGCTGTGCAACTGGCTGAGGCCGCGATCGATGAGCGCAACTTTGTTGGTGAAGGGCGTCAGCTCGTTGACGTAAGTGGCGAACTGGAGCAGGCTCATCTGGTCCTGCGGGCGCATGATGGCATGGGCAAACCGCCGCGCCGCATCCGCCTCCTCGGCCATATCCTTTCTCACGCTGCCACTGGTGTCGATTGCCAAGGTGATGTTGAGGGGCAGCTCCGATTGACGCTCGAAGACCGAAATCTGCTGCGGCCGGCCGTCTTCCGATACGGCAAAGTCATCGCGCGTAAGCCCGCCGACGATGGAGCCGTTCTTGTCCGTCACATTGACGAACAAGTCAACCAGCCTCACGTCAACGCGGAGCGTGGTTTCTTGCGCGGATAAACCGAGGGTGGCCAGGAAGAGCAGTAAGCAAGCGAGTGCACGGCGAAAGAGATGAGCTGCTTTGAAAGGGCACGGCGGGGCACCCCCTGGGTCCCGTGCCGCAAAACGCAGAAAAGGGACGGTGGGCTTTAGCCCCTGAAGGAATGCACCTTCGAAGTGCGTTCCCTCGGCGGCTGAAGCCGTGATTCTTATTCCGGCAGTTTCGGCACGACTGAAGTCGTGCCCTTTCAAAACTTTGCTTTCATTAAGGAAGTTCATGCGGCTGAAGCTCTGCCCTTTCAAAGCCGGGACTCGCAGCGACCGGTCGTTATTGTTAGCGGAGATAGCTGCGGTTTCGCAAGGACTATTCTTCATGCGAAGCCTCCGGCGGCGCTGCGGCTAGGTTCTCGGGGAACGGCTCGCCCGCGGCCCACACTGTGCCGTCTACAAAGGTCTCCTTCTTCCAGATGGGCACCGTTTTCTTGAGCGTGTCGATCAGCCAACGGCAGGCCTCGAAGGCTTGCGCGCGATGCGCTGAGGCGACGACGATGAGCACGCTTGTCTCGCCGACTTCAAGCCGGCCCAGGCGATGAATCATTGTCATCTGGCGGACGGCAAAGCGGGATTGGGCCTCGCGGGCCAGCTCCCGCATCTGCTTGGCGGCCATCTCTTCATAGGCTTCGTAGTCCAGGTGGAGGGTCTGGCGGCCGCGGGTGTGGTTGCGGACGATGCCGTCGAAGACCACCACTGCGCCGTCCTCGCCTCTCTTGGCGGCTGTAATCAGTTGGTCCGCCTCGATCGGCGAGCGGGTAAGCGCAGTGACCACCGCATCGTTCAGGTTCTTTCGATCCTCAGGCTCGGCGGCGCCGCCGGAGACAGGCGGCAGCAGGCCAACTTCATCGCCTTCGTGCAATACATGGGTTGTGGCGGCGTACTCGGCGTTCACGCTTACGGCTATACCGCGCAAGGCTTGCGGTGAACGGCTCTCCGCCAGCCGAGAGAGCAATTCCGCCACGGTTGCGCCGTCTCGCAGTTCAAGCGTGGCATGGGACGCGCCCAGCCAATCTTTCAGCACGCCAAAGGGGAGAACTCGCACTTCAATCATCTGAAGAAAAGAATACCGCCTGCCGGTTAGACGCGGCAGGCGGCATTCAGTCGAGCGATCGTCTTGGGTCACACCATCTTGTAGAGGAAGCCGGTGGGCGTGCCCCACAGGTTGCGAGCGCGGTCCTCGTAGAAGATGCTGAACTCGATGCCGGCGAGATCGTAGTCGAAGAGGGGAACGCGGTCGAATGTGCAGTCGCCGCGCACGGAATACTCGTCGCCGCTGCAATCAACCATCAGGGTTTCGCCGGTGGAAAGCCGCTCGGGATGGGTGATAAGCATGCAGATGAACGCGAAGGCTCCAAGCCCAAACTCGTTGCCGGCCATGGCCACGCGGGTGCGGCGCGCGGAGGAGCCGCGATGGAGCATTCCCGCCTGCGCGGCAACCACCAGAAGGTCGTTTCCTTCCTGCTGCTCGCCCAGAATCTTTTCCGCCAACTGCGAGCGCTCGCTTTGACGCAGATAGTCCTTGCCCAGACGCCCGATGATGCGATTCTGAAATTTTCTCTTGGTGGCCAGAACTCCTACCACAATCTCCACCGCTTCGTTGTAGGTGGGCGCCAGAGCCTGCCAACGCGGAATCGCGAACCACGCCTCGGCTCCAAAGGGCAGCGTCCGCCGCGCCAGCTTTTCCAGGCAAGTGCCGAGGCTGGGAAAACACTTCCTCAACTCCGTCACCTGCGCTTCTATCGGACGAACGCGATAAGTGGGCGGGTACACTCGATTCGAACCCACCTCTTCGTCCTTGTACTTATCGCTCACCGTATGGCGTTGGATGATCGCAACCACCGCATCGGCGACCTCAGCTTTGAGTTTTTTGTCCATCTCAAGCACCGACTTGGCGCTATGCTGGTCCAGTTGCTCGATGGCGGTCTTGTAAGCCTGCTGCACGGCTTCGCTCAGAAAATCTTGGAGCATCTTGTTCTGCTGCTCTGTCGTGTTTCCGGAAAGCTGCAGAGGAACCAGCGCATGGGAGATCGCATTTGGGTTCAGTTGTGAAGTTGCCATGGTCACCGTGCTCCGAGCGTTTCCGCGCAATGGGATATGTGACCTTTATCGGCACAATCGCGGATTTAAAGAGGGCGGCGCTACTAATAGTTGCTCACATCTGGAACACGGTGCGGCACAGTAGGAGGGAGGGCGCTACAAATTGGCCCAAAAAAAGGAAATGGAGAGAGCCCGCCGCCGGCAGGGGGCCCACTCCATTATCAACATGCACAAGCGCAGATCGAATCGCCGCTTACGCCGCGGCGCCGACTGGAACCTCGGGCGCTGGAGCGACGATTTCCTGCTGCGCGTCCGGCCGTGCATTCAGCAAGGGCAAGGCCACGGCCAGCACGTCTTCAATGCGGCTGGCGTAGTGGACCGTTACACCCTCCATCTGGTCCGGTGTGAGGTCTTCTTCCACGTCCTGCTGGTTTTCAGCAGGCAGGATGATGGTTTGCACTCCCGCGCGCCGCGCGGCCAGGAACTTCTCCTTGATGCCGCCCACCGGCAGCACGTTGCCGCTGAGGGTAATTTCACCCGTCATGGCGGTCAGCGGACGCACTGGCGTATCTGTCAGCAGCGAGGCCAGAACCGTGGTCATGGTCACGCCCGCCGAGGGTCCGTCCTTGGGAATCGCTCCCGCGGGAACGTGAATGTGCAGGTCGATTTCCTTGGTAAAGTCCTCGGCCAGCCCCAGCTTAGCCGCGTTTGAGCGGACCCAGGTGAGCGCGGCTTGCATTGACTCCTGCATCACTTCGCCGATCTGCCCGGTCATGGTGAATCCGCCCTTGCCCTTCATCTTGTTGGCTTCGATGAAGAGGATGTCGCCGCCGGCGGGCGTCCAGGCCAGTCCAACCGCTACGCCGGGACGCTTGACCCGCTCAGCGACTTCGGTTTCAACGCGCACCTGTATGTTGCCCAGAAACTCCTTCACCACCTCGCGGGACACAACCAGCTTGTCCGTGTTGCCCTCGACCACGCGCCGCGCCTGCTTGCGGCAGACGGTGCCGAGAACCTGCTCGAGTTTGCGCACGCCGGCTTCGCGCGTGTAGTGGCGCACAATGTAGCGCAATGCGTGTTCCGGAAATTCGATCTGCTCCGGGGTAATTCCGTTTTCCTTGATCTGGCGCGGAATCAGGTATTGGAAGGCTATATGCACCTTCTCTTCCTCGCTGTACCCTTGCAGGAAGATCAGTTCCATTCTGTCGAGCAATGGCGGCGGAATCGTATCCAGCATGTTGGCCGTGCAGATGAACAGCACCTTCGACAAATCGAACGGCACATCCAGATAGTGGTCGCGGAATGTGTTGTTCTGCTCAGGATCGAGCGTCTCAAGCAACGCCGAGGCTGGATCGCCGCGGAAGTCCCTGCCCAGCTTGTCGATCTCGTCGAGCATAA
>CAZSVJ010000285.1:0-4139 GCA_964610185.1 uncultured Occallatibacter sp. | reverse complement strand
TCTGGCAGTTCTACATGGCCACCGCCAACTTCATGGACCGCAGCGTCGACGAGGTCCGTTACCACGCAGCCATCGACCCGACCCTGCTTAACCGCATCCGCTCCATGGTGCCCCCGCCGCAGTTCGATTCCCTGAAGCAATTCCTTGAAGGCCTTCCCCAACGTTACCTGCAAACACGCCTTCCCGAGCAGATCCGCAATCACTTCCAGATGGCCCTTAACCTCGACAAGGACAATGTCCAGCTCGATCTGCGCCCCAACCGCCAGCTCTTTGACCTCACCGTCATTACTCGCGACCGAACCCGCCTCTTTGCCGATGTTGCCGGAGCGCTGGCCGCCTGGGGAATGAACATCGTCAAAGCCGCAGCCTACTCTAACGATGCCGGTGTTATTGTCGATAGCTTCCATTTCACTGACATCTTTCACACGCTCGAGCTGAACCCCAGCGAGAAAGACCGCTTCCTCGCAAATCTCCACGACGTGGTTGCGCAAAAGGTCTCAGTCGAGCAATTGCTTGAGGCCCGCAGCCACATGAACCACCCCGCCAACCTCAAGGTCGAAGTCGCCACCCAGCTAAAGTTCGATTCGGAGTCCTCAACCCACTCGACGCTGCTACAGGTCATCTCCCAGGATGTTCCCGGCCTGCTGCGCCAGATCGCTCTTATCCTCAGCGTCCACAGGTGCAACATCACCGTGGCGCTCATCGACACAGAAGGCGACACTGCCATCGATGTCTTCTACCTCACCCGCAACAACGCCAAACTAACCGAAGATGAACAGCAATCCCTCGCCGCCGACCTCACCACCGCCCTCGAAGCCATGCGCACTCCTTCCATCCAATAGCCATTCAGCATCTTCCGCGCGTTGAGAAGGCAACCTACGCCTTGAAAAGCATCTTGGGCTTTGAAAGGGCACGACTTCAGTCGTGCCGCAGACGGTTACAAAATGGACGTGGGCTTCAGCCCCTGAGGGACGCTCTTCGACGGCTTTTCCTTCCATATCTCATAAACCTCTTGCGGAAATTATCCTTCAGACATAGAATACTACATAGGGTTAGCAATGAACCTGAACGCGGGGTCTATTCATGCTCGAACTGCGCCACGTTACCAAACGCTTCTCCGGCATTCCCGCCGTGGACGACGTCAGCTTCACTGCCCGCCCCGGCGAAGTCACCGGCTACCTTGGCCCCAACGGCTCGGGCAAATCCACCACCATGAAGATGATCACCGGCCTGATCGAAGTCACTCTGGGCCACATCCTGTTTGAGGGCAAGCCCATTCAGGACGACCTGTTCGCCTTCAAGCGGCGCATGGGTTATGTACCCGAGGAGCCGTACCTCTATAACCATCTCTCCGCCGTCGAATACCTGACCATGGTGGCGCAGCTTCGCGATCTTCCCGCCAAGCAATCTTCAGACTGCATCGACGGGCTGCTGCGCCTGCTTTCGCTCCACGACGACCGCCACGCTTCCATCTCCGGCTACTCGAAGGGAATGCGACAGAAGGTCCTCATCGCAGCGGCCCTCATGCACAATCCCGATCTCATCCTGCTTGACGAGCCTTTCTCCGGTCTTGATGTGGGCACGGCGCTGGTGCTGCGCAGCCTGATTCAGGAGCTGGCCGCGCGCGGCAAGGTGGTGCTCTTCAGCTCGCACGAACTCGACACGGTCGAACGCGTCTGCTCGCACATAGTGATTCTTCATCGCGGTAAGGTCGTTGCCGACGACTCAATCGAACGCCTGCGCTCGCTGATGGAACTGCCCACGCTCGAAGCAATCTTTTCCCAACTCGCCGTCGAGCAGGACACCGAATCGATGGCGCGCCAGATCGCGGACCTCATCCATGCATAAATTAATCGGCAAGTTAATCGCCCGCCTGCCGCTCGATTTTCGAGTGCTCTATCGCCAGTTTCTGTTGCGCGTAATCGATCTCGAAGCTCTCTCAATTCAAGCCGACGTTGTCAGATTCCTCGGCCAGTTTGCCGGCGTGCTCATTATGATCAGCCTCATCTCTGCGATTGGCGCGTTCATGTCTTCAATTGCTCCGCCCACGACTGCCGCGGGCTGGCTAAGCCTGGAGTGGAGCACAGAACAGTTTTCCATCGCGACCATGATGTTGACGGTTGGGTTGCTCACGGTCATCAGTTGGGACGCCACCTTCCCCGATCGCCGCGACGTAATGGTGCTGTCGCCATTGCCGGTCGCTCCGCACACTATCCTCTTCGCCAAAGTGGCGGCATCGGGAGCATTGGTGGGCCTCGCGATTGTTACATTGAATGGCGCCTCGGCTTTTGCGTGGTCGCTGATACTGGGAATGTCTGGCGGCGCGATGGGCTTTCTACAATTCTGCGCGGCCTGGTGGTTCACGATGATCGCCGCCAGCGCCTTTCTCTACTGTGCAGTGCTGACCGTGCAGGGATTCACCGCGCTCCTGCTTCCCCGGCGCATTTTTCTTCGTCTCTCCGCGATTTTGCAGCTCGCCGCCTTCGGTCTTTTCCTCGGCGTGTACTTTCTTCGACCGACGCTCAAATCCCTCGCGGCATTCTCCGCGCCGCAAAACCAATCGTGGCTCGCATGGTCGCCTTCCTTCTGGTTTTTTGCGCTCTTCAATCAATTGAATGGTTTATTGCCGCCCACGCTGGCCTGGCTGGCTGTGCGCGCATGGATCGGTCTCGGCGTTGTCGTGTTCGGCGCAACTCTATCTCTGATTCTTTGCTACGTGCACACCATGAAGAAGACTGTGGAAGAGCCGGACCTTGTACCCGCGGCGCGCGGCTTGCATTGGACGCTCCCTCTCGGCAGTCCGCTCCAGTCAGCAATTGTGCTCTTCAGCATTCGCTCTCTAACCCGCAGCCGCCAGCATCGCGTGGCCTTCGCGTTCTTTCTGTCAATCGTCTTCGCCATCGCGCTGGCGATACTGCGCGGCGAACTGCCGGCCTTTGCGCCCGCTCCACTCTCCCCGGGCTTTCTTATGTCCACGCTCATGATGATGGTCTTCGCGACCGTCGGACTCCGCTGGGGCTTTGCGCTGCCCATCTCGCTCACCGCCAATTGGGTCTTGCGCACAACGCAGCTTCGCTCGCCGCGCAAGTACATTGCCGCGACCAGGCTGGCGATGCTGATGCTGGCGGTGCTGCCGGTCTGGCTGCTTTCGGCCCTGTTGGCGCTCCCTCAAAGGCCCGTGAATCAGGTTGCGGGCCACCTCGCGGTGCTCGCTTTGATCGGATTCATTCTAGCCGAATTGAATCTTATCGGCTTCTATAAAGTCCCTTTCACCTGCTCCTACCTGCCCGGCAAATCCAATATCCAATTCATCTTCTGGGGTTTCCTCGTGGTCGTGATAACCATCGCAATCCCGCTTACGCTGCAAGAATGGAAAACGCTTCAGAACCCCTTTCAGTACGCCCGCATGATCGGTGTTCTCTTGGTCGTGGCTAGCGCGCTATGGGCTTTCAACACTTATCGCGGCAAATCCGCGGTCATCTACTTCGAAGAAGTTCCCGACGTGACCGTCCAAACGCTGGGCCTGCAACAGGATTGAGTTCCCGTCCCTTCACCCTTTCCTAATGGCGCCTTTATATCCCTTGTGTTACAAGCAATAGAACAGGGTCTGGAAAGCAACGTCTTCGAAGCCGAAGCGGAATGGGCGGGTTGAAGACGCCTGCGAGGCTTCCGCTTCGTCTCCGCTGGAACCCTGAATTTGCGTTGAAGAGAGCCCGCGGCCCCTCATGAATGCTGGTCCAAAAGAGGATTTGACAGTGGAAGTGGGCTCTCTCTTCGGAGACTATCCTCTCGATCTGGCGTTCGACGAGATGCGCGAGCCTGGTGGAGATGTGCGCCAGCACTACCGTGCTCTTGCCGAGACTCTGGTGCGCCTGCCGGAAGAGGAGCTGCAGAAGCGCAAACAATCCGCCGATCTCTCGTTCCTGACCCAGGGCATCACGTTCACGGTTTATGGGCGCGATGAGGGAACCGAGCGCATCTTCCCTTACGACTTGCTGCCGCGCCTGATCACCGCCCAGGAGTGGGATCGCATTGAGCGCGGCTTGACCCAGCGGATTACCGCACTGAATCTTTTTCTGCGCGATGTTTACTCCGACGCGAAAATCCTGAGCGACCGCGTAATTCCGCGCGAGCTGGTT
>CAZSVJ010000284.1:0-4183 GCA_964610185.1 uncultured Occallatibacter sp. | reverse complement strand
GAGTCGAGAATCACCATTACTTGAACTCAATCGGCTCAACCGCTTGGCCGCGCCATTCGGGAATCGGCTCGTCGATAAATACTCCCTGCCCGCTGAACAACGCCGCGCTCTCCGTCCCAAAACCCCGCCACGGGTCCTTCTTCTCCTTCAGCGCGTTGCGCAGGATCTCCCGGACCTCGGCTTCCATGCTGTGGCCGTGGCGTTTGGCGCGCGTTTGCAGACGCGTCTTGAGCCGGTCTTCGAGGTTGCGAACCAGAATCTGTGCCATCTTCGTCTCCTAGACTCCGATGCTATCATGATAGCACTCTTTCAAAACTAAGCGCGGAGGCTGTGACCATCCAAGCTTAATGCGCGGGTCTTGGCAAGTTATCCAAAGCATCGGTTACTATGCTGGGAGTCAGGACCTCCGGCAACAATTGCGGGGCGCTCTGGCCCGGCAAATAGAGAGCGTAGGCTGGAACGCCGCTGCGCCCAAGAGCGGTCAAGGCTTGCGTGATGGCTTCATCGTGCCGTGTCCAGTCGGCCCTCATCAAAACTACATTTCTGGCCTGAAAAGCTTGCTCAACTTCAGGGCGGCTCAGCGCCACGCGCTCGTTCACCTGGCAGCTAAGGCACCATTTCGCGGTGAAGTCCACAAATACGGGCTGCCCGGCAGCAAGCGAACGGCTGACCGCGGCCTGCGACCACTGCTGCCAGAGGCCGGATGTTTCAGGCGCGGCCGAACTTTCCGAAGCAACGGCCAGCTTGGCTGGTGCGAAGACGTTTACGGCAATTACGGAGAGCAGGATCAGGGCCGCGACTACTGTCGACCAGCGCTTGGCCGGCCAGCGGCCAAGAAACCATCCGGCAATGGCCAGCAGCAAAAAGCTCGCCAGCAGCGCGGCAAGAATTGCGGCTCCATACGCCTGCGCCAGCACCCACGCCAGCCAGATTACCGTGATGAAGATGGGAACTGAGATCGCTTGCCGCAGCACTTCCATCCATGCGCCGGGCTTGGGCAGCAGGCGCGTCCAGGCCGGATGCAGCGTGAGCGCGAGATAAGGCGCGGCCAGGCCAAGAGCCAATGCCGTGAAGACAGTAAAGGTAACTGCGGCGGGTTGGGCAAGAGCGTAGCCGATGGCTGCTCCCATAAATGGCGCGGTGCAGGGCGTGGCTACAATCACCGCCAAAACGCCGGTGAAGAAGCTGCCTGTGAAGCCTTGCTTTGCAGCCAGCGAATTGCCCGCGCCAGTCAGAGTGAGTCCAATTTCGAATTGGCCGGCGAGCGATAGCCCCAGGAAGAAGAGCAGCCCGGCCATCAGCTCAAGGAAGATCGGCGATTGGAATTGGAATCCCCAGCCGAGTGTTGCTCCCGCGGAGCGCAGGCCCAGCAATACGGCTACCAGCAGCCAGAAAGAAACAAGTATGCCGCCGGTGTAGACCAACCCATGCGCCCTGAGTTTGTGCAGTTCCTTGTGCCCGGAGTGAACCAGCGCCAGCCCCTTCAAGAACAAGACCGGGAAGACGCAAGGCATGAGGTTCAAGATCAGGCCGCCAAGAAAGGCCAGGCCAGAAACACGAAGCAGTTCACTCAACGAGATTGGTTTGGCGCCGGTGGGGGTTGCGGGCGAGGACTTTGATGCGGGCTCCGATGCTACCGACAGTGCTGCTACGTCGTTGACTGGCTGCGCTTCGGCTGAAGCAAGCCTTTGAGCCGTAACTTTGCCAGGCTGCGCAGCAAGTTCGAGCGCGCGTCCGCCTGAGAGCTCAAGAACTCCTCTTAGTTGTGGAGGATTAGCGGCTAGATTCGCGTCTTTCTTGAGATCGAGAACCAGGCCTTTCGCCGTGGGCGCAAATTTCTGCGGAGCGGGATTGTCGAGGATGTTCTCGTCAGCGGGGAAGAACGAAGCCTGGGTCTCAGTCTGACCGGTTTCGACAGTGAGACGGAAGCCTTCCGTCGTCGGCTGGAAGATCGCTCTGTCGCCGGCTGGCAAAGCTTTCGGAAGTCGGCCCACAAAACGATTGAAGACTTCAGCCTCGGCCGCGAGCAACACAGGTTTGCCTGGGTGGCCGTCAACTTCCCGGCTCACCTCCAGTTCCGCTTTGCCAGGAATGCAGGTCGCGCGGCACACCAGCCAGTCCACCTTGGCGTGGAGAACGGCCGGGCCGGGCTTTGCAGTCTTGGCCACATTAAGCGTCAGCGGAAAGAGAACTTCGTTCTCATAGCCGAAGTCCATCAATGGGCCGAGCGGCAAGCGGCTTGGCGCGGGAAACTGCAATGCCCCTGCCGTAACGCCATCGGGAAGCGTCCACCGAATATGCGGCGGCTCGCCGGCATCGCCGGCATTCTTCCAGTAAATATGCCAACCCGGCTCAAGCTTGAAGTAAAGCCCGGCGTCTGCCGGCTCGCCACGATTCAGTCCTTGGGGAACGAGGAGACGCAAATGCACGTGCGGCGCATCGGCGGAATCCGACACAGCGTGCGCGGGCAGGCCCGCGGCAAGCAAGATAAGAAAAACGAAAATCAATCGGGGAAGGCACATGAAAGCGGACTGGTGACTCCTGATAATTGGACTCTCCGGACTGAGGGATGGTCGCACCGAGTTTTTCCTTTACTTGCCAGGATGTAATTCCGGGCGTGCGGCATGCTCGCGATAGATGCAATCGTTTTGAACGCATTTGACTCCGGCGGCGCGGGCGCGGGCAACTGCTTCTTCGTTGATCACCTCGTCCTGAAGCCACAGGTATGGAATTCTCAACCGGATGACATCGTCGACGATGGCGGGGATGTGTTCGGGTGCGCGAAACACGTCAACGAGGTCGATTCCAGCGCCGGTCTCTTCGCGCGCAGCGGCCTGGGCAGCTTCGAGGTCAGAGTAGCATTTGAAGCCGAGCACCTCATTCAGCGCGGGATTTACAGGAATGACGCGATAGCCGTTCGCGGCAAGATAACGGCCGATGTTATGACTGGCGCGCCAGGTCTTGTCGCTGATGCCGACGACGGCGATCGTCTTCGCGGTGCGAAGCATTTCGTCGATGATGGATCGATTGTTGTTCATTGTTTTGTCCGAATCTGGCAAAATTCCGGGCCTGAAGGCCCGATGTATTCGCTCTTTTTCAGGGGGTTGACCCCCCTTGCTCCCTCCGGAAGCTGCGATTTGCAACTACTTTCATAGGTCCAGTTCGTCGTCTGCCTCGGCGGCTACAGCGGTTCCCCGCCGCTTGGCCAGCAGATAGCCGCGCAGAAACGGCTCCAAATATCCGTCGAGCACTTTGTCCACATCGCCCACTTCGACCTTTGTCCGGTGGTCTTTGGCGATCCTGTAAGGCTGCAGAACGTACGAGCGAATCTGCGATCCGAAGTTGATCTCCAGCTTCGAGTCTTCTAGCTTCTTGCTGATGGCCTGCTTCTTTTCGAGCTCGTATTCATAGAGCCGCGAGCGAAGCATCTTCATCGCTTTCTCGCGGTTCTTGTGCTGACTCCGCTCGTTCTGGCACTGGACAACAATTCCGGTTGGCAGGTGCGTCATGCGGACAGCGGAGTCTGTGGTGTTGACGTGCTGGCCGCCCTTGCCGCCGGAGCGATACGTATCGATGCGCAGGTCTTCAACCTTGAGATCGACATGGATGGACTCGTCGATCTCCGGCGAAACGTAGACGGAGGCAAACGAGGTGTGGCGGCGCTTGGCGGAATCGAAGGGCGAGATGCGCACCAGGCGATGCACGCCGCTCTCGCCGGCCAGTTGTCCGAACGCATACTCGCCGATGATGGTGAATGTCGCGGACTTGATGCCCGCCTCTTCGCCGTCCTGGTAGTCGTTGATCTCGGTCTTGAATCCCTGCTGTTCGGCCCATCGCAGGTACATGCGCATCAGCATTTCGGCCCAGTCCTGGCTCTCGGTCCCGCCCGCGCCGGGGTGCACGGTAACGATGGCATTGAGCGGGTCGGCTTCGCCCGAGAGCATGGTTCGCGCTTCAAGCTCTTCGGCAAAGGTGGCCAGCGCTTTGATATCGCGTTCCAAGTCAGCGAGTACGTCTTCGCCTTCTCTGGCCAACTCGAAGTAGGCTTCTACGTCCCCGGTGCGCCGCAACAACTCTTCGTCGTCGGCAACAAGTTTTTCCAGGCGCTTGCGGTCGCGCATTAACGGCTTGCTGGCGCCAGTGTCGGACCAGAGAGCCGGATCGGCGAGCTTGGTTTCTATGG
>CAZSVJ010000283.1:0-4187 GCA_964610185.1 uncultured Occallatibacter sp. | reverse complement strand
ATCTTCCCCAGCAGTTGCGGGGCCACCAGCTCCGGCGGCGCCTCAAAAAACTCGCGATGCAGCTGCGTGCCCGATCCATCGAGTCCGCCGCGGCGGACTCGATGGATGGGGAGAGTACGAAGTTCGCGATTCACGTCCCCTACTTGTGCGCCTTCTTCCATTCCTTCAATATCGCTAGCACTTCTTCCGCGTGCCCCTCCGGCACAACATTGGGGAAGATGTGCAGCAGCGTCTGGTCCGGCCCAATCAAGAAGGTCGTCCGCGCAATGCCCCACACTTTCTTCCCATACATGTTCTTTTCCTTCATTACGCCAAACTGATTGCAGACTTTCTCGTCTACATCAGCAAGGAGTGTGTACGGCAGGTCGTATTTGGCGCGGAATTTGGCCTGGGCCTGGGGCGTGTCGCGCGAGATCCCCAGCACCACCGCCCCGGCCGCTTGCAGCTTTTTGAATGTATCGCGGAAGCCGCAGGCCTCAATCGTGCAGCCAGGAGTGTCCGCTCTGGGATAAAAGAAGAGTACAACCGGCTTGCCCGCATAGTCTGACAGGCGGGCCGTTTTGTCTTCGTCGGTTTGCAGGGTAAAGTCGGCGACCTTGGCGTTGAGTTCCATGGGGAAATTCCTCGTTTGGCAGTTAAAGGCCTTAGCATGGCCATCAGGTTCGATTATTCCCGAGGTGGGCAGCAAATGTCATCGTACATGATACGCGGGGTTTGGATTGAGCGGAAGGTCCTTGGCTTTGGGCAATCTCATGGGTGCTTATCGTTGCCGGATCAAGGCCAATGCAAAGCCGAAAATCGAGCAGCCTCCATGCTCCTCCCGGAGGGAGCCTGCGAGAATAGCCGAGGGTGGAGTCCGCCGCGCCGGACACAATCCTGGGACGGCATTCCAATCATCGATGTAACGCCCCGTAGGGCCGAACGAAACTTCCCTTGGACTCGATTCTCGCCCCAACCAATCAACGTGGTCCTGGCCTTGATAGGCCTGCTTGCCGTTCTTCCTGCATCCGCGCAATACCCAGGCCAGGTGGCAAAAAACGCCAAGGACACCCCCGAACTTCGCGCTATCGCCGTTCTTGAGTTTACCGGCGAGCCGGGCAAGCCAACTCGCAGCCGGCTAGTTCCCGTCGCCGTGCTCGATGCCGGCCAACTCCAGGATGGCGCCATCTATCTTGCCCGCCCCGAGCCGCTCTCGCTCGCCGGCGAAGTCGAATACGAACTTGAGCAGAACGGCCAGCCAATCGGCATTTTCGACATTCGCAACGCCAGCCAGGAGCAGGGCTCGTGGGTCGGCTACGGAACCTGGAGCCCCATGCCCGTCGCCAAGCCCAAGCCCGCGCAAAAGCAGCTCGCACGCATTGACGAAAGCGATGCGCAAAGCGATGAGCCGGTCCTGCATCGCAAGCATCATGCCGACGACGGGCCAAGCGCTGGCTCAGGCGGCAATTCAGGTTCGGCCGGCCAGACCCAGGACACCGGTGCCGCCGCCGATCCCGATCGCCCCACGCTTCACAGGAGCGCGTCCAGCAGCAGCGATTCAAGCTCCACAGCAGGCGCCAGCCCAACCAGCTCCAGTCCCACCAGTTCCAGTCCCGCGAGCCCCAGCCAGGGCTCATCCTCCTCATCCTCCGACTCGCCCACGCTTCACCGCCGAGACTCGAGCGACAGCGGATCCGACACCGGCAGCACATCCTCCAGCGATCCCGATCGCCCCATGCTTCACAAGGCCCGCAAGGCGCAGCAGGAGGACATCGGCCACACTGAATCGGTTGACACTACCGACCCGGATCGCCCCACACTTAAGCGCGGCAAATCGAGCGGCTTTAATCTCGAAGTGGTTCCCAGCCTGATTGGCTTGCCGCCAGACGTGCAGCAAGCCGTTGCCGTATCCGACGCCAAGGCGCATCCTGTCCATCCGTGGACCTATTCCTGGTCTACTCCCGAAGACGAGGCCAAAATGAAATCTTCCATGGAAGACATCGCGCGGACAGCTCTGGGCCTCAATTCTCCCACCTCGCCGTCCGCGCCCAAGCGGACCACATCAACAACCAGAAAATCCGCCAAGCCCGCTCCTTTGCCCGCAGCGCCGGCGCCGCTCGTTGACGAGCAGTTCCACGTCTTCGAGCTTGCGTACGGCTCCGGCGCAACCATGGTGCTTTCTGCGCACACCGACGGTCCTGTTGCCAAGCAGAAGTTTGTCACCCTCATCGCCCAGCCCGACCTCTATGGCAACGTTCTGGTGCTGTTGAAGAACGTCACCGACGCCGCCCACCTCGACGATACGCCGCGCATGCGTCTCGTCGACGCTGTAGACGCCATGGCCGATAACCGCGGCGAGCTGCTCTTTGAACTTCGCGGCGCAACTCAGCGCCAGTTTGCCCTCTATCGCGTGCTGCGCGGCCAGGCAGAGAAGCTGTTTGTCACCGGTGGCCAAGACTTCGGCGTCGATAGCAGGAATTAGGGAAGAGGCTGCGAACGGAGAGATGCGAACGATGAAGCCGCGTCATTGTGAAAAAGATTTTGAATGTGTGAGTGCTGTGTCATTCGTCCTCCGTCTCCACCGATCCACGGAGGGATGAAACAGCGTCCGCCAACGCTAACTTGCTAACCCGCTATTCCCGCTTCAGCGGGGGCTAACTCGCTGCATGGGACCGAACACGCTGTTCGAATTCGGATTGTTCAGATGCCTATGTTTCCCAATTGTGTGCACTATTGCTCACTTATGCCCAAAATCGGAATTTTCCGCTGCAACTTATGGGGAGCGCGCTCTTCCGATGTTATTACTTCCTATACAATGAGCATTAAGGTGGGCGTGTTGCCACCGACAAGGATCTCTGTTAAACATGTCATCGATCGTTACCGCACTTCCTCCGGAAACCACAACCTCAAACCCAACCATTTTGATTCCGGCGATTCCTGAAACGTCCTCCTCCGCGGCCGCTCGCGCGGTCTCTGCGCGCGAGGAAATTCGCATGGGGCGCGCAGCTTCCATCGGCGAAGGCATCAACTGGCTGACGCTGAGCGTGATCGTTGCCTTTCACGTGGGCGCTGTGGCGGCGCTGTTCTTTTTCAGTTGGCAGCGGCTACTGGTCATGATCGCGCTTTACGTTTTGTCGATCAATGTCGGCATCGGAATGTGTTATCACCGGTTGCTCACGCATCGCGGTTATCAGGTTCCCAAGTGGCTTGAATATTTCATGGCCATCTGCGCCACGCTTTCGCTTGAAGGCGGGCCGATTTTCTGGGTAGCCACGCATCGCGTCCATCACCAGAACAGCGACCATGAAGGCGATCCGCACACTCCACGCGAAGGCGGATTCTGGGCGCACACCGGCTGGCTTCTTTGGGGCAACACGCTGCACCAGCAGACTGAGGTTCTCGCCCGCTATGTTCCCGACCTCGCTCGCGACCGCTTCCACTGCTGGTTAAGCAAGTATCACTGGGTTCCCCTGGTCGCATGCGGCGTGATTTTGTTTGGCGGCGGCTGGCTCACAGGCGGTCCCGTGAACGCCATTGGCATGTTGCTGTGGGGAGCCTTCCTGCGCGTGACCCTCGGCCTGCACGCGACTTGGTTTGTGAACTCCGCAACGCACCTCTGGGGCAGCCGCCGTTTTGAGACTCGCGACGATTCGCGCAATAACTGGTGGGTCGCCCTGATGAGCGGCGGCGAGGGCTGGCACAACAATCACCATGCGCACCCCGTCGCCGCGCGCCACGGCCTTGCCTGGTATGAGGTCGATCCAAATTACTACGGCATCTGGCTACTCTCCAAGATCGGCCTGGCCAAAAAAATCAAGCTAGCCAAATACGATCCCGAAGACCCCAAACCCGCCGGACTCTGAAGCGCTCTTCAAAGAGGCCGTCATCCTGAGCGAAGTCCGCCGCGGCGGAGAGCCGAAAGCCTGCCCTGAGCGAAGTCGAAGGGGACCTGCATTTCCGTCGCGTAGTTCTGTAACGAAGCTCGGATTCACCACACTGGCTTCCCCTGCCCGATCTCTGCTCTCTTTTTTTAACCTTCATTTCCGCATCTTCGCCCTAACCCACAGCGTGCCGAAAACCGGCAATGCCACTAACAGCACAATCACCGCCGCCGGCAGCCCCACATAGAGATAGCTGTCCGCGTAGTTCACCTTGTGCTGCCCAATCAAATTCCAGGCCAGCAGAGAGAAAATCGCAATGCACGTCGA
>CAZSVJ010000282.1:0-4296 GCA_964610185.1 uncultured Occallatibacter sp. | reverse complement strand
CGGTCGCCGTCGCAACCGTCGAGCGCGGATTCCGCGTCGTGTTTTTCTGCTTGATTGCAATCGCCGGAGCAAGGCCGTCAATCACGTCCACGTCCGGTTTCTCTATCCGCTCAAGAAACTGCCGCGCATACGACGACAGCGACTCCACATAGCGCCGCTGACCCTCCGCATAAATGGTGTCGAAGGCCAGCGAACTCTTCCCCGAACCCGACACGCCGCTGACCACGGTCAGCTTTCCATGGGGAATCTCGCAGGAGATGTTCTTCAGGTTGTGCGTCCGCGCGCCGCGGATAATGATGGCGTCATTCAAAGGGAGAGCACCGCGAAGAAGACCAGAATTCGTCCAGTCGCTCCTGTGTCTCCTCAGAGAGGCTCAGGACGCAACCGGCCATTCTCTATTATAGGCCGCTCCGCAAGCCCAACGTGGCGCGGTCGAATTCGCTCTAAGAATTGAAGAAATTGTTCCGCATCGCCGAAAAAGTCGCAAGGTCACGATGCCATTCCACTTAAAAATGCGAGAGAGCGGCGGAAAACCAACACCCGCGGCCCCTCGCATCGTTTCAATCAGCTGTTTCTTGCCGCTGGTTACAAAAACGGCTCCAATTCGCGCAATGCATGGTCGATGTGGTCGACCGAGCGCTCCCGCAATCCGTGGTTCTCGGGCAGATCGCGCCCGTGATCTACGTCGCCGCGCGCTTCTCTCAGCAGCTTCACGGCCGAATGAACCGGCCAACCCGGATTTCCACCGCTCTGCGGCGGCGGCGTGCGCCAGGGATTCTTCCCGTCGTCCCGCGCGGCAACCTTGATGTCGTCGATGGCCCGGCTGATCTCTTCGATAGCGTGGGCCCGGGCGTGATCGCCCTCGCGCCGGGTGTCTTGTTGCAAATACCAGCGCGCCGAGCGCAGGTCGGAGAGCGCGTGAAGATACGCGGGGAATTGAGCTTTCGCCGGGGTCGCCGGCACAAAGAGCAAGAGCGTAAGCAGCCCGGAAGCTGCCAATGTCAGGGATTTCAAACTACGCATTTCAGTTGTACCTTTCTTGGGGAATCGTTCCAACTGCCTTGGCGAGAGCATACCCCATTCGACCCTGAATGCGGTGCTGTCACGCAACTTTAATCCTTTCCGTTTAACGCTCGCCCAAGCGGCCTGAACCGCCATCCACCTCGCGCCTTCCATTTGCGGCTTGCCTTCTTCCGATTCCCACGCCCGTCCAGCCGCGTCGAACACTCAGCCACCCGAGCCTGTTCCGGCCAGACGCCGGCCCATTAAACTGTTATTGAGGTATTCCGTGCTTCGTTTCGCCATTTTCGTCCTGCTGGCCTCCGCCATGGCTCAGGTAACCGCACAGAGCCCCGCAGCGCAAGCTCCCGCAACCGCTGCCGCTTCCCAATCGATCTCCGAGCAGGTCGTCGATGCCGAAACCTCCATCGTCAAATCCGATTGGAAATCCGCTCAAGCCAAGCTTGAATCCTGGCTCGCAACCCATCCCGCCGACCCACGCGCCCTCTTTGATGCGGGCTACGTGGCCGATGCGCAGAACCGTCTGGACGACGCTGCCGCCCTCTACCACCGAGCCGTCGAGGCCAATCCGAAGTCATTTGAAGCACATTTGTCCCTCGGCCTGCTGCTGGCGCGGCAAGGCAAGACAGAAGAGGCTCGTCCTGAACTTGCCGCAGCCACCAGGGTCAACCCCGGCGACGCCGACCCCGCAATGAAAGCCCGCGCCTGGCGCGCGCTGGCTCAAATCGACCGGCCGCGACCCGGAAGTCCCGGGGACCCGACAGAAGCCTCCAACGATCTGCTTGAAGCCCTCAAGCTCACGCCCGAAACGCCTGCCGACACACTGCTCGCCGCCAGCCTAGCCGACGAAGCCGGCGAATATGACGTCGCGGAGAAAGCCTACCGCCGCGTTTTGAATGAAGACCCCAAATCCGCCGAAGCCAGCGCTGGCCTGGCCCACATTTTGATCGTGCGCAAACAGTACCCCGAAGCTGAAACGTTTCTCCGCGCCGCCCTGGAGAAATCACCTGACGACCCAGCCCTCACCGCGCAACTGGCCACCGTCCTGGCCGCTCAGGACAAAGCGGAGGCCATTCCGCGCATTCAGAAGCTCCACGACGCTCACCCCAGCGACGCCGCCATCACCCGTATGCTGGCTGAAGTGCTGGCGGAATCCGGAGACGCCGCCGGGTCTGACCACTTCTATGCAGGCCTGCTGGCCGCCAGCCCTAACGATCCGGCTCTGCTCATCGCCCATGGCTCGAACCTGATTCGGCAGCTCAAGTATGCAGAGGCATTTGCAGTCTTTGACAAGGCGACCCGGCTCGACCCCGCCAACGCCGACGGTTGGAGCGGACTTGCCTTTTCCGCCTCGAAGACAAAGCAGCCGGCCATCGCCCTTCACGCTCTTACCATGAGGTCAAAATTCCTGCGGGAAGTTCCCTCCACCTACTTCCTGTGGGCCATTTCATACGATTCCCTTCACCGGGATGCTGAGGCCGCAACCTACTATCACCACTTCCTCGATTCTTCCGCCGGCAAGTTCCCAGATCAGGAATGGCAGGCGCGGCAACGTCTAATATTGCTCGAAAAAAAACCTTGAGATCGGCGATGATGCGAACGTAAGTGCGACGACCCGCCAACCGCCGCCAGTGTTCAACCGGTGAAAGCCGCAAATATTTCCGCTTGCGTTTTCTCATCGATTGACCCTATAGTCACGGTCAAGGGTAAGCCGCACCTGCGGAGGTACCTCATGCTGTCGAGGGTTTGGCTGGCCGTTTTCGCGTTTCTCGCCGTCACCACAATACAGGTTCGCGCCTCCGGGATCGATGAAAAGACATTTGACCAGCAAAGCATCGACGCGCTGGTGGCCAAGGCCAGCCAGGCGCAGCCCCGCGAACAGTGTTTCATCTACGCCGAAATCGTTCATGAGATGACGGAGTTAAGCGTCCGGCAATACGCCGCCGGCGACGAGGCCAAGTCAGCGGACCTTCTCAGGCAGATTCAGCAGTTGGCGCACAAAATTCACCTTTCCATGGCCGACGACAACAAGCGCCTCAAGGACGCTGAAATTCTGCTTCGTCACACTGCCTTCCGCCTCAACGGGATGCTCCACAGCAGCAGCTTTGAAGACCGCACCCTGGTCGAGGAAACGCTCGCGCAAGTCAACCAGGCCCAGAACGAAGCGCTGATGCAGGTCTTCCGCAAGTAGCCGTGGCTCCGCACGCCGTCTGTTTTTCCCGCCTGACCGCGGACGCCGTCCGGCCATTCGCGGCATCCGATGAACATGCTGTGGAAACTGGGCTCCAACCAAGCGAAAATCCATGCTATAACTGACCCAACCTGGCAGCGCCAATTGCTGTCGACCTATGAGCGTTTTACTGATCCCTGATCTCTGTGAGCCCATGAGTCCGACCCGCTGTTTCGCCCGAATCTTGGTCTGCTTGATTGTTGCCGGACCGCTTCATGCTCAATCGGCGAAACGCGAGCCGTTGACCGAAGTCCAGATCGAGAAGATTCGCGAAGCCGGAATCGATCCTGATGAGCGCGTGAGGCTCTATACTCAATTCCTAGACGAGCACGCCGACGTCATCAAGGGGCTCACCAACCGAGCCAAATCCGCCGCGCGCGGCCACCGCCTCGACGATGAACTCCAAGACCTTACCGCGCTCATGGACGAGTTCGGCTCCAACCTCGACCTGTATTCCGACCGCCACGCCGACATTCGCAGATCGTTGAAGCCGCTCCCCGCGGCGACCCAGAAGTGGCTGGGCATTTTGCGCGCTTTGGCCGGCGAACCCTCCTTTGACCTGGCCCGCAAAGAAGCCATCGAGAGCGGCGAGGATTTGGCCGACCAGGCTACACGCCTGCTCCGTGAGCAGACTGAATACTTCAACCTCCACAAAGACGAGCAAGGCCAGGACCGCGCCGAACCGAAATAAAGCAGGGACTAGGGACTACGGAAGATCGAGCCGGGAGTTCGGTGATTCCGCGACGATGTGGAGAATGGAGTTCACTAAAGAGTTGTATGAATAGGCGATTCGCTCCCCGCTCCTCCATTCCCTGGTCCCTAGTCCCTAGTCCCTGCCCTTCGTTGTGCTAACCTCCATCTTGGTGGCCGTCGATTTTGTTCCAATCTTTCTTGAGCAGTACCGAGCCTTGCGCCCGCGGGCGCCGATTCCTCCCATTGCGGTTCGTTTCCGGCGCTTTACCTCGCTGAACACCACCATCCGCCTTCGCGAAGGCCGCATTCACGTCAGCCTCTCCGACCTGCTCGAAGGCGCGCCGGATTCCGTC
>CAZSVJ010000281.1:0-4299 GCA_964610185.1 uncultured Occallatibacter sp. | reverse complement strand
CCTGTCACGCAGTAATTGGGGCTCGACGATCAGCCGATTCAATTCCTCCTCAAAAGGCTGACCGGAATAGTGGTCAGCCTTTTTTGCGTGTGTCGCTTCAGTTTCAAGATGTTCGGTCCCGTTGACAGGTTTTTGTGGCGGGGGTGGAGTTCACCAGCGAAGCCTTCACTCGGCGGCTATAGGAAAACGGGATCAACTTCAGCATGGACGGCAAGGGACGCTGGCGCGATAACGTCTTCGTGGAACGGCTCTGGCGCTCTATCAAGCACTAGGATGTCTACTTGCACTCCTACCCGTCGGTCAGCGAGGCAAGAACATCGCTCAGCCGCTACATCGACTTCTATAACGCGAACAGACCACACTCCAGCCTGAAAGCGCAAACGCCCGATCAGGTATACCTCAACCGCCTGCCAGAATCCATGGCAGCGTAAAGGCAAGAACAAGAACTCCCACTTAAGGAAAAAGCAAAAAATTGTCCGAAGTACCGGGACCACCTCACTGGCTGGCCGGCCCAATCCGCGCCAACGTCTGCAATATTTCCTGCTTGTCCACCGGACTGGCAAGTGTTTTCATGCGCCCTCGACGCGATTCTACAGCCGCTCCATCAAATTGCTCATGCTTCATACGATCAAAGCGGTTGACAACAAAACAGCATCGGCGTGTAATGAGATCGTTGGTTGTGGTGAAGGAGTTCACCCTTAACCGCTGTCCGCCGTAACGGTCGGACAGATGATGACTCCTGACAGGGAATCCTGTTGCGGGGTCATATCCCAGCGAGATCTCCCTAATACAGCATGAGCGGCATAAGCCCGAGCGGATGCGCCGGTCATTCCAACCTCGCATTGGCCATTGACGCGGGTGCGCGACGCTATTCGCTGTATAAACTTGAAAGGAGAGAGGCTTTGCAGAAATACCTGTTTATCGCCATTGGCGGAGCGCTTGGTTCCGTCGCCCGCTTCTGGGTTGGTTCCACCATTTCTGGCCGCATGGGAATCAAATTCCCTTACGGCACGCTCGTCGTTAACCTGACGGCCTGCGTGATTATCGGCTTCACGCTGACCTATCTTGGCAAGCGAGCCGACCTGAATCCGGCGTGGAGATTTCTCGTTCCTGTGGGCTTCATCGGCGCATACAGCACCTTCTCAACCTTTGAGTGGGAGACGCTCTCGACGCTGCGCTCAGGAGCCTTCTTTCTGGCCGCGCTCTACACCATTGGAAGCATGGTCCTCGGCCTCATCGCTGTCTGGAGCGGATCGTGGCTGGCCGAGATCCTCTAAGACCTGTGCCGGAAACGCTTGCCAATTCTCCCTCGATGGTGCTTCAATCCTTCGTTGCACGGTCAGGATCTCAAGAACCTGCGAGCGCACTGAATGGAGGCCAGGCATGTTGACTTCAGGCAAGGCCGTCAAGGTCACAATCTACGTCGACGATGGTGCCAAGCATCACGGGATTCCGGTGTACACCAGCCTACTGGACTTCCTATTCCACAATGGTGTGTACGGCGCCACGGTGCTCAAGGGGGTTGCCGGCTTCGGCTCAAGTCATCGCATTCATTCCGCGCATATTCTGGAGATCTCCGACCGCCTGCCCATCAAAATCGAGTTCATAGAGACCCGCGAAAAAGTCGATGCGATCCTGCCCGAGTTGGAGAAGCGAACCAGCGGCGGGCTGATCGAAGTTCAGGAAACCACCGTCATTATTCCGCCGAAGATTTGAGCTTACACAGTTACTCAGCCGACGTAAACGGTGAAGCCGGTAGCCCTTCGCCGTTGAACAGATTGCACTGCGGGCTGTTGGCCCAGCCATAGCGCACATGCACCGGCTCGGCCACCGATTCGCTCGTTGCCACTACAGTGTTTCCTTCGATCCTGGCCGTGGCCGGGGCAAACTTGCCATCAGCCCCGGCAACTTCAAAGCCTGTAAGTTCTCCGCCCTTGGCAACGAGCCCCTTAGCGTGATGATCGAACCACACTCGAATCGCACTTCCTTCCAGCGTTGCCTGGCGATAGATCGGCCCGGAATAGTTGATGTCTTCGCCATAGCTGAGCGCCCGCGCCGCCAGCGCCAGCCGATGGCCCACATCGACCTTGTCAGTTGGATGCACATTGTCCGGATTGCCGATGTCGATGGTCACGGCCATTGCAGTATTGGTCAGCTCGAGCGCCTTCAACTGCTGCTCGCGCAGCTCGGCCCAATCTTCGGTCGCGTTGGATTTGAAGTTCGAAATCTGCACATAGAGAAATGGAAAATCGCCTACGCCCCACTGGCGCCGCCAATCTTCAATCAACGCGCGAAAGATGCGGTTGTAGAGCGGCGCCCTCGCCAGAGCGCTGTTGCTTTCGCCCTGGTACCAGATCACGCCGCGGATCGGAAATGGTGTCAGCGGCGCGATCATGCCGTTGTAAAGCATGCCGGGGCCCCAGCTGTTGAGTTGCGGATGCCAGGGAAACTGCGGCTCAGGCTTGCCCTGCGCCTTGGCTTCCTCCCGCTGGCGCTGTTGATCCTTGGCTACGAATGAAGCGTCCGCTTCGTGCTCGGTCATTTTGCCCCATGAAACAAATAAAGGCGAAAGGGCTGCGTCCGCGCCCAGCGCTGCCATCCGCGTCCAGGCCTCGACCACCGTTCCTCCCCATGTCGAGTCGATCACGCCCACCGGCACATGCTCCCGGCTCTCGATCTCGCGGGCAAAGTACCATGCCACGGCGGAGAAATCTTTCGCAGTCTGCGGCGCTGAGGCTGACCAGTCCGCATCGAGATCGACGTCATCTTGCGGGAAGTCGATGGCATTTTTCTTGACGATGAGAAGCCGGATGTTCGGATTGTCCGCATGGGGCAAATCCGCGGCAGCCGTTGCAGCCTGGCGCATTGCGAACTCCATGTTGGATTGACCGGAAGCAACCCACACGTCGCCGACAAGAACGTCGTCGAGCTTGATCGTGTCAGCAGCAGGAGAAGCCGCTTCACTACCGGCGGCTCTAGGCGATCCCGTGACGATCAGTTCAAATGGGCCGCCGGCTGCGCCTGGCGAAAGGTAGACGCTCCATCGGCCCAGGGGGCCAGCGGTGGCCGTGCGAGTTTCTCCGCGAAAGCTGACGCTCACTGTTTGCCCCGGCGCGGCCATCCCCCACACGTGCACCGGCAGATCCCGCTGGATGACCATATGGCTGGCTAGAATTCTGGGCAGAGTAACTTGCGCGGGTAGAGCCGCGCCTGGAAGAAAGGCAAGCAGGAGCAGAAGACGCAGATTCAAGAGGAGCCTCACATTGAAAAAAGACTTGGAGACAATCCGCTCGGTTTTTGGGCGGGGGTGTCCCCGGAAAGAAACGTTAGCAGAGTAAGGGGCCACTCGTCAGTCATAGAATCGTTAGTTGTATTGCACGGATTGCGTCCGACCTTTTGTTTCGCTCAAGGCCTTCACCGGCTGTTGCACTCAATGGACTTTCTTTCGCAATTGACGTTTCTGCGTTGACAGCGCCTTCCCGGCTCGCCCAAAATCCGAATAGCGCAGGCATTCAGGCCACCGGCGCCGCTGCGGCAGCATCTGGAAGTTTCAGAACAATGCGGCAGCAAACTCCGGCCAGAGAAATGGGTGCACACATGAGCAACTCCGCCCCGCAGAGTTTCAAGAAGCATGCGCGCTTCGATCCACCTTATCACATGGTGTTTGCAGCCGTCCTGGGTGTCAATTTCATCATCGCCATCACCTTCCTCGTCAACCACCCCAACATCTACGCCTCGTGGCTGCTGATTCTCTCGATTGCCGCGTTCATCCCGGTGATAAGAATTCGATCCTATCCCCTCAAGGTTCAGGATCGGGTCATCCGGCTTGAAGAGCGCCTGCGCTTGCAGGCCCTCGCACCGCCAGAGTGGCATGCGCAGATCTATCGCCTCACTGAAGACCAATTGATAGGACTGCGATTTGCCGCCGATGACGAGGTTGTCGAGCTTGCCAAGCAGGCCCTTGAACATAACCTGGATCGCAAACAGATCAAGGAGCGCATCAAGAGCTGGCGCCCAGATAACTTTCGAATCTGAGCGAAGAGATCGTTGCGGCGGCTTCGCGCATCGGGATTGCGGAAGCTGCCGCTCGAGTTATTGGTTCGGCGGCTCCGCTGCATTCTTGTTCTCGGCTTCGGTCAATGCTTCGGCGTCCAGTCCGTGCTCCTCGCGGTAGTGCTCCACGGGCATCTTCCCGTCCCACCATGCCCAGTTCATCGGGTAAACATCGGGATCGAAGAAGACCTGATAGAAGTGCCAGACGAGAATCGCCAGCGTGGCAAGAATCGCCTCATAGAAGTG
>CAZSVJ010000280.1:0-4305 GCA_964610185.1 uncultured Occallatibacter sp. | reverse complement strand
ATGTTTTCCGGTTTTCGCGAGGATACACCTTGGATCACCCGGCTCGCAATGTTTCTTTTCCCAGGTTAAAGCTTGCTATAGCTTCTTATAGGGCCACGGCCGTTTCCGCGCTTTGAAGAATGTTCGAGGCACGGCCAGGCCATACCGGGCAGGGCTGGAATTCGCGATTCCGGCTGTGTAATGCTTCTGAATATGGATTTTCCCGAATCTTCATCGCGGATGCTCGGCAGCGATGTCCCGATTTTGCTCGCTATCGACACCTGCGGGCCCTCCGGCTCGGTCGCCCTCGGTCGCTTCCTCGACGGCCAGGATCAGATTCTCGGCCAGGTCGAGCTTGAAGGACGCAGCTACTCGGCTACGCTCGTGGACGCCGTCGCGGAATTGCTGTCCGAAAACAAAATCGATCTGAGCAAACTCGCCGCCATCGTCGCCGTCAACGGTCCCGGCAGCTTTACCGGCGTGCGCGTCGGGCTCAGCGCCGTCAAAGGCCTAGCCGAGCCCAATTCCGTCGCTCAAGAGAAGATCGAGACGCCTGCAGCCCTTGCTTTTTCCTTAAGAACCCCATCGGCTGTGGCAAGCGGCAGGTCTCTCTGTAGGGCCATGGCCAGGTAGGCAGCGTCGTAAGCCGCGAGATCCCAGCGTCGCGCGAATGCCTCCAGTTCGACATTGGACCAAAGCGGCCGCGATTCAACCCGAATCGGCAATGCTTTCAAAAGTGTGAGGTACTCAGCGACCTGCTGCTCGTTGATACGCTTGCGCTTGTTATGAGAAACGAAGATGCTGTTCGCGATCTCAAATGCCCAGATTTCAGGGACGATTGCATCGTTAACGATCAATTCACGCAGGATACGGCGGCTGTAGGGCGTGTCTTCTGCCGGGTCGCCAGGAAAACACCAGGAGATCGCCACGGAAGCGTCAAGAATGAACTCCGCCATCAGAAACGATGGCCTTCGTGCAGGCGCGCGCGGGTAATAGGCTCACCTAAACTCAAGTGGTGCTTCTCGCCGAACTCAAGCATCCCGCAGACCGCTTCCGCACGATCTCGCCTCACTTCGGGAGCCGGCGAAACCCTTGCAGAAAAGGCAGCGCCCTCAACGACCGTGAGGAGATAATCCTCCAACCCAATACCGCTGGCTTGGGCCTTGGCCAATAAGCCAGCCTCCACTTCCGGTTTGAGATGCAATGTTACGGTCATAGCGGGCCTCGGTTGAGTACCAGTTTACCCCAAATCACAATGCAAGAGCGGATTCACGCCTGTCCACATGGACCCCCCGCCTTGCCGCTGTGTCATGCTGAGAAAGTCATGCAATCCAGTTCTCCGCCTGCCGAAACACCCGCGCCAGCCACGTTCCTGCTAGCCATCGACACCTGCGGGCCCTCCGGCTCGGTCGCCCTCGGCCGCTTCCATGAAGGTGAAATTGAGGTACTCGGCCAGGTCGAGCTTGAAGGACGCAGCTACTCGGCTACGCTCGTGGACGCCGTCGCGGAATTGCTGTCCGAAAACAAAATCGATCTGAGCAAACTCGCCGCCATCGTCGCCGTCAACGGTCCCGGCAGCTTCACCGGCGTGCGCGTCGGGCTCAGCGCCGTCAAAGGCCTGGCCGAACCCGCCCAGATTCCCGTAGTCGCGGTCTCTCGTCTTGAAGTTTTGGCCTGGAAATCCGGCGTGCCCTCCGCGGCGATCGATGCCCATCGCCACGAAGTGTTCTTGCGTCTCGACTCGCCCCCCCCAGCCGTTCGTGAATTGCTGGCCGGGGCTGCCGATCTTGCTACCGTTGCACCACCGCCGCGCATTGCCGTCTGCGACGATGCCGCAGCCGCGCTCCTCACCGCCGCGTGGCCAACCACGGAGTTGCTCCGAACGCCAGCGCCAACCGCCTCCGACGCGCTTCGCCTCGCATCACCGAGATTCGCAGCCGGGAAGTTCGTCGATCTGGCTCTGCTCGACGGCCACTACCTGCGCCGGTCAGATGCGGAGATATTTGGCGCGGGAATCTTCGGTGAGCCGGCAGCCTCTCAGCGCATATGAATTCCCCAACGCACGAATTCCAAATCCGCCCCATGATCCCGGCAGACCTTGACCGCGTGATTGTGATTGAGCGGAGTCTCAATCAAGCGCCCCACTGGTCGCGGTTAGCGTGGCTTTCCGCGCTCGACCCGCTCAGTTCTCCGCAGCGAATCGCGCGAGTTGCCGCTGTTCCCAGCACTGGGAAAGTCGCAGCCTTCGCCGTCGCCAGCGTGCTGGCGCCTCGGGCTGAACTGGAACTGATCGCGGTCGCCTCTCAGGCCCAGCGCCGCGGTCTGGCCCGGTTCCTGTTCGCCACGCTGGCAAATGAACTGAAGATCCTGCAGGTTACGGAAGTATGTCTGGAAGTGCGTGCTTCCAATCGGCCTGCATTAGCACTCTACCGCCGTCTCGGCTTTGCGGAAACCGCTCGGCGCCCGCGCTACTACGCTGATCCTGTTGAGGATGCTGTGCTTCTGTCGCTTCGTCTTCCGTGAATGCCCCGGCCCGCTAACGCCATCAGGTTGGTGGCAATGTACCTCACACTCGACCCGATTCCGGCCAGAAATCCACACTTCAAATGACCATCGTTCTCTTTAGGACTTGCCGTTTGAGCGTCAAGAGCGTTATATGTAAATGTTCTGTTACTTACGGAGGTGCTTGATGGACGAAGTACAAGATCCCTCGCTGAGCGAAGAGCTTGATCGCCTGCATGCCGAACATCATCGCTACGCTCAGCGGCTGGAAGATTTGCTTCAAAAACCGTATCTCTCCGAAGATGAACAGCTCGAACAAGTGCGCTTGAAGAAACTCAAGCTGCATGCCAAAGACCTGATCTTTGCCCTGGAGCACCGCCAGCCAGCCGTCGCATAGGCTTGCTCGCGTCTCCCTGGTTCATGCAGCCGAATCGCCCGAGCGTCGCCGTGCTCTCCCGCGCGGCCACATTGTGGATTCTGTGTCCCCCAAGCTTGCCCGGTTCCGCGTCGCCAATTGAACAACATAGCCGTCTTCCGCGCGGAATCACCGTATAATCGCTATGGACGATGGTTCGTGACGGCTACATCTACGGTTTGAGCTTGCTGGCAGTCGCGGGGTTGCTGGTGTGGGTTACAGGCAGTTGGCCGTGGGCCACAGCCCCGTTGCTACTGGCGGCATTTTTCCTGTGGTTCTTTCGCGACCCAAAGCGCACTGTTCCCGACGGCGACGGGTTGATCGTATCGCCGGGCGATGGGCTGGTCACTGAAACCGTCACCATCGCCACTCCTCAGGGACCCCGGCAGCGCATCAGCATCTTTCTCAGCGTGTTTGACGTGCACGTGAATCGCTCGCCCATCGGCGGCGTCATCAAGGCTGTCCGCTACACGAAGGGCCAGTACCTGAACGCCATGAACCCCGAATCGGCCCAGCACAACGAGCAAAACGTAGTCACGGTGAGCGGCCAGGGAATCGAAATTACCTTCAAGCAGATTGCCGGCCTTCTGGCGCGGCGCATCGTCTTCAACCTCAGCGAGGGCGACAAGGTGGAGCGAGGGCAGCGCGTTGGCCTCATCAAATTCGGCTCCAGGGTCGATGTTCTCCTGCCCGAAGAAGCCACGCTGCGGGTCAAGGCCGGCCAGCGCGTCAAGGGCGGCTCCAGCGTGATTGCCGCCATGCCCGACGGAGAAGGCCTATGAACGGCCGCGATCCCGCAATCGCGCGCGCTAATGCAAAGGCTCGTTTTCGCCGCGGAATGTTTCTGCTGCCGTCGCTGTTTACGTCCGTCAACATCGCGGCCGGCTATTTCTCGATTACCGAAACCATCAAAGCCATCAGCGGCAACGCCGACCTTCATCTGGATTGGGCCGCCATCGCCATCCTCTTCGCCATTCCGTTTGACGCCCTCGATGGGCGCATCGCCCGCATGACCAACACCACCAGCGAATTCGGCAAGGAACTTGATTCGCTTGCCGACGCAATCACCTTCGGCATGGCGCCCAGCCTACTGGCCCTCATCTGGGGATTTCATTTCCTCCCGGATTCCATCAACCCCCGCTTGCACCTGCACCTTCAGCAGGCCGGCGCATTCATCTGTTTTCTTTTTCTTATGGGAGGCGTCTCGCGCCTTGCCCGCTTCAACATCAGCAGCGATGCGCAGCCGCGCAACCCTGGACGGCCGGGACGGAAGTATTTCGTTGGCATGCCCATTCCGGCCGCGGCCGGACTGGTTGCGGCCACCGTGCATTTCTTCTACGGCATCCCCGTTGAGGACTGGTGGTGGTGGGTCGCCATTCCCTGGCTCTGTCTGGTCGGCCTCTGCGGAT
>CAZSVJ010000279.1:0-4310 GCA_964610185.1 uncultured Occallatibacter sp. | reverse complement strand
TGGATCTTCGGCCAGCCGCACGCAGGAGAGCCCGCACGCATCTTTCACTACCAGTTCTTCGATCCGGATCAAAAAGAATTTGCGAATCTCTCCATCTTCGAGTTCAATTCGTCTTCCTTCGCGCTTTCCCGCCGCATCTTCGCCTCCCGTGCTTCCTGGAACCCGGAAACCAGCTCCTGGCAATTCCTTGACGGCTGGCAACATGACATCGAGGGCGGAAAGGTGACCGAATACCGCGAGTTCAGCCAGACCGCATTCTCTGAGATCCATGAAGACCCCGCCTATTTCACCAAGGAAGAGAAGCAGGCACAGGAAATGAACTTCGGCCAGCTCGACCGCTACATCGCCGACCTGCGCCAAAGCGGCTTTGACACGGTGCGCCTGCGGGTGCAGCTCTGGCAAAAGCTGGCTTACCCGCTGATCGCCGTCGTCATGGCCGTGCTGGCAATCCCGTTCGCGCTATCGATGGGGCGGCGTGGCTCGCTGACCGGCATCGCATTGGCGATCGCCGTAGCGCTGGCTTACTTTGTGGTCGACAGCCTCTTTGGCGCCATGGGCAACGTCAACTATCTGCCCGCGCCGCTAGCCGCCTGGTCGTCGGATATTCTCTTCGCGCTAGCCGGCGGCTATCTGCTGCTGAGGACCCCGACATAATCGGCCCGACTGGCCAAGTCGCCGCAAACTAAGAGAGCCTCCCGAACTTGGGAGGCCCGCAAAACTGCGAAGAGAAAACTTCACCTAACGCGGACGCAGCGACTTGATCGAATCTGGCAGCCGCTCTTCAATAAGCTTGGCTCGCTCCGCCGCAATGCCGCCCAGGTAGGAAGGCGCGGGCGTGGTGGTGAGCACCAGCGCCAGGCCAATCAAGGAGAAACAAACCCCGGCAATGGCCGCCGAAACCAGCATATGGTACATGTCGAAGATGTCCAGGCCGAAGACGTTGATGAAGACATACTCAAACGGCTTGATATGCACGATGACTGCCAGCGCGAAGAGGAAGAAGAGCACAGACAACGACGTTAAAACGGCCAGCGTCACATCGATGGTGCGGTGAACTTTCTGCCGGGCGCTACAGTGAGCACACTCAGCCAAGTGATGCTCATAGTCCTTGCGCATTTCGGGGGCAATTCCGGAGATGTCATATCGCCAGCTTGCCAGGATGCCGCCCACGACTCTATCCGTGCACTCGGTTTTTGCCATAGACGTAAACACTCACCTTACAAACGATGTGCCTGCCCGCCAACTGGTTGCGCGCCCTTTATGGCAAACAATACTCAAAACCATAGAAAGCGCCATCTACCCATTGGGACTCAGCGATACGCGGCTCTGCCTTGCTACGGCAGAAAGGTTATTGCATTCCTTCTGCCAAACTATTTGGCACAGAGTGAAGCCCGTCTCAACCAATTGTAATCTAATTGACTTAAAAGTAAATAGAAGACAGAGCCTCATGCTGGGCGGCCAGCAGAAGCCGGTTGGCCAGCAAGCTCGCCCGGCCGTTCAGCGCCCGCTCCGCCGTCACCCTTGCAAGTTCAGGAAGATTGTTGCTCTCCGACAGGTGAGCAAGAATCACGTAGGCCGCCTGGCCGTCGTACTCATTCTCAAGATACGCAGCGGCCGCTTCATTGGAGAGGTGGCCAACGCGCGAAAGCACCCGCTGCTTCACCGACCAGGGGTAGGGCCCGTCGCGCAGCATCTCCAGATCGTGGTTCGACTCGAGCAGCAGCAGATCCACGCCCTTGAGCTGCGCCTTTACGTTGGGCGAAATGTAGCCCAGATCGGTGGCAAAGGCTATCCGCGCGCCCTCCGTTTTGAAAACGAATCCCACCGGGTCGACAGCGTCGTGGGGAATGGTGAAGGGGCTGACGGCAATATCGCCGATCTCGAATGGCTGCCCAGCCTGGAAGTACTCAACAGCCGGCAGCCATGTGGGGTCCTTCTGTGGAGCTGGGGTCGCCGATTCTGGGCTTGCCGATTCCGGACCGGTTGCTTCGGCCCGGGGCTGAGCCTGAGGCTGGGACGGTTCAGGGACCAGCCCGGAATCGGCTACTAGGTCGGATTCGTCCGGCTCACCCTCGATGTCGAACTGCGCTGCCTCCGCCTGCCGCTCGGCTGCCTGCTTCCGGCACTGCTCCATCCACTGGGCATAGGTCATCTGCCGCCGAGGCGTCAGCCAGCGCATCCAGGCGCGATGCGTGCCCTCGGTAAAGTACACTGGAATGCCCAGCTTGCGCGCCGTAACGGACAGCCCGTGGATGTGGTCCACATGCTCGTGGGTAACGATGATCGCGTCCAGTGTCTCCGGCTCTTCGCCCGCCAGCCGCATGCGCCGGAACAGCTCGCGGCAGCTCAGTCCGGCATCGACCAAAATCCGGGTGCGCCCGCCGGAGACAATCGTGCTGTTGCCCTTGGACCCCGAAGCCAGCACCGTGAAGCGCACCATGGTCTGAGCATACCGCGAATGACTGTGCTATGCGGCTCTAAGAGTGATCGCCAAGTGAACCCGCCTCATCCTCAAGTGCAATAACGATTTCGGCCATTGTCTAACTTGGTGCGGATGGAACCCTCCACTGTAGCTTGACCTCCAAGGTTTATTGACAGGCAAAGCGCGCGATGGAATTATCGTCTCAAGAAAAACTACCGCAGGCTGAAAAGCACAAACTGGAATGAGGCGGACGGAATGAAGATAGTTGTATTCGCGCTCTGCAGCGGTCTTGGATACTTGCTGAAGCTCTATTTGCCGGAGGGCGCGTGGGCTACCTACGTTCCCATTTTGGTCACTTACCACCTGTTCCTTGTATGGCTCGTATTTACCGCCGACCATAAAGCAGGCTTTTCCTTGCCCATTTTTTCGACGATCTTGACCCACCTGGCCTGCCTGATTGTTGTCGTTTCCCTGGCGGTGGGAAGAGACTTTATTCCGTTTTTCTGGCTCGTTCGCTACTGCATCCCCGGGATTGCCCCCTTTGAAACGAACTGGCTCTTCAGCGGGGGAAGGAAAGATGAGGGAGACCGAGTCACCAGCGCCGGGGCGGCGAAGCGCGCCACTGCAGCAGGAGCCACCGCCGAAGATTACGAGGAGTGGCTTCGCTATCTCCAAAAGCGAAATCCTCTATCAGTGAAATCTGGGATGACCCTCAAAGAGGAATACGAACAATTCATGGTCGCTCGCATCAAAAGCAGGCCGGCAATTCCCTCGACCGATAACCCGGCTTAAACCGCATCCGGCGGCGCTCGGCAGCACTCAAGCGCGCGAAACTTCACTCATGATTCCCAGAATGTTGCCGTCCGGATCCTTCAAGAATGCCATCCAAAGGTCGTGACCGGGCATCTTGGCCACCAGGTGCGGAGCTTGCTCGAACTCCACGCCTTGCTCCTTCAACAGCGCATGTGTCCCCTGAATGTCCTGGACCTTGAAATACAGAATCGTTCCTCCGCGGGGCGCTGACTGATCGGAAGATCCGATCATGAACCGAATCTCCCCACATTGAAAGAAGGCCATGGTCCCGGCGTCGAACAGGAACTTCATTCCGAGCGTGTTCCGGTAGAAGTCCTTGGACTTCGCCAGATCGCCAACCGTAATGGCAATCTGGCCGATGGTGTCGAAATGCACGGCTCCTGGGGTTGCACTTTCATTTCCGTTCATTCTTCCTCCTTTTGCCCGCCAATCACAACAGATGCGGATGTGCGCTACATGACATCCGGCAGGTTCGCCGGAATCTCGATCGACACCAGCGTTCCCCGTCCCGGATTGCTGACCACTTCAAACCGGGCCTGAGTGCCGTAGAGCACCTCCAGCCGCTCCTGCACATTTTTCATGCCGATGCCGGCGCCGGTGCGGCGCAGCGCGGAGACCGGCCGGTTGCCCATGCCCACTCCGTCGTCGGCCACCTCAATCAGCACGCGATCCCCGTCCAGCCGGCTGCGCAGCGTTACCGTGCCTCCTTTCAGGCGCGGCTCGAGGCCGTGCTTGATGCTGTTTTCGATCAGCGGCTGCAGCAAAATGCTGGGTACTAAAACGCCTAACGTCCGGGGGTCGATCTCCTTTTCAACTTTCAGCTTGTCCGCTCCAAACCGCACCACCTCAATGTCCAGGTAGTCGTCGGTGAAGCTTAGCTCGTCGCGCAGGGGAACGTACGTATCGTGGTCCTTCAGCAGCGCTCTCAGAATGTTGGCTAGCTTGACCGTCATCTGGCGAGCCAACTCCGGTTTGTTGCGCACCAGCGAAGCGATGGAGTTGAGCGTATTGAACAGGAAGTGCGGGTTGATCTGCCGCTGCAGGGCGTCGAGCCGGGCCTCGAGCAGCAGCCGCT
>CAZSVJ010000278.1:0-4358 GCA_964610185.1 uncultured Occallatibacter sp. | reverse complement strand
CTGGTAGTGGTGTTCGGAAACGTACGCTGGAATTTCGGATTCGGACAGTCCAGAAAGGTCGCGGCTGTCGCGGAGCAGGACCGTTCGGAAGGCGAGGCGGGCAATGTATTCGAGGACATCGGCGTGCTCGACTGCTTCCGCGACTGATTTGCCCCACGCGAACGGGGCGTGGCCGGCAACGAGAACACCGGGAACGGCGAGGGGATCAAGGTTTCCAGAGCGGAAGCGGCGGACAATGACAGCGGCTGTGTTGCGGACGTAGGCCTCAGCGACCTCTTCGGCTGTGAGGGGCTCGGTGACAGGAACGGGACCATGGAAGTAGTCGGCGTGGGTTGTGCCGAAACAGGGAATGGGGCGGCAAGCCTGGGCCCAGGAGGTTGCGAATTCGGAGTGTGTGTGGACGATGCCGCCGATCTGCGGGAATTCGCGGTAGAGATAAGTGTGCGTATCGAGGTCGCTCGAAGGACGAAGATTGCCTTCGACGATTTCGCCGCTGAGTTTGGTAACCACCAGGTCAGCGGCAGTGAGGGCGGCGTAGTCGACGCCGCTGGGTTTGATGACGACCAGCGGCTCGGGACCGGAGCGGCTTATGCCGCTGGCATTGCCGAAGGTGTGCGGAGCAAGTCCGCGGCGGGCGATCTCGCGGTTGGCGTGCAGAACTTTATCGCGGAGGGCGGGCAGGAGCATGACAAAACAAGTCTACAGCCGATGGTTGGCGGTTGTCAGCGACTCCTCGGTCATGGAGTTCTACGGACTCCCACCCATCGGACAAAAAAGTCGCCGCGGCGACTCCGATACATGGGGCACAGTTTGATCTCCGTGTGTCGGCGAAGTTGGCGAACGGTTAGAAATAGAGGTGGTTGTCCTCCGTTGGCGTCATGAGCGGCTTCATGCCTGGTGGGATGGCGACGGTGTGCTCAACCTCTTTTTGCGCTTTCATAGCGTTCTGGACGCCGAAGGTCATGGCTATCTCGTCGATCTTTTGAGAGTAATGGCAGCGAAGCCCCGCTAGTTCACTGCGCAATTGATTCCGGTGCTCTACATCCACGTTGGCCGACGCTTCCCATAACGCAGTGAGAATGATCGAGAAGCGCAGACCGGCCAGTTCTTCAGTTTCGGCGGCAAGCGACGCTTCGTGTTTCTCGTGTGCGAACCGGGAAGCGGGGCCGGTCGAGACTTCGTCGAGCAAGTGAGTAGGCATTGCGATCCTCCCGAATTGGCTCCCAATGAATTCGATCTCAAAAGATTGGAGGTCAAAATCGCCGGCGCCTGAAACTCCGACGCAGAGCCAGATGAACCACATTCGTTCGGTGGATTCACTACTCAGTTTGATGGTGAGCACCTGTTGACCGCTGTGCTATAAGGCACGATCTGCCATTTCCAGTGTGAGAGATGTTTATTCCGGGAATGAGTTTCCCGATTGGCTGCGGCCTGCGGCGCTTGCTGGTTTGCTGAAACAAAGAATCGAATCTTGCTGTAAGTTGAATGATTCAAGAGGGGGGCAGCGTACTCGGTTTCGTGCTGCAAGTTAGCCGCCGCTTAAGCGGGGATAGCGAGTTAGCAGGCTAGCAAGGAGTTGGCCGCCGTTTCATCTTCCGCGGGCCCGCTACGCCGCTGGATGACCACGATGGCGCGCGCTATTGCGCTTTTTCCAGCTTTGGGTCGAAGCCGGTCTCAGCCGATGGAACGATGGGATTATCGCCGATGTAGCCCTCCTTGGAGAACTCGAGGTGAATGTGTATGGGCGGCGGCGGGGGCAGGTTCTGCAACATGTAGGCCCCGTGATCGTCGGAGATGGCGGTGTAAGTTTTGCCATCGGCCAATTTCAATCTCACTTCAACGCCGGCAATGGGAATGTGGGTTTTGAGGTCGGTGACCTCGCCCTGGAACTGCCACGGCGGCGGCGGGGGCGGGTTGAGTTTATGCCAAGTTGGGACGGCCAGAGCGGCAGCGATGAGAACAGCAGCAACCGCCTGAACGACGCGGCGGCGTGTAAGCGTCCAGCCAAGGGAGCGGCGCAGAAGTGCGGCAACTTTGACGCCGTCGGGCTCTGGGATGCCCTGAATCTCAAGCATGGCCGGAAGCGGGGTGTTGTCGAGTAGCCAGGGGAAGACCGGCTTTTTGAGAGCCTGGGCGCGGGAATATTCGAACGTGATGTAATCGGAGCCGTGGGCGTTTGCGGACCAGCACAAGATGAGGGTGCGCGCGCCGCGGATGGAGTTATCGAGGCGCTTCTTCCACTCCTGGCCAGGGTCGATGGATTGGACATCGAAGAAGACGACGTAGCCGAGGCGGCGCAACTCGTCAACGAGCGGCCGGATTCGCTCGGTGTCGGCGCGCGAGTAGCTCAAGAAAACGTCGTAGCGGGGCAGAATCATTTCAGTGCGTCATGACCTCGTCAAGTTGGCGCAAGGAAGCGGCCATGGCTGCGCCGTCTCCTTTTTCGAGACTATCAAACAGGGCAATCCAGGATGCGCGGCCGGTTTCGAAGGCAGGGGATTCGCCGAGAAAGTGGCGCGTGCCGGGGAACTCAAAACCGACATCCTGTAGTTGCGCGGATTTTAGCAGCAGCGCATTCGCGGTTTGTTGCGCATCGGCCTTCTGTCCGGCGCCCCACTGGCAGGCCATGCGCATCGAGTCGCGGATCAATGTCATTGCGACCGGAGCATTGGGGAATGCATGGTCGTCGATGCTTGCAGCCTGCTTGCCGCAATCTTCAAAACGGCTGGTGGTCAGGTCCTGCTCGAGCATGCTGATTTTTGCATCCGGCGAGGCATCTACTTGTACCCAATGCTGGGCCAACTCGTATGCGCGGTCGAAGCGGTCGAGGTTGTCGTGATAAATCGAGATGGCGGTATTCAGGAATCCGGCGTTGTCCGGAAAATCCTCAAGGCATTCATCGAGCGCCTTGGCTGCGCCGGCATAGTCTCCTTCATCGACCAGCGCGTTTCCCAGGTTGTTCTGGGTCATTGCCCAGGCCAGGGGTTTTTCTCTTCTGGTATAGATTTGCATCGCCGCGCGATAGGCATCGACTGCCTGGGCAAACAGGTCTTTGGCCTGCTTGCCACTGCTGTGCTCGCCTTCAAGGCGCAACGCGAGGCCCAAATTATTCTGAACCATTGCCCACTCCTGGGGCTGCACCGACCTGGTGAAAACTTCAAGCGCCGACCTGCTGGCCTGCGCGGACTGGACCGCAAGATCCAACGCTTGTGCTCCGCTCCCCTTCTGGGCTTGAGCGTAAAGGGCAACCGCCAAATTCTGCTGCGTCGTTGCCCAGTCCTGAGGCAGGTCTGCCTGGGTATAAACTTCCAGGACCGCACGATAGGCGGCCACGGCGCGGGTGAGCAGGTCGAATGCCTTTGCCCCGCCGCTATGTTCCGCCTGGCTCTCAAGAGCGGCGGCCAGATTGTCCTCGGTATTGGCCCAGTCCTGGGGTAGGTTTTCCCTGGTGCGAACCTCAAGCGCGGCCTGGAACGCTTCTTCTGCCTTAGTGAGCAGATCGGCCGCTTGCGATCCGTTTACTCGCGCAGCCTCATCCGCGAACGCGACGCCCAGATTGTTCTCGGCGTTGGCCCAGTTCTGGGGCAGGCTCTGCTTGGTTTTCACTTCGAGCGCGGCGCGAAAGGCGTCGGTTGCCTTGGCGAACAAGTCGGCTGCCTCCGGGCCTCTGCTCCACTCACCTTGATGCGAAAGAGCGACCCCTAGATTGTCTTCGGTATCCGCCCATTCCAGCGCGTCGTCCGCCTTTGTTCGAACCTCTAGCACCGCCCGGAACGAAGCGACTGCCTGAGCCAACAGATCGGTGGCCTGGGCTCCCCTGCTCCGCTCTCCCTCGGCCATCAGAGCGCCCCCCAGAGCGTTCTCCGTGGAGGCCCATTCAAGCGGCGCGTCCGCCTTGGTCCGCACCTCCAGCGCCGCGTGGTAGGCTGCCACCGCCCTCGCCAACAGCTCCGCAGTCTGCGCGCCTCTGCTGCGCTCCGCCTGATCCTCAAGAGCATTGCCCAGATTATGCTGAGTCCACGCCCATTGTTGCGGTTGATCCGGCTTGGTAAAAACGCTCAGTGCTGCCTGGTAGGCCGTCACTGCCTGGGCCAGCAAATCCGTTGCCTGCGCGCCGTTGCTTCGCTGTCCCCTATCCTCCAAAGCGATGCCCAGATATGTTTGGGTTCTTGCCCAATCCTGTGGCTCTGTGGCTGCCGACCTCTCCTGTAGCAGTTCCTGAAGGTCTTTGATCGATTGAGTCAATAACGCAGCGCTGTCGCCGGCTTCGCCAACTTTGCCTTCATCCCGGCGCGCGTTTGCCAAGCGGAGCACAGCATCCAGCCAGATACTGCGCAGCGCGGCATCATCGGGATATT
>CAZSVJ010000277.1:0-4371 GCA_964610185.1 uncultured Occallatibacter sp. | reverse complement strand
CCCGCATGTGTTTGCTTAACATGGTTCCAAGGGGACTTGACGCCTGAGCGGCCCGTGAGGAAACATGAATTCCGCAGTTCGGCTGCCGGTTGCAGGATTGTCCCGGCCTGTTCACTCGCCGGCTCCCTTTACACTTTTCCCATGACCCTCCGCCTCTTAGCAGCCACCACCAGTCAGGGCAAACTTCGCGACTTCCGCGCCGCAGCCGCGGCTCATGCGATCTTCATCGATCCGCTGCCCGCGCTGGCGACCGTCCCGGCTCCCGAGGAAGACGGCGCTACTTTCGTCGCCAACGCCACGCTCAAGGCTATCTACTATTCCCGCTTCGCTCCAGGCATGATGGTCCTTGCCGACGACTCCGGCCTCGAAGTCGACGCGCTTGACGGCGCTCCAGGCGTCCGCTCGGCCCGTTTCGCCGCCGACACCGGCCTCGTTGATTCGCCCGATGCCAACGACAACTCCGACGTCTGGAACAACATGATCCTCTTGCAGCGTCTTGCCGGGGTGCCACTCGCCATACGAACCGCCCGTTACTGTTGCGCGCTGGTGGCCGCTCGCGACGGCCAACCATTATTCTCAGCGAATGGCGCGGTCGAGGGCGTCATTCTTGAAGCGCCTCGCGGGACTGGTGGATTCGGCTATGACCCTCTCTTCTACCTGCCTGAGCTCGGCAAGACCATGGCCGAACTCGATCCCGAGACCAAGCACACGTTGAGTCATCGCGGCCGTGCCCTAGCGGCCTTGCTGCCGATGCTGAGCGACTGAATCCGCCACACGTCTTCTCCTTTCGATCAACGGCAAGCAAAATCGTTTGACTGTGGCGCGACATTGATCTATCCTCCTTACGATTCCTGAAACCCTCCCCCATAACATCCGAATGGAGAGACCCATGACTCCTGCACGTTTGTTTCACGTATCCTGGGCGGCGGCAATCGCATTGGCTTTCAGCGTTGTGTCAGTAGCTCAGTCGGGCAGCCCGTTAACCGACATTCAGACAAAACTCTCCTCGCAATTCAAAGTGACAAAGATCGCGGCGGACCGCTCGGATATTGTTACAGCCGGCGACGTGGTCCAGCTTCACAAGCCGGGGCTACTGATGTACTCAGTGGCCTCGCCATTGCCGCCTTCAAACACATATAAGAACGGGAAGATCGGGCAGGGGATGGGCGGATTCGGCAGGGATCTGATGATCGGAATGCTTACGCCGGGAGGGACAACCCCGGCATCAACTTACCCCCAGCGCCAATTCGTGCCAGAGGAAAAGTGCTGGGTAACTGGAATCCTGGTGCAGAAGGACGGGGTGCTGATTCAGCTTTACAGCGATCCCTACGATGACGTTCGCTACTATGCAAACTTAAAGATACCTTTCCAAAACAAGAAAGAAGTGCCGTCCGCGGACGCCGCCTTGCAATCGGTGGCGGAGGTGCTGACGGTTGTGCCGCCGGACGATCAAGGCGCGCAGCCGGCTGTAGCCGATTCAGCGGCGAGTCCGGCGCAAGAGGGACCTCCGCCAATTCCAGGACAATACCTCGCCCCTGGTGGGTCTCATATGCTCCTTCTTGCCGACGGTACGTTCACGAAGTTTGTGGGGGGTGGGCAGGGTCATGGCCAGTATGCCGTGGATGGGGACAACTTGACTCTTACGTTCACTTCAACGGGGTTTTCCCAGAAGTTCAAGGTTCAAGGCGGCAATCTGGTAGATGTGAATACTCAGCAAGCTTGGGCCAGGACCGGGGACGCACCGCAAGCGCCAATGCCGGACATTGCGCCTCCACCTCCGCCGGCGGACACGCCACCGCCAACGATCTCCGTGGGCCAGACGATGGATCAAGTGACTGCTGGGTTCGGGCAACCGCTCAGGCTGGCAAAAGTGGGTACGAAGACCATCTTTTATTACAAGGATATGAAGGTGACCTTTACGAATGGCAAGGTCAGCAACGTGGAATAGAGCGCGTGAAGGCGGATGGACGCGTGAAAAGGCAAAGAGAAAGGATCTACCAGTGAAGAGGAGATACTATTTTGCTTTCATTTTGGTCCTTGGTTTCGCTGCTGGAGCGTGCGGGCAACAAACCGCTCCGGCCCCAGCAAAACCCGCCGACAGCGGCCCGACGCTGGCACAGACCATGCAGTTCATTCAGGAAAAGTTGAGCCAGCAAGGCCAGGTGGCCTGGGCAGAAACATCGAGCAGTCAACCGGGATTGACCATGCGATACTTTGTCAGTATCGGCGACGTGATGGCCGACCCGGCGGCTTGCACTCTTTACACCACCTATACTATCAACCACACGATCGATCTGCCGCCTGGCAAGACCCTGAAGCCAGGGATAACCGCCGACGACCTGCACATCCAAGCAGTGGAGACGGATACAGCTCCTTTCAAACAGATCGAGAAGATCACCGTCGAAAAGAAACAGGATGTTGAGAACCAGGCATTTGCAGAGGCGGCCCATCCGGAAATTAGCTTAACGGTGTCGCCCGCCGTCTACTATGTGAAGCTCTGGGCTTCGAGTGCCGTTTTCTCCGGTCATACTTCCACGACGAAGGGCAAGCAGGCGCCGGTTGAGAAGGACGTAACCAGCAAGACGAATGGCATTACCATCCGCGATGAAGACACGGCCAATCGCATAGCCAAAGCCATGACCCACGCTATGGAGTTGTGCGGCGGAGGCGTGGCCAAGAAGGAACTCTTCTAAACCCACGGCAATGCCATAGCCTGAGGTATCGAAACCCGCCTATCCGCGGGCGTTGATCGGCGCGCCTTGACGGGGGTGACGCACGACACCAATAATGCAACTGAAATCAAACGCGCTTCGCTGTCCCTCAATCCGATACAGACTCAGCCCGCAGCCTCTTAGGAGCCGACAATTTCATGGCAACCGCCGAACAACCTGCCGCGCCCCCAATTCGCCCGCCTGACCGTCCAACTGTCCGCAAAGGCGTACAGCCGCTCCGCGCCGCTGAAGGGAACTCCTTCATCTGGCGCAAGCTGCACTCGCTGCTTGGCGTAGTGCCCATCGGTGCTTTTCTGCTTGAGCACCTGCTCTCGAACTTTGAGGCCCTCAAGGGACCTATCGCCTACGGAGCCCAGGTCAAATTCCTCAACAGCCTGCCTCTGGTCCGCGTGCTCGAATGGACATTCATCTTTCTGCCCATTCTTTATCACGGCCTGTATGGCGTCTATATCTGGCTGCGCGGCAAGTCGAATATCGTCTACTATCCCTGGGCCGGCAACTGGATGTACATGGCGCAACGCTACACCGGCCTGATCGCGATCCTCTACATCGGCCAGCACGTAATACGGCAGCGCTTCATGGGCATCAGCTTGCCGGAGAACCCCTACGCCGCGTTTCATAAAGTGCAGGTCGAGCTCTCGAACCCGTGGATGGTGGCCGTCTATGTAATCGCGATGATCGCCATCTGCTGGCACTTCTCTTACGGCATTTGGCTGTTCGCCGCCAAGTGGGGCATCACTCCCGGCGCAACCGCGCGCAAGCGCTTTGGCTATGCCTGCGCGGCGCTCGGAGTCGTGCTCGCGGTCATGGGATTGGCAAGCATCTGGGCTTTTATCGGCGGCAAATACCCCAACACGCCGGAGGATTTAAAGCCAGAAGTCACATCGATAACTGCACCGATGGAAAGAGTTCCGCAGGCATGAATAGCCTCTTCGACAAAACGACGGCGGAGCAACTGAAGCAGCGCATTGAAAGGCTGACTCCGGAGACCCAGCGCCTTTGGGGCAAGATGAGCCCTGCGCAAATGCTGGCCCACTGTTCCGCCGCAATGGAGGTTTCGCTCGGCGACAAGATCATGCGCCAGGTTTTGATCGGCAAGCTCATCGGCGGGCGGGTCAAGAAACGCCTATTAAGCGGCAAGGCGATGGCCAAGAACATGCCGACCGACAAGGCTTACGTTGTATCCGATGACCGGGATCTCGATTTCGAGCGGCGCAGGCTCGTCGGATTCATTGAACGGTTTCAAGCCGGTGGCCCCGTGGGTTGCACGAAGGGCCCACATAGTTTTTTTGGAAAGATGACACCGGAAGAGTGGTCGGCGTTGAACTGCGCGCATCTCGACCACCATCTGCAGCAGTTTGGGGTTTAGTGCCGGTCTAAACGCGCGGAAATTGCGAAAAAAGTACGAGGATCACCACATGGCAGCACCCAGAATCATCGTGGTTGGCGGAGGCCTGGCTGGGCTCGCGGCGGTTATCAAGATCGCCGAAGCGGGCGGCAACGTCGACCTGTTTTCGATCGTCCCGGTCAAGCGTTCTCACTCGGTTTGCGCGCAGGGCGGCATCAACGCGGCAAAGAATTTGAAGGGCGAAGGCGACACCACCGACAAGCACTTCGACGACACCATCTACGGCGGCGA
>CAZSVJ010000276.1:0-4399 GCA_964610185.1 uncultured Occallatibacter sp. | reverse complement strand
GGCGGCCCATCTGGTCGCGGCTTTCCTGGACCCAGCGGCCGAAGATGCGGCTGTCTGGACGGGCGAAGTAGACGTGCTCAAAGATGCAACTGGATTGCGGAAAGCCGGTCGCATATTGGCGGCTAGTGACGCCGTCGCCGGTGACCATGACCAGTTCGCCGGGAAGAACGTCGCGCTCGTACTCGGCACGAAGAAGATCGAAGGCGCAAGTCTCAGAGGCAAAGACGATGGTGTCGGGGCCGTCTGGATTCTTGATTCGGCCCATGGAAAGCGGGCGGAAGCCGCGTGGATCGCGGGCGGCGAAGATGCGATCACGGGTCATCATGACGATGGAGAATGCGCCCTCAACTTGAGAAAGCGAGTCGGCGATGGCGTCGACCAGCGAGCTGGCGCGGGAGTGTGCGATGAGCTGGACGATGATTTCAGAATCCGATGTGGTTTGGAAATAAGCGCCGGCGCGCTCCAGGCTCGCCCGCTGATTGCCGAGGTTGACGAGGTTGCCGTTGTGGGCAATAGCGATGAGGCCCTTGGTGGAATCGACGCGGATGGGCTGGGCGTTGAGCAGCGCGGAATCGCCTGTCGTCGAGTAGCGGGTGTGGCCGATGGCCATGGCGCCGGGCAGCTTGGCGAGAACGTCTTCGGTGAAGATTTCAGAAACCAGGCCCATGCCCTTGATGTTGGCCAGATGATGGCCGTCGGCGGTGGCGATGCCGGCTGATTCCTGTCCGCGATGCTGCAGGGCGTAGAGGCCAAGATAGGCTTCGCGCGCTGCCTCAGGATGACCGTAAATGGCGACTACGCCGCATTCTTCTTTCAACTTTGGGTCGGTTGAATCCGAGGTTTCAGAAGCGAGACCCTTCGACAGGCTCAGGGCAGGCTCTGGGGCACCTGGCGTGTCGCTTTTAAAGGGCATGGCTTTAGCCGTGCCGCTAGCTTCTGCTATATATTCTTCCGGCTTTAGCCCCTGAGTGAAGTTTGCCTCCAACGCCGCGATTCCCTCGGCGGCTAAAGCCGCTGCTGCTCGGTTAGGCCTCGCATTGGCACTTCTAAAGCCGTGCCCTTTCAAAGCACTCGGTGCGCTCGATTGATCACGGACGCCAGGAACGCCCTGGTAGAGGCGCTGGGTCATGCGGTTACCTCGTCATGGAGACTGGCTTCCAGGGCCGAGGCCCAGGGCTTGCGCAATTCGCTGAGCGGCGCGGAAATCAAGAGCTCGCCGTCGACGAGAATTTCCAGGCGAGCACCGCCGGTGGTTCCGATGCGGGCGGTGAAGAAATTGTGCTTGCCGGCCAGGCTTTCGATTGTTGAAGCGTTCGATGGATGAGTGGAGACAAGCACTGTTGAGGCCGGCTCGGCGAAGAGACCAAAGAGAGGATGGACCATGAGGGACTGATCCTGCTCAACGGTAGCGCCGATCCCGTTCGGAAATGCCGCCTGCGCCAGGGCCACAGCGATGCCGCCATCTGAAATGTCGCGGGCGGAGCGAAGCATGCCCTCCTCGGCGAGCTCGGCCAGCAACTCGTGCAGGCTGGCTTCGGCGTCGAGATCGATCGCGGGTGGCGTACCCCAGAGACTGCCGAGAACGACTTTGGCGTATTCCGAGCTGCCGAATGCGGCAACCTCCATTGCCGGGGTTTCCGTTGTGTCTTCGATAGCGTCGGGAACCAGGTCAGGGAGGGGAGATGCAAAGGGAAAAGGCGGAGGCAGAGTGATCGGCAGCGCCAGGTAGGGGCTCATCGGCTGTGGCTTGAAAGGAACTTCAAGCTTAGGATTTGGCTCTTCGCCTCGCGGAACCGGCCAGAGCAGCAGAATCGCGTCGCCCGCCTTCTGGAACTCCGCCGGAACGGCTTTGGTCACGTCGTCCAGAATGCCGACGATGCCCAACACCGGCGTCGGATAAATGCCTTCGCCGCGTGTTTCGTTGTAGAGCGACACGTTGCCGCCGGTGATGGGCGTTCCGAGGGCGTTGCAAGCTTCCGCAATGCCGTCAATGGCGGCGGAGAGTTGAGCCATGATTTCAGGCTTCTCTGGATTGCCGAAGTTGAGGCAGTTAGTGGCGGCAACCGGAGTTGCGCCGGTCATGGCAACCTTGCGCGCGCACTCGGCCACGGCGTGCATCGCTCCCAGCTTGGGATCGAGATAACACCAGCGGCCGTTGCCGTCGAGAGCCATGGCCAGGCCGATCTCCCCGATTGGACCTTCAAGCGCGTCTGGCCTTGCCGTGCCTTTGATGCGCATCACGCCGGCTTCGCCGCCGGGACCGATGACGGTGTTGGTCTGGACCATGGTGTCGTACTGCTCATGGACCCAGCGCTTGGAGCAGACATTCGAGCTGGCGAGAAGCTTCTGCAGGTCGGCGGTGAGGTCGCGGTCTTTGGCCAGCTCGGCCAGCACTTCTTCGGGAGGGTCTAGTGGGACGGGCGCTTTCCATGTGCCGACCGGGCGGTGATAGAGCGGAGCATCGTCGGTGAGGGATTTGTTTGGAATGTCGGCCACTAGAACGCCGTGGTGACGAATGCGGAGGCGCGGCTCGGATTGAACTGTGCCGACGATGACGGCGTCAAGCCCCCACTTGGCGAAGACGCTGAGCACTTCGTTTTCGCGGCCCTTGATCGCCACAAGCAACATGCGTTCCTGGCTTTCGGAGAGCATGATTTCGTATGCGGACATGCCTGTTTCACGCTGCGGGACGAGGTCGAGCTCCACATCGAGGCCGACACCGCCGCGCGCGCCCATCTCGCATGTGGAACAAGTGAGGCCGGCGGCGCCCATGTCCTGAATGCCGACGATGGCGCCGGTGCGCATGGCTTCCAAACACGCCTCAAGCAGCAGCTTCTCCATGAACGGGTCGCCGACTTGAACATTGGGGCGCTTCTGCTCCGAGCCTTCCTTGAATTCTTCGCTGGCCATGGTTGCGCCGTGGATGCCGTCGCGGCCGGTTTTAGCGCCGACATAGATGACGGGGTTGCCGACGCCAGCGGCTTTGCCATAAAAAATCTCGTCGATGCGAACCAGGCCGAGGGCGAATGCGTTGACCAGCGGGTTGCCGCTGTAACAGGCCTCGAACTTGGTTTCGCCGCCAAGGTTGGGCACGCCGAAACAGTTGCCGTAACCGGCGATGCCGCTGACGACGCCTTCAACGATGGAGTGATTGCGGTGGATCGTCTCGCGCCGTTCATCCTCGCTTCCCACCCTTTCCACAGAAGACGCGGAAAGGATGGGGCACCCGTCTTCGGAGATCGGCCCGAAGCGCAGGGAATCCATCACGGCCAGCGGCCGGGCGCCCATGGTGAAGATGTCGCGCAGAATGCCGCCTACGCCGGTGGCCGCGCCCTGGAATGGCTCAATGTAGCTGGGGTGGTTGTGCGATTCAATTTTGAAGGCGCAGGCCCAGCCATCGCCCACATCGATGATGCCGGCATTCTCTCCCGGACCCTGCACCACACGGTCGCTTTTTGTCGGTAAGCGCTTGAGATGCACGCGGCTGGATTTGTAAGAGCAATGCTCGCTCCACATCACGCTATAAATGCCGAGTTCGGTGAGCGATGGGATGCGGCCGAGAGCCGCCAGAATGCGCTCGTACTCGTCCGCGGTGATGCTGTGCGTAGCCAGCAGTTGCGGGGTCACCGTAACCGATTCGGGAACAACAGAGGAGGCGGTGGTCATCACGGTTGCCTCCATTGTCGCACGGCGCCTGCGGTACGGCAGCCGCCTTCGGCTCGTCCGCGCCTGGAAAAAAGGCACGGAAAAGGTGTGAACAAGCGAACCGGATGATCCGATGGGTGGTGTTGGAGCGCATTTGCGGGGGCCACGAATCCTGAGGATGGGGCGAGGCGAGTCCGGGCGTGAGTCCGGGCGTGAGGAGTGGCGCGGCATTCCCGGCTGTGCGATACTTTTCGTGGTAGTCCGCGCCCGAGCCGGGATGGCGGAACTGGCAGACGCAGCGGACTCAAAATCCGCCGATCGCAAGGTCGTGGGGGTTCGACCCCCCCTCCCGGCACCAAATAAACAGCTTTAGAATCAATCAAATACAGCCGCGATTTTCGCTTGTGCCCAGAATGTGCCCAAAAAGACGAGGCCGTTGCCATTCGAATGGCCGCACAGTTTGCGAGTGTGAAACCGCTGACTCTCAGAGCGGTCGGTACGCCGATCTATCCAACGCCGCAAGGACGATGTTGCGTGCGTGGAGCAGGACAGATTTGAGCTCGTCTGCGGAAACCTCTGCAAACCCGAGTCCTCGGAGCAGAAAAATACCTTCAACAGCCAACAGTGCGTGACGGACTTCGGCAACCTCACCATGTTCCGATCGAAGGGGATCGAGCAATGCGCTGTAAAGGCGTCGCACCGGCCCCAGCATGTCAGGGGCGTGCACCAATGCGGTTATGAGAAAAGCTGCCAT